>JAICKN010000037.1 GCA_025927855.1 Terriglobales bacterium
GCCACCCAGGGAACACCACCGTACAACTGGAGCATTCAGAGCGGCAGCCTTCCAGCAGGTTTAATGCTTGACTCCACTGGATTAATTCATGGCACGCCGACTACTTTGGGCACATCCACATTCACAGTCTTACTGACTGATTCCGGTTCGCCTGCGCAGACGGCGACGCAAAGCTTTTCTTTGACGGTGAATGCCAGCTTTTTAGGGAGAAACGACACGATTCAGACGGCCACCCCGCTCAGCAATGGCGCTTTTATGGCTTCCATAAGCCCTTATGACGATCCAAGCGCAAGCGGCGCAGATACCGACTACTACAAACTTAGCGCAAACCCGGGGGCGACTGTTTTTATTGGCATTTTTGCCCAGCAACTCAACCCGCCCAGCCCACTGGACTCGGTCATTGAGATTGTGGACAGCAGTGGCGCGCGCCTTTCCATCTGCAAAGATCCGGCACAGGCCTTTCTGCAACCGCCGGCGGTGCTCGATCCGAATCCAAATGACTTCAACGATTCCTGCATCAACGATGATGAAAGCCCGAGCACTCTAGATTCGAGCCTGCAACTACAGGTCCCGGGGAGCGCGACTTCTCCGCTTACTTTCTACTTGCATGTTCTTGACTGGAGTGGCAGGGCCCGGCCCGACATGGTTTACCAAATCCAGGTTAGCGGCGCGAACTGATATTTCTCTCTAAAAGGTAATTCCTGCCCATTTGGCTGAGTTCTTTGCTTAACCGCGAGACCATTTAGCTTTGACATAGCATAGACATCTATGTATTATGACGTCTGAGTATGAAGAAAACAGATAATCTGCAAGGCTCTCTTGATTTATTGGTGCTGAATATTCTTTTCCGCCGGCCTCGTTTGCATGGATACGGAATTATGTCGGCGATTAAGGACATATCAAATGAAATCCTTGCTGTGGAGGAAGGGTCTCTTTATCCGGCTCTGCACAGAATGGAAGAGGCTGGCTGGATACGCTCCGAATGGGTCACCAAAGATACAGGACGAAGAGCGCGCCTCTACGAGCTTACGGCAATAGGGAAACAGCAGCTTGCGTCCGAAGAAGATCGCTGGCGGACAGTGACTGCCGCTGTGAACCGAGTTTTAAGGATGGCATGAAATGTCCTATTGGTCCCGCATTGCAAACGTATTCCGTGGCGATCGTCTCGTAAATGAGATTGACGAGGAGATTGAATCGCACATCGCAGAGGCGATTGAGCACGGACGTGATCCGGCGGAAGCACGGCGCGCGTTCGGCTCTCCCTTGAAAGTTCGCGAACAAAGCCAGGAGGTTCGACTCGCCATGGGATTGGACTCCTTGTGCGCCGATATTATTTTTGGCTACCGTCAGCTTCGCAAAAGCAAGGTCACGAGCGCCGCCGCGATTCTTTCTCTCGCGCTTGCCATGGGCGCATGTCTTTCAGTATTTCGGCTACTCGATGCGATGGTCCTGCGCCCGCTGCCGGTCGTCAATCCAAGCCGGTTATATGTGCTTACTTTTCCGTACATGGATGCGAAAGGAGACATCCAGACCACCCAGGCGTTCGATTATCCTCAGTTCCAACAACTCCGCGCTGTGATGAAGCCCGGTGGCGGTGAATTGCTGGCCATATCAGCGCCGCTACTTGCGGACCTGACATTTGGAAGCAACGAGCAGAGTGAACATATGCGCCTCCAGTTTGTCTCTGGTTCAATGTTCAACTCATTCGGATTGAATCCAGCTCTTGGCCGCCTCTTGCTGCCCAGCGATGACGTCAGCCCGGGAAATAGCCCTGTCGCCGTTCTGTCATGGGATGCCTGGAACCGGCGGTTTGGACGCGATCCCCATGTAGTCGGCCGCAAGTTCAGTTTTGGAAATGATTCCTATGAAATTGTCGGTGTCTCGGCGAAGGGATTTACCGGAACAGACCCAGGGTTGATCACTGATCTCTTCGTCCCTACGATGATGACGAAGCTCGTTTCTCAGCCTGGTATTGCATGGGTCCGTATATGGGCCCACCTTGCGCATGGCTCCTCACCGGAGATTGTGCGTCAAAAGCTTATGGCTGTCGAACGTGCAGAGAGAGTAGAACGCGCAAAATCCCGGCATGGCGACTCTGCGGCACGGCTTCAGCAGTACCTCGCTTCTGAACTTTTTCTTGAACCGGCGGGCTCGGGATTTTCCGAAGTGCAGCACCTGTACCGCCGTCCTTTGACCATACTCGCACTCGTAGTTTTTCTGGTTCTTCTAATCGCTTGCGTCAATGTCGCGAACTTGATGGTGGGACGCGCACAGGCACGTTCGCGGGAAATGGCCCTGAGAGTTTCCATTGGCGCGGGCCGGCTGCGGCTGATTCAACTCGTGCTCATTGAGAGCGCACTCATCAGCCTCCTCGCCTGTATTTTTGGTTCGCTTTTCGCCGCGTGGGCAGCGCCATTTATCGTCAATCAAATTAGTTCTGCGTCTACTCCCATTGCGATTTCCCTCAGCTATGATTGGCGGGTCAGCGCATTCTCCGCAGCGCTCGTGTTTCTCGCGACTCTTTCGTTTGGTGGCATTCCAGCATTGCGATTGCGTCTCATTGATCCTGCTGCTGCTCTCCGCGGCGCAACAGAGCCAGTGCGCCACCGTTCCATGAACTTCCTGGCGGGAGTACAAGTTGCATTTTGCGTACTTGTAGTTTTCGTAACTGCGCTTTTTGCCGCTAGTTTCCATCGTCTAGCCAGCCAACCGCTTGGCTTCGATCCCGACCATCTCATCAATCTTGACGTTACCACTCGTCAGGAATTGGCTTTGTCTCAATGGGAGCACGTCCGCGACGAACTCCGGAACGTAACCGGTGTAACATCCGCGGCAATTTCTACTTGGCCCCTGTTCAATGGGGCATGGTGGAGCGAACAGATTTTATTCAACGGTAAACCCTCTTTGAACCAAGAGGCATATTTCCTGGCGATCTCTCCGAATTGGCTGGAAACCATGCGCATTCCGCTGGTAAGTGGTCGAGAATTACAGGAGGGAGATCCATATCCGGGCTCCGTACTCGTCAATCAGGAGTTTGTACGCCAATATCTTAATGGCCAAGACGCGCTCGGTCGTTCATTCCAAACCGCCATCGCGGGCAAAACAATAACTTGTAACGTCATCGGCATCACGGGCGATGCTCGTTATGTTGATGTACGTGAACCGATGCACGCAACAGTGTATTTGCCATTCACTTCGCCACAGCCAATCATGAATGGATCGGCAACTTTTGTGGTTCGGAGCGCTGATGGCAATATCGCATCGTTGGCTTCCACATTGCGGCAACGCATAACCCGGGCTGAACCCGCGTTCCGCGTGACTGAGATTCGTACGCAAAACGAACTTGTGGAACAAAACACGATCCGTGAACGGTTGCTTGCCATCATGTCGCTGTTTTTCGCAGGTGTGGCGCTGGCGCTCTCAATCATCGGGCTATATGGTGTGCTCAGTTATTCTGTGCTGCAACGGCAGCGCGAAATCGGTATCCGGATTGCTATTGGTGCGCCCGCTCGCCGTGTTGCCTGGTCGGTGGTGTCGGGCGTAGTTGCTATGCTGGTACCAGGAGCAATCGTTGGAATTGGACTGGGGTTGTTGTGCCGACAATATTTCGGCACGATCCTCTTCTCCATAGAGTCCATCAATCTACAACTTGTTGGATTTACCCTTGCTATAACGGCGGGAGTTATGTTCACGGCAGCCTTCCCGGCAGTCCGGCGGGCTTTGCGTATTGAGCCTTCAAGGATTTTGAAAACCGAATGAGCCGCCCGAATCAATCTGTTTTGCGTCATCCATTCCTATGATAGATAGTAATGGCCGTTCTTCCGGCTGATTTCGACGGGGATGCCGAATAGCTTTGACAGCCGCTCTGATGTCAGCACTTCTTCTTTGGGGCCATCGGCGATGAGCCGGCCTTTTGCCATCAGGACCACACGGTCAATTTCCGGAATGATGTCGTGGAGTTCGTGCGTAACCAGAATAATCCCGATTCCTGAATTGGCCAGCGAACACATGGTTTGCCGCAGTTCCTGTTGCGCGGCGATGTCAAGCGAGTTGCTGGGTTCGTCGAACAACAATGCTTTGGGCTGATGAACCAAGGCGCGGGCGATCAGAACCCGCTTAGCTTCTCCAGAAGACATTTCAGCAACGGGACGATCTGCGAGGTGTGCGACCCCGAGCCGGGCGAGCGTAGCCGCCGCCAATGCTTTTTGCTGGGGAGTGACCTGGTGGTTGGGGAAAATATCCGTGCTGCTGAAAAATCCTGAGAGAACAACATCCTGGCCGCGTCCTTCTCCCGCGCACATGGCCAGCAGATCATTAGAAACAATGCCGAGCATCGAGCGCAGCTCGAAAATATTCCAGCGGTCGCGGCCCATAATGTTTATTTTCGAATGCTCGTGAATTACCGGATAGCATTCGCGGGTAATGGTTTTAATCAGCGTGGATTTGCCGCATCCATTCGGGCCGAGAATGGCTACATGCTCATTGTGTTGAATGAGCAAGGTGAAGTCGTCGAGCGCAATGGTCCCACCGCGCATCACACGGATATGCTGCAGATCAAGAAGGGGAACATGCGCGGGCATGTGACGTTTAGAAATGTCCTCGGAATTGATTCTTCAACTTAAAATCGGCACCCATGCGGACGGAATTACGCTTTGGCACGGGATCTTCGGCGACCCCAGACAATGCTATCCAAGCTAATAGGGCCGGCTCCGTAAAAAATAAGCGCGAAGGCGATTGCGGCCAGGGCCAAGGGAAATTGGTAGCCGCCATTGCCCACCAAGCCATTCTTCCAGTGCACTCCTGCGATGGCGACGCACATGTTGATGCAAACGGCGAGCGAGGCAAGCCGGGTAATCAGGCCCACGAGTACAAGAATGCCGCCAAAAAATTCGGCCCCAGCAGATAGATATGCCATCCAGCCCGGCAAACCGAGATGAATTACGCTTTGCACATGGCGCTCCATTCCGCCAAACACTTTTTGTTTTCCGTGGGCGATCATGATGACGCCCAATGTAACCCGCAGAACCAGCAGGGCAAGCGGTTGAAGCCGATCAAGAAAGCGCACGCTCATCTCCTCCGTGAAGTGAACAGATTAACATTTTTGTGCCGCTATATAAGCTGTGAGGTGGTTCGCGCGAGCGAATACAGTTTCAACTGTTGCTGAGCGCTTCCGCGAGTGAAGCTTGCAAGTTGTTCTGCTCTTCAGCGCTGAGCTTTGCGCCTGCCGAGGTGAGATAGAAGACGTCAATGGCCATTTGGCCTTCGGTATCAATCAGCGCGAGATCAATATTGCATCGGCTGTTCGCGAAGCACGAACAGATGCGATGCAACAGGCCGGGCCGGTCCTGCGCGATGATCTGCAGAAGCGTGCTATGCGAGGAGCATTCGTTATCAAACTCAAGCTTAGTTTCTACTTTCACCTTTGCAGGACCGCCACGGTCAGAGCGAACACGGTCACGCAGCATTTTGTTCACATCAGCTTCGCCCACCAATACATCGCTGATGCTGCGCTTGAAGCGCTCCCATTCCGGCAGATTCAGTTCCAGCGTGCGAAAGCGGTCCGTAAAGTAAAACGTATCGAGCACGACGCCTGCGGCATTGGAGAAAGCGTTAGCCTTAACGATGTTCATTCCCCAGGCCGCGAGCGTTCCCGCGATAGTAGCGAAGAGAAACGGACGGTCGGCGACAACAATCGAAAGCTCATACCAGTTTCGCCCTCGTGTTAGAGCAAGCTGCACAGGATTTTCCGCCAGCTTTTCCGCCATTTCGATTTGCTGCAAAACACTCTCGGCGGAATGAACGCGGAGGTAGCGCGCTGGCAGTCCTTCCAAAAAGGCCTTTAATTTTTGGCCCGGCAACGAAGCGAAATTCTGCAGGCGCGTAAGCGTCTCGTTTCCGTCGTGCAATGGTTGGTCGGCGCTGCGGCTCAGGTAATTCGCAGTGCTGATGTAAAGCTGGTACACGTTTTCAGCTTTCCATGGAGTGAGCGCCTCGGGGTTGACGGCCTTAATATCCGCGTAGGTAAGGAGGCAGAGCATTTTGAGCCGCTCCGGCGTGCCCATCTTTTCCGCAAAGAGCTTGATTGTATCCGGATCGAAGATGTCGCGGCGCAAAGTAGTGGAGATGTCAAGATGGCTTCCAATAAGGAACAAAACTGTCTCCCGGTCGGCGGGGTCGAGATCGAGCTGCTCCAAACATTGCGTGGCGATTTCAAGACTTGCAGTCACATGATTTTCGGATGGCGTACCCTTGCCCACATCGTGCAGGAGCAGCGCGAGATAGAGCAAATCGGGCTGCTCCAGCTCCTGCAGAATGTCTCCGTAGCGGCGGTCCCATTCCGATTGCGACCGCTTGGCGCGATGCAGGCATTCAATGGCGAGGAATGAATGCTCGTCTACGGTAAAGCGATGGTAAAAATCGCGCACCACCAAAGAATCAATGATCTTCAACTCCGGGAGAAGGAGCGTGAGCAAGTGGAGGGAGTGCATGGCCCGCATAGCATCGGCCGCATGCGGCTCCATCAGAATCGCTTGCAGATACGACCATAACTCAGCGCCTTTGGGAGGCGCGGCGGCGAGAGAAGGCAGCACATGCTCAATGCGATATTCGGTCGTTGTGCTCAATTTGAGGCCATGGTGGGCCATGAATTCGAAAAGCCGCAGCAGCAATTGCGGATCGTGCAGGCCTGAAGGCTGCTGTAGAAAGATGAAACCATCCACTACCGAAAAATCGGAATTCGAGACCCGGGACCGCAGGTTTTGAAAGTGGCGATACAGTGAAGACTTCGCCGCCGGGACTTCTTCCAGCAATTGAACGGAGGCGCGATGCACGGCGCGGGCATGGCGAAAATAAATTCTCATCCAGTCCGCGGCGTTGTTCAGGGAAAGTTCTGCTGCGCCGATTTTTAAGATGGTGGCCTCATCCTGCGCCTCCCAGCTCAGGGTGTTGTCGTCGCGGCCGTGACGGAAATGGAGGAAGCAGCGCGTCGCCATCAGGAAATCCAGCGCCGGGCCGAATTGTCTCTGCACTGAAGCGGGAAGCGATGATTCCGCGCCCGGCCAGCCTTGCAGCTTGTCCATGGCGGAAATCAATGAGAGCCAGCAGGCAACGTTATAGTCGCGCAGGCCGCCGGGAGTTTCCTTGATGTTCGGCTCGAGATGAAAGACGGTGTTGCCGTATTTCGCATGCCGGTGGCGGGTCACTTCCGTTAGGCTTTGCACCAGGCTTTGCGATTCCCGCATGACGAGCTTGGGAATTAATTTGTCATGCAGGCGATCAAAGAGGCCGCGATCTCCCGCAAGGTAGCGGCAATCCAGCAGAGAAATCGTAAATTCCACGTTCTCGGAATCAAAGCGGTCGCATTCCGCAAGAGTACGCGTGGTCGGACTGAGCTTTAATCGAAGGTCCCAGAGTTCCTGAGAAAATCTGCGGATGCGGTCCTTGTAGGATTCTTCGGTTCCCCGGCCCGCATGCAGAAACAGCAGATCAATATCGGAGTGAGGAAAAAGCCAGGCCCGTCCAAAACCACCGAGCGCCACCATCGCAAATCCTTCGGGGCCACGTTCCTCGGGAGAAATCAGCTCCTTCCAAAGCCGTTGGGCAATCGTTTCCACCAACACCGTGCGCTGAAGGACCGCTTGACGGCCATCCCCGGTTTCCGCAAATTGCCGCTGAATGCGGGAGATTTCCGATGTATAAAAATCCCGCAAATCGTGCGCAATGGGAGCTGCCGTGCTCATTTGCCCCTGCTAGTTGACGAGCGCATTTGGAGAATCCGCCTGCGAATCAATGGTTGGCGCAACTCTTCCCTTCCCCAGACAGAAACGCTCATGACTATCTCAATGTACTCGCAGGGCAGGCCGGACGGAAATTGAAACTATTTATCTGGATAATCACCGGTACTTATTGAAACAAAAACTTGCAAGAATGCCTTTCGATCCCGGAAGACATTCTTGCAATTGAACTTACTGCAAAAGCCCTGTTCTGCCACTGCGTTCCGCGACGCTGGCTAAACGGGAACTTCCCAGTAATAGCCCTCTTCTCCGTGCTGGGAGAGATCGAGGCCCTGAATCTCATGCTCATGGGAAACGCGCAGACCGATTGTCTTATCCACAATGGTAAGGACGATCAGAGTGCCCACAATCCCCAAGCCCCAGGCTATGGCAACTCCTACGAACTGATTGAGCAACTGATGAGCATTGCCTTCGATCAACCCGGAGGGCAGTACATTGCCGTGCGCATCCTTGAAGATGGGATTGATCGCGCTGGAAGCAAATACTCCGGTGAGCAGCGCTCCCAAGGTTCCGCCCGCGCCGTGAACACCGAAGGCGTCGAGAGTATCGTCATACCCAAACTTCGCCTTGACCACGGCCACCATGTAGTAGCAGAAGACGCCGGCGATCAGGCCAATCGCCAGAGCGGACATCGGGCTGACAAAACCGGCGGCAGGAGTAATCGCCACCAATCCTGCCACCGCGCCGGAAATCGCTCCCAAGGCGCTGGGCTTGCCGTTGCGCAGCCATTCAGCGGCACCCCAACCGATCGCGGCGGCAGCAGCCCCAAAATGCGTGGCAACAAAAGCGCTCGTGGCCAGAGTTCCTGCGGCCAGGGCGCTGCCGGCATTAAACCCGAACCAACCCACCCAGAGCATGCACGCCCCAATAAAACTTAAGACGACGCTATGCGGCGGCATAGGCTCTCTCGGATAGCCCACACGTTTGCCCAAATAGAGCGCACATACCAGCGCGGAAACTCCGGAGGTCACATGCACCACGGTGCCCCCAGCGAAATCCAGCGTAGGGAATGCGCCGCCCAAGGCTGCATTCAGGAGGCCACCCTTGCCCCAAACCATGTGCGCCATCGGGCTGTAAACCACGATGGACCACAACACCATAAAGAGGGCCATCGCGCTGAACTTCATGCGTTCGGCGAATGCTCCGCTGATGAGCGCCGGAGTGATGATGGCAAACATCAGCTGATAGATCATGAACGTCTGAAAAGGAATGGTCGGCGCATAGGCCGGATCAGGCGCTCCGCCCACTCCGCGCAGGAACAAATGATGAAAGCCGCCAATAAAACTTGTTCCTGGACCGAAAGCCAGACTGAAACTAAACAGGGCCCACAGGACCGTGATGAGCGCCATCATGGCGAAGCTCTGCATCATGGTCGAAAGAACATTTTTCTTCCGCACTAATCCGCCATAGAAGAGTGCGAGCCCTGGACCTGTCATCATCAGGACCAGAGCTGCGCTGGTAAGCATCCAGGCATTGTCGGCGGAGAGTTTGGCATCAGCAGTTTGCTGCTCCAACTGAACAACCCGGGCCGTTAATTCATCATGGGTTGTTCCGATTTGTGGTGCTATAAGAGCTAAAGCGCCCTGTGAGCAAGAGAGCAGCAGAATAAAGGCGAGAAGACAACGAGCCAGATTTTTTCCCATGAAACGGAGGTGACTCCCTCAGATGGATGTTTTTTGAAAAGAACTCACACTCTATTGCGTAGCAATACTCAACGGAAATTGAAATAATTTATAAGGTAGATTAAATAAAATTATTTCCGTAGCGGAATCTATCGCTTTTCTTTAGCATTCAAATGCCTGGAGTGCTAATCTTGACATCGTCCAGCTTCACTTCCTAGAATTCAGATTGGGATAATTTGCACTCCTCTTGTAAGCGGTTGCTTTGAAAGCTTTTAGCTTAATTTGAGGACGTTCGACCCTTTATACATCTTATGCAATCGGATAATCCTATCGGCATTCGCGAACGCGAAATCCTGACTGCCATTGTGGAGACTTTTATTGCCACAGGCGAGCCGGTTGGATCGCGTACGCTGGCCCGCTCCAACCGCGAAGGGCTTAGCCCGGCCAGCATCCGTAATGTGATGGCCGACCTTTCCGATGCCGGATTCCTGGAACAACCACACACTTCGGCGGGCAGAGTTCCGACCACAGAAGCCTACCGCTACTATGTCGAGCAACTTACCGGAAAAGCGACTCTCTCCGGCGAAGATGAAAACATGATCCAGAATTCCCTGCAGGGTATTGCCGACGTGCAGGAATTCATGGAGCGCACTTCGCACGTGTTGTCTTTAATTTCGGGCAACGTAGGTGTCGCGATTGCAACCAGCGGCCAAAAGAACGCTTTAGAGCATGTTTACTTTTCACGCTTGGGCGATCAGAAAGTGCTGGCGGTAGTAGTTACGCGCTCCGGCGTGGTGCGCGACCGCGTCCTGCGCCTGGATCTCTCGCAGGCAGATCTGGATGCGGCAGCATCGTTCATCAATGGAAATTTCCGTGGATGGACGATGGAGGCGATGCGCGGGGAACTCGCCCGCCGCATCGAACAAGAGCGCAATGAGTATGACCGGTTGATGAGGTCGGTCGAACAGCTTTACCGGCAGGGAGCGCTGGCGGGAGATGATTCCACCCAGGTGGTCTTTGTGGAAGGCGCGGCTAGCCTGGTTGCCAGCGAAGAAGACCGCCAGCGGTTGCAGCAGCTTTTGCAAATGCTGGAAGAGAAGAAAAAGATTGTCGAATTACTGGGCGCTTATCTGGATGCCAAGCAGGAGGCGGTGCGGGTCGTGATTGGGCTCGACGAGGCGCAGCCTTCCATGCGCAACCTGGTGCTGATCGGCGCGCCGGCGCGCATGGGTGGAAACGTCATGGGATCGCTGGCCGTGCTGGGGCCAACGCGCATGGATTATCAGCACACCATCACCGCGGTCTCTTATATTGCGCGGTTGTTCGACAAAGTTCTGAATGATGCGGGCGAATAGCAATGGCCAGGAGCAATGAGAAAAGGCGAGAGGATATGCAGGAAGCGAATCGTGAAGAGCATGGAAGCGAAGTGAGCAGCGAAATCATGGAACCTACGGCGGAAGTAGAACGGAATCTGGAAATAGAAAAGCTCAGGGCCGAGCGGGACACCCTGGTTGACCGGCTGGCGCGCATGCAGGCGGATTTTGAGAACGCCCGCAAGCGGGCTTCGAAAGAACAACAGGATTTTCGTGACTTCGCACTAGCGGACGCTATCAAATCTTTGCTGCCGGTATTGGACAGCTTCGAACGAGCTTTAAAAACCAGCGGCACAGAAGCGTCAGAATTCCGCTCCGGAATAGAACTGATTTATAAACAGTTGCAGGATTCGCTGGCGAAGCTGGGTTTGGCGGTGATTTCTGCCGAAGGGCAGGCATTTGATCCCCGGTTCCATGAAGCAATCGAAATGGTGGACACCAAAGAAGCAGCAGACCACGCCGTGCTGGAAGAGCTGCAACGAGGATATAAATTGAAAGAGCGGTTGCTGCGCCCTGCCATGGTGCGGGTTGCGCGCAATCCGGAAAAATAATTCAATAGCAAAGGTAATGAACACCATCCGACTGCTCTGGTACAGTGTTCGAAAGGCAGAAAATCATTCCAACCAGTAACGGCAAACGCGACTATTACGAGGTGCTGGGGGTTGAGCGCACCGCCACCGACCAGGAGATCAAGAGCGCCTACCGCAAGCTTGCATTGCAGTACCATCCTGACCGCAATCCCAATAATCCCGATGCAGAAGAAAAATTCAAGGAGTGCAGCGAAGCTTATGCTGTGCTCGCCGATGGTGAAAAACGCGCATTGTATGACCGCTTCGGCCATGCCGGAGTAGGGTCCGCCGGACCTTCCGGCTTCGACGCCAGCAACTTCCAAGACTTGGGTGATATTTTTGGAGACCTATTCGGCTTCGGAGATATTTTTGGCGGGGGCGGCCGCCGCCGTAACCGCGCGCAACGTGGGGCCGATCTGCGTGAAGATTTGACCCTGGAATTTGAAGAAGCGGTCTTTGGGACCGAGTCCAAAGTTACGGTGCGCCGCAACGAAACCTGCGAAGATTGCCGTGGCACCGGAGCAGCAAAGGGCAAGGCTCCGGTTACCTGCCGCTCCTGCAATGGACAGGGCCAAGTCCGCTACCAGCAGGGGTTTTTCAGCATCGCCCGCACCTGCCCCACCTGCCAGGGCACGGGTACGGTCATCACGGATCCTTGCCCCAAGTGCAAAGGGCAAGGCCGGATTCTGAAACAGCGCACCATAGACGCAAAAGTTCCCGCCGGAGTGGAAAATGGGACGCGCATACGTTTTTCGGGGTTAGGCGAAAGTGGAACATTCGGCGGACCTGCGGGCGACCTCTATATAGTGCTTCACGTAAAAGAGCATCCATTTTTTGAGCGTGATGGAAATGATCTGCATTGTGTGGTGCCCGTTTCTTTTGCCCAGGCTGCCATGGGAACAGAAATCCGCGTGCCTACCCTGGAAGGCGAGCATACGTTGAAAATTCCGGAAGGAACACAGTCGGGAGCGACCTTGCGGATCAAGAATAAAGGCGTCCCGGTGCTCAACGGTCACGGCAAAGGCGACCTGTTCGTTGAAATCCATGTGCAGACGCCGGAGAAGCTGACCAAGCGCCAACGGGAGCTCCTGCAGGAGTTGGAATCCACCTTGGCAGTGGACAATAAGCCGCATCGCCGGACGTTGCTTGGCAAAGTCAAAGATATGTTTGCCTGAACGCTCCACATGCTTGTCCATAGAGCTTTTCAAAGTTGATAGGAAACGTCTCTCATGACCCGCCGCCGATGGATTGCTGATGAGGTTTCCGGCAACCGGGCCGCGCTCACCGGGGACCACGCACTCCATTTGATTCGGGCGCTTCGCGCGCGTGTTGGCGAGGAATTCGACGTAGTTGCCCACGGTGAATTGCGGCAGGCGAAAATTGCGAAAATCCAAGATCAGCGCGTGGAATTTGCCTTGGGTGAAGCCATCGCCACAAAGCCGCTGGCGCAAATTACCATTGCGCTTTCTGTATTCAAGTTCGACCGCATGGAATGGGCTATCGAGAAATGCACTGAATTAGGCGCGAGCTGCATCGTCCCAATCCTGGCCCAGCGAACCGAATCTCATTTGGCTTCTGCTGCGGAGAAACGGGTTGAGCGATGGCGACGCATTGCCAAACAATCAGCGGAGCAATCGCGGCGCACATCCGTGCCGGAGATAAAAACGCCCGTGCACACTAAAGAAGCCGTCACTCTCCCGGCGGAAATCAAAATCATTCTGGATGAGTCCGAACGGGACACTAAATTTTCCGGTTTGTTGACAACCAACTCTTCTGCAATTGCCGTGGCATTTGGGCCGGAAGGCGGCTGGACGCCAGAAGAACTGCATTTTTTTCACGAGGCCGGCTGGAAGTCTGCCTCGCTTGGGCCCACCATCCTTCGCGTGGAAACAGCTTCCATCGCCGCCCTTGCGATTATTATGTCTGCTCTAAACAATTAGTCCGCTGGCCCTTACCAGCTCCACAGCCTATTCTGCTATGCTCCGGTAAATGGCAGTTTCCAAGGCAGTTCCCTCGCGGGCATTCGAACCTGATAACCGCCAGCGCGAGGCCATTGAGCATGTCCATGGCCCCATGCTGGTCACGGCGGGAGCGGGCACAGGCAAAACCACCGTCCTCACGCGCCGCATCGCCCGGCTTATTCAGCAGGGACATGCGCGTCCCGATGAGATTCTGGCAGTCACTTATACCGACAATGCCGCCAAAGAAATGCGCCTGCGGGTGGAAGCCGAGTTACGCGGAGTGGAGCTTGCAGGGCTGCAGGTGAAAACCTTCCATGCCTACTGCAATGAATTGCTGGCGCGCAATAACAGAAGCTTCGGCGTACTGGATGAGAAAAATTTATGGATATACCTGCGCAAGCGTTTGCCGGAGTTAAAGCTCAATTATTTTGTGCGTGCGGCAAATGTCGCCCAATTCCTCGATGATTTATTGAAGTTCATGCAGCGCTGCCAGGACGAACTGGTTGGCCCGGAAAAATACCGTGAATACGTTGCCCGGGTGGAGCGCGGCGAAATTCCTGTGCCGCGCGTCGGCAAATCGAAAACAGCGGACCTTTTGACCGAAGCGGAAGCGTTGGGGCGCTGCCGCGAAATCGCGAGCGTATTCGCCACCGTTGAAGGCATGTTGCAAACCGATAATTTTGGCACCTTCGGTCATATGATCACGCAAGCCTATGAACTGCTCGCCGGGCAGCCAGACCTGCTGCTGGAGGAACAACGCCGCACCCGTTTTATTCTTGTGGATGAATTTCAGGATGCGAACTTTGCCCAGGTAAAAATTATCCACAAGCTTGCGGGCCGGGAAAAGAATATTTTCGCCGTTGGCGATCCCGACCAGGGCATCTACCGGTTCCGCGGAGCGTCGAGCGCGGCGTTTCAGCTCTTCAATCGTCATTTCCCGGGCGCGAAGCAAGTTGTGCTGGAGCGCAACCGGCGCTCGACCACACCGATCCTGCGTTGCGCGTATTCGATCATTTCGCAGAACCCGGCAACGGAACACATACGGACCCCACTGATTTCCGCCCGCGATGAAGAAGCCGGTGCCGTCAAAAGATTGCCCCTGGAGATCGTGCTTGCGGGCAAAGAAGCCGAAAGCGGGGATGTTGTTTCTTCCATACTCCAGCGGCGCAAACAATTGCGCTGCAATTGGAAAGATTTCGCCGTGCTGTACCGCTCGCATTTTCATCGGGATGAGCTGACGGCCGAACTGGCAGAAAGAGATATTCCTTTTGCCATTGAGAACCTGAATGTTATGGATACGCCGGAGGCGCGTGACATCTTTGCCTGCCTCGGAGCCGTGGTGGCGGACGATGATGGTGCAAGCCTGTTGCGGGTTGCGGCACTGCCACAGTTTTCCATTAATGGCGAACGCCTGCGGTCCGCGATCCGCTCGCTTCCTCGAGAGTCGCAGAGTTCAGCGATTCCGATCGTCCTTCGGCAGATTGAGGGAGGGGCAGCAGTATTGGAATGCCTGCTGCAAGCGCGCGAAGCGATCTCCCAGGCCGGGTTGAAGAGTTACCAGGCGCTAGAAGTGATTGCCCGTAGCTTTTCGCTCGATCGAAAGTCTCCCGTGGCTTTGGCGGTATTCGAGTTCGTCCAAAAATGGGCGGGAAATCCGATGACCCGCACCGGGGAACTATCCGAGTTGCTGGAATATTTGGAATACTTCCGCGAGGCTGGCGGGGCGATCTGCGTAGAAGCCGCTCCTGACGAGGATGCCGTTCGTCTCATGACGGCGCATTCCGCGAAGGGCCTGGAATTTGATCACGTTTTTATTTTGCGCGCCGTTTCCAACTCGTTTCCCTGCTCTTACCGCGAACCGCTCGTCGAATTTCCTCGTGAGTTGCGGGATTCGGATTCGGTTTCCGAGGAAGAAGGCAAAACACTGCATCTGGAAGAAGAACGTCGGCTGTTTTATGTGGCCATGACACGCGCGCGCGACGCGCTGACGATCTACGCCAAAGAGGGCCGTGGAAAAAAAGATCCGACCCCGCCGGGACATGTGCGGGATTTGCTGAGCGACCACTCCATACGCCCGTGGCTGCAAAAAAGAGTCGCGCGCGCATTCCAAACTGATCTTTTTGCGGTGGCCAGCACTCCGGTCATGGGCTCCCGCACCAGCGAGTGGCTTTTGCTGCCGGCTGCTGTGGATTTGAGCAAGCGGCTGAGCGCATCATCCATTGCAACCTACGACACTTGCCCCATGCAATTCAAGCTGGAGCGGGACTGGAAGATTCCTGGCGAGGCTTCAGCGGCGATGAAATACGGTGGCGCAATGCACCTCGTCCTTAAAACCTACTACGACTCTGTTCGCGCCGGGCGGGAGATGGCAGAGAACGATGTGATTGATTTGTTCCGGAATGCATTGCAGGAAACCCGCATCTCCGAGGACTACCAATTCCAGTTGTATGAAGCGCAAGGCGTCGCGCAACTGCGGCGCTTTCTTGCTCGGAATCGCGAGCTTCCGGCCCCGACAATTTTGCACACGGAAGAATCCTTTGAAATCAAAATTGGCGACGCGGTGATCGTTGGCCGCATTGACCGCATGGATGATGCGAACGGCCGAGTAATCGTCACCGATTACAAAACCGGCAAACCCAAATCACAGGAAGAAGCCGATGAAAGCCTTCAGCTTTCGATCTACGCCCTCGCAGCCCAGGAAAAGTGGGGATACACCGTTGACCATCTCGCCTTTCATAACCTGGAAGAGAACACCTGCATTGTGACCCGGCGCGAGGCGCTCCAGTTGCAGGAAGCCCGGTTGAAAGTGGAGGAAGTCGCCGCGAGTATTGCTGAAGGATCATTCGCCGCGAAGACGGGGTTTCACTGCCGATTTTGCGCGTACCACAGTATTTGCCCTGCTACGGAAAAACGGCTGTATAAGAATGCCGGGCCTTCTTCTGCTGAATCATTGCAGATGCGATGAAGGTCCGCGCAAAAAACTATGGGGACGCTTTCGCGTCCCCTCGTTGTTTCAAAAAACACTGGTTAGTGCTTTTTCTTTTTCTTTGCAGCTTTCTTCTTGGTTGCCATTCGATCTATTCTCCCTTTCCACTCTTCGTGGGTAATGCAACGTTCTTCTGTTGCGACTGATTGAATGTATAGAGTTAATGAAAAATGATGTCAAGCAAAAAATGATCGTTGAAGTTCGTTGTGACGATGAACCAAAGTCACCTCACTCGCAATCGCTCACAAACTTTTTCGTACATTGCAGAAAATTAAAAGCAAAATTGAAAATTATTTTGGCCGTTTCACGGGCGGGATTGATTTGCCGACGCGATCGCGCGAACTATGCGTCCATCATTCCCATCGGCTGCGCCTGCCGCTTCCGATTTGCGGCGCGGCGCGCGTTCTGAGCATCTATAATTCTATGGCGCAATCACAGCAGGAGTAGACAAATGGCTGCTCTCGACGATGTTGTCATCATTTCCGGATGCCGCACTCCCGTAGGAAAATTTCAAGGCAGTCTGGCAGATTTGAGCGCCACACAACTGGGCGCCATCGCGGTCCGCGAAGCGGTCAAGCGCGCAAATATTGCTCCCGAAAAAGTAAGCGAATGCATTATGGGCAATGTTGTCTCTGCCGGCTTAGGACAAAATCCTGCCCGGCAGGCGGCCCTCTTCGGCGGATTGCCTCCGGAAGTAGGTGCCATGACAATAAACAAAGTTTGCGGCTCCGGATTGAAAGCAGTCGCGCTTGCCGCGCAGGCAATTCAAACAGGAAACAGTTCCATCGTCGTCGCGGGTGGCATGGAATCCATGACGAACGCGCCTTATCTTTTGCCGCAAGCGCGCAAAGGTTATCGCCTGGGCGACGGAAAAATTGTTGACGCCATGGTGCATGACGGGCTCTGGGACATTTACAACGACTACCACATGGGAATGACGGGAGAAAATGTCGCGGAGAAATATGGCATCACGCGCGAACAGCAGGATGAGTTCGCTGTGAACTCCCATCACAAGGCAGTTGCTGCGATCAAAGAAGGCAGGTTCCGTTCCGAAATTGTACCAGTGGAGCTACCGCCAAAAAAGAAGGGTGGAGAGGCAGTAATTTTCGACCGGGATGAATCGCCCCGTGAAGATACAACGATTGAAACTTTGCGCTCCCTAAAACCGGCATTCAAAAAAGATGGCACGGTGACCGCGGGCAATGCTCCCGGCGTAAACGACGGCGCTGCTGCATTGGTGATAACAAGCGCAACTCGCGCGCGTGAGCTCGGGGCGAAACCGACGGTTCACATCACTGCGCAGGCTACCAGCGGAATTGATCCCAAGTGGGTGATGATGGCGCCCGTAGGAGCAGTGCGCCAGATATGGCAAAAGACCGGATGGAAGAACGAAGAAGTTGATCTATACGAACTGAACGAGGCTTTTTCTGTGCAGGCTCTCGCAGTCATCCGAGAGCTTGGCCTTAATCCCAATAGAGTGAACGTAAATGGAGGAGCTGTGGCTCTGGGGCACCCCATCGGTGCGAGCGGCGCGCGAGTTCTAGTCACGCTGATTTATGAGATGGTCCGTCGTGACGCTCATCGCGGCATCGCCGCGTTATGCCTGGGCGGGGGAAATGCGGTCGCGTTAGCGGTGGCAAGATAGCTGCCGGCTGCTAGCTTCTGATCCAACCTTTACGCTGCATTTGCAATTGGTAATGTAACAGTAAATACTGCACCGCCTCCCGGGCCTGAAGCAGCATCAATGGCCCCTCCGTGTTCGCGAACGATTGCTTTGCAAATGCTCAATCCTAAGCCGGTTCCCCCGCCTGGACGCTTTGTCGTGTAAAACGGATCGAAGATGCTGTGCATGATTTCGGAAGGAATGCCCGGGCCGTCATCCTGAAATGTTACTGCCAGAGAATTTCCGCGCTTCTCCATGCGAATACGCAATGTTCCCTTGTCACGAACTTCGCGGACGGCCTGCTCCGCATTCAAGATCAAATTCAAAAAGAGCTGCATCAGTTGATGCGGATCGCCATTGACCAGTGGAAAGTTCGGCTCCGGCAGAAAATCCACCGCAACATTGTTCTTGCGCAGCGAATACGCGTGCAGGTGGATTGTACGCTGCATAACCTCGCCCAGATTGACCGCGGTCTTCCCGGCGGCGGGTGGGCGGGAGAAATACAACAGGTTCTGCACAATCTCCGCAGCGCGGCGCGTTTGTTGCTGGAGGATCACGAGCTGTTTTTTGCTACCTTCATCGTGTTCTGTATCGTGCAGCAGTTCCGCAAGACCCAGAATGCTGGTAAGCGGATTGTTCAACTCGTGGGCGAACCCTCCGATCATCTGCCCCATTGCGGCCAGCCGTTCGCTCTGGATCACCTGCTGTTCGAGCTTCCGCTCTAATGTAATATCGTGCATCGAGATGATCACGCCATTAAGTTTTTGCTCCGCGTCATAAAGGGCGCTGGCCGAGGCGCGCATTGTGCGCCAGCTCCCATCAGCATGTTGGGCGCGGAACTCGCAAAAGCCAAAAACCTTTTCTCCGCTCAGAATCTCCCGGTATAGAGACAGCAGCTCCGGTGAAGAGATTTCTCCACCGCTTAATTTTTTGCCGAGCAGATGTTCGGAATGAAAACCGAGCAGGTCACGGATTCGGGAACTGACGAACTTATACCGCTCTTCCAGGTCCACCACGAGGATGAGATCAGGAAAGCTTTCCAGCAGGTATCGCTGGAACTCCTCCTGCTGGCGCAGGGTCTTTTCCATTTTGCGGCGTTCCGTTATATCTTCCAGCGTGCCCTGGTAACGAAGAACCTGCCCGAAGGCATCCAGAACGGCGCGCGATGTATCAATTACCACCGCGGGAGAACCATCCTTGCGGCGCATCGTGATTTCGCGCTCGCGTGTGATCCCGGTCTTATCGGCAAGAATTTCCAGCAATGCATTTCCCTTGCCGTCTTTCGCATCATAATTCAGGTCCTCGGGTTCGAGCGCTAGGAGTTCCTGCTTGGTTTTGTAGCCCAGCATTTCGACCAGGGCGGCATTCACATCAAGAAAGCGCCCTTCCGGAGTGCGAAAGTAAACTCCCTCGTGCAGAGTCTCGAAAAGCTCCGTAAACCGCTTTTCTTTCTCGCGCTCCTGGGTCACATCCCGCGCCAAAACGCTGGCCCCGGTAACTTCATCATTTTTTACGATCGCGTTGATGACGCAATCGAAATAGAGCATGCGTGTTGTGTTTTTAAGGCGGAGAGCCACGATTCCCGACCAGCGCCGCTTGTCTAAAAAATATCCGAGACTTCCTTCCACATCCGCCCGCTGCGGCTCCTCCAGAAACTCATCCAATTTGTGGCCTACAATTTGGCTGTAGGTAAC
>JAICKN010000072.1 GCA_025927855.1 Terriglobales bacterium
CAAATCCACATGGTCGAGCGTGCCTTCGCCATGCAGCGCTCTGGGCGCAGCGCCGAGTTGAATGGTCCAATTCCCGGCGTAGCGGCCGCCCAGCAAATCTCCCTGAACATTTCGCGCGTGAATATCTCCCGCTTTCACTTCAATGTTTCCAGAAAAATGGCTGCCGTTAATTCCCCCCATCGTGATTTGTTTTGCAACAAGCTTTCCCGAAGCATGCATGGCAGTGAGAAAGGTTTGCGAATGGCTCTGCCTGGTAAGAAAGCTATACCACGGCCTATTCACCCGGTTTGGATCCAAAAGGCGGTCCAGTCCGGCGGCATCCAACTTGTCGGCCCGCAGGTCAAAATGAAAGGGGCAGTTTGCAGGGGCAATGCACGGGCGGGGCAGGCTCAGGGAACCGCGCCAATTTGTTTTCGCCACAACCGCGGAAATATCACGGACATCAACCTCTTCGGGCTTCAAAATAACATTTGCCGAAGTAATTTCCAGAGGGGCGCTCACACCGCGCATTTCAGCCTGAACGCCGCGCAATTGAACTTTCCCCACGGGTCTCGGTAAAACGCGCTCATCCCACAACTGGGCGATTTGCAAGTCCACCTTAGCATGGCCGTCCGCGCTGGTTTGCGGGGTTCCAATACCGCCGGAGCGCGCCATTCGCAATAAGGATTGCACCTGCGCATCGCCCTGCAACTGCAAACTATAACCAGAGCGGGAAATCAAACCGGAAACTACGGCGGGTTTGGCCCTTCCGAGCGCTACATTGATTGGCCCAATCGCGATAGCCGGAGCATCGGCTGCCACACCGATATTTCGTTCTCTAGGGAGCGATGATGGGATTGCCAAAGGAATGCGTGGCAGATTTATGGGCGCATCGCCAAGGCCGGAAAGCCGGAAATTTGAAACTTCACCACTGCCCTGCAACGATGGCCCACTGTCGAGATCATTTCGCGACAGCGAGATATGTGAATCAATCACGCCGTTGGCTTGCAATTGTTCAGGAATGGATTGGCGTATGCTACGCGCAAATGCAACCACGGATTGCACAGGAACCTTGTGCAACACAGCTTTCAACGCGTATTCCCGCGACGCAGTAATTTTCTGGATGTATCCGGTGAGTTGAATATCACCTTCGCCCACAGGAGCGTTACAGCTAAGCCCAGAGAATACTTCCTGCTGCGAACTGTAATGGGCGCCGCATTGCGCTGCCAGCCGCACCATCTGCCCATTCAAGTTGTCATAGCGATGAAAATCCTGCACGGTAGCGGAGCCCTGCAAGGCCAAATCAGCCGGTGTGCCTGTAAGCTCCATTGAAAAGTCCAGACCGCCCCGCCATCCTTTATCGTTTCCAAAAACAAGTTTGGTGGCTTCCCCTAATTGCCCGCTCTCCCATTGCGCATTGAAGTGCAAGGGGGTCCCTTGCAGGGTTGCGGAACGCGACCATGTCCCGCGAATGCGCAGCATGCCGGTGTTGGTCAAATTAAAATCCGTGCGGAAGGGGGTCGCTTCAAGGCGCATGCCCCAGGAATTTTCCGAATCCTGCCACAAACTGAAATCGGCGTCGGTGAGGGCGAAAGATTTTTTCTCCTGGCCAAGCTTGAAGTTGATGCGTCCGGAACTGGCTTCTATATAGGGGAAAGCGGGGCGGGGCTCGCCGCGCGGTTTTTCCGTGGGCGCAACCGGATTTTGCGCCGCGCGTTGCAGCAGATTTTCCAGGTTCCAATGCCCGCTTTGATTCCGCACCAGATTCAAACTCGGGTCGTCGAGGCTGAGCTGGGAAATTTCGAGCCTGCCGCGCAAAAGAGAACGCAAGCGCAGTAAGGCGGTCACCTGCGCAGCGCGAACCATGGGTTCGGCGCTGAATTCGGGCGAATCGTAGACAACAAAATTATCCAGTTCGAACCCGGGCCGGGGAAGAAATCGCAGGGAAACGGAGGAGATATCCACCGGGCGGCCGATCGCGCTGCTGATGGAAGTGACAATCCGGGACTTGAGCCATTGCGCTCCGGGGCGCGCGAGAAACAGCGCCAGCACAAGAATGCTGGCCGCGATGATTCCACGCCGGAGACGAAGGAATTTCATGGCACAACCTTGAACGTGCGCTTCCACCGCGTCTGATCAAAAAAATGCAGGGCTTTATGCGCGTAAATCTCGACGCGGTCGGCTATGCCGGTTTTCATGTACTCGCCCTCGGGAGTGTTGAATGACCAATAAATTGCCAGCGGCCGCCCAATCACATTCTCCTGCGGCACAAATCCCCAGTAGCGGCTGTCGAGGCTCACGTCGCGATTATCGCCCATGGCGAAGTAGTTGCCGGGCGGAACGACGAGATCTCCATCCATAATGTACTGCTTCATCGTCAGTTGCCATTCCGGCGTGATGTCGAGAGAGTCTTGCGCCGGGCTTGCGGGGAAATCGTCGCGGTAGGCATTGTAATTCGCGGGGCTGGGATCGTGGATTACGTATGGTTCGTCCAGCTTTTTTCCGTTGCGGAAAACGACGCCATTATGAAGATGAATTCTGTCGCCCGGCACACCCATGACCCGCTTGACCACGTAAAGGTCGGGGACTGAAGGGGAAAGAAAAACAAAAATGTCCCCATCGTGAATCTCGCGGTAGGGCATCAACCGGCGGAACCAGTGGCCATGCGGCGAAAATCCAATCCGGTTTACAAAAATATGGTCGCCTACCAGGAGCGTGTTTTCCATGGAACCGGACGGAATGGCGAAACTTTGCCCCACAAACGTCAGGATAAACAACAGCATCACCAGTTCGGCCACAAAGGAAGAAATGGAGGCTACGGCATCGTCCTGCGAAGGCTCCTTTTTTTTTGGTGTCTTCTTGAGCATACCGGCCCTGAATGCAATCCGGCCTTAAGGGCCGGGCTGAACAAAATAAATCCGCCTAGCGCACTAATTTAAGCGTGCGGTGCCAGCGGGTTTCATCGAAGAAATGAAGAATCGTATGGCCCAGAATTTCCGCCCGTTGGCCAACACCGGTTTCCAGATATTGGTACGGAGGCGTTTCAAAAGACCAGTAGATAAACATAGGGCGGCCGATCACATTTTGCTGCGGCACGAATCCCCAATACCGGCTGTCGAGGCTCACATCGCGGTTATCGCCCATGGCGAAATAACTGTGAGGCGGCACCACAACGTCGTCGCCCACAATGTATTGCTTCATCGTCAACTGCCATTCGGGAGTTACGTTGATTGAATCCTGCGGCGCGACCGCGGGAAAATTATCGCGATAAGCGTTGTAGCTATCCGGGCCGGTTTCGCTGTGGATGACGTAAGGCTCATTCAATTTCTGGCCATTGCGGTAAACAACGCCATCGCGCAGGTGAATTCTGTCTCCCGGGACTCCCATGACCCGCTTTACGACATAAAGTCCCGGCTCGGAGGGAGAGAGGAAAACAAAAATATCTCCGTCGTGAATGCCCCGGTACGGAAGAATGGGGCCAACCCAGCTGCAGCGCGGAGAAAATCCTATCCGGTTAACAAATACATGGTCGCCAATCAGGAGCGTATTTTCCATGGAACTGGAAGGGATGGCGAAAGCTTGCACCATAAACGTGATAATGAACAAGGCGGCCACCAGAACGGCGGCCAGCGATGCCAGAAATTCGACAGTCGTCTCACGTTTTTCGGGCTTTGCGTCTTGCCTTTTATCCACGGATAACTCTCCACTCCTAAGTTTTTAATTCTGCTCCCGCTTTCCGGGTCAGCGCACAACTTCTGCTACACGCAAATTCCCTTCAGCGGACAACGTGCAATGTTCGATTCCAGCGCGTGTCCTGAAACAAATGCGTCATCGCATACGCAAGATGAAATACTTTTTCTTCTGTGCTGCCCTCCGGGATGACATCGGAATCTTCGTGCACAGACCAATAAATGATTAAAGGCCGGCCCACAATATTGCGGCGCGGAACAAAACCCCAATAACGGCTATCCAGGCTCTCATCTCTATTATCGCCCAGCACGAAATAACTGTCTTGTGGGACGGAGAGTTCGCCGTCATGCACCAGCTTTTTCATCGCCAGCCACCAGTTCCCTTCGAGGCCGGGCACCGGGATATCTACCCGCGGAAATTGATCGCGAAAGTCGTCCGCAAATGTGGCGGTATGGCGCACATAAGGCTCGTTTAAAGCAGAGCCGTTCACGTAAACCCTTCCATTTACAAGTTTTATGTGGTCGCCAGGCACCCCGATCACACGCTTTACAAAATGTTCCTGCGGATTCACCGGATAGCGGAAAACGATGATATCGTCGCGCTGCACGGGGCGGTACGGCAGCAGAAACTCTCTTTTTGGCTCTCCATAGCAAAGTTTATCCACCAGCAGGTAGTCCCCAATTAATAGCGTATTTTCCATGGATTCAGAAGGGATCTGGAAGGCCTGCACAGCAAAGGTAATCACAAAGATGGCGATGACCACGGTGCCAAGCAGAGACTGGACGGTGGGAAGCCAATCACTTTTCGGATCATGAGGAGCATTCGACATGCGAAACTACGATCCTCGTTTCGTGGAGAGCGCAGCGTTCAGTTCCGGCGGCATGGAAGTGAGGCTTTCCAATGCCTGCCGTGCCGCTCCCTGCTCGGCGTTTTTTTTAGTGGAACCTTCCGCCCGCCCCACCAGTACCTCTTCACTCCCAATCTGCCGCTTAAGCCACACTTCAACGGTAAAGGTCTTCCGGTGCTCCGGGCCTTGTTCTCTTGCCAGCACGTAGGAGGGCTGGGGAAGCCCCGCTGCCTGGAGCTTTTCCTGCAAGGTTGATTTGAAGTCGGTAAGCGGCAAACTCGTGCCTTCGCGCTCCAGCCGCTCCAGCTCAGGCGAGATTACAAAGCGAAGGATTACTTTCCTGCATTCTTCCAGTCCGGCATCCAGGTAAAGGGCCCCGAGAACGGCTTCCAGAGCGTCTGCCAGCAAAGCAGCTTTGTCCCGGCCGCCGCTTTTCTCTTCTCCGCGGCCTAAACGCAGGTAGCGCCCAATTTCGAGCTGCTGCGCGGCGCGCGTCAGGTGCTTCTCGCTTACCAAGTGCGCTCGTAGCTTCGACAAGTCGCCTTCCCGGAAATCAGGGAATTTGCGGAATAGTTCCTCGCTGACGGTGAGCGCAAGAACGGCATCTCCCAGAAATTCCAGTTGTTCGTTGTCAGCTGACCGGTCCGGCGGTTGCTGGTCATTGGGAACGGAAACGGAAACGCGCGCCGATTCTTTTTCGCGGGCGTGAGAGCTATGGGTAAATGCCTGTTCCAACAATTCGCCCCGAGAAAACCGGTGGCCGAGGACCTGCTCAAATTCGAGGATGTCTTTTGATTTCATGAAATATGCAGGAACGTGATGGTCTACGTTCCTGCCATGCGTGATCCGATCGTAAACTCACTTCGTTGGCGGCGTAGGTGTAGGAGAGGTCCCCGCGGGCGCTGCCGGAGCAGCAGGCGTAGCCGGACTAGCCGGAGATGCGCCGGACGAGTTGGGGGAAGGAATTCCTCCCGTCAACTGCACCAGCCGGTCGCGTTCCTTACGCGCATAGGACCCGACTGTGGTGTTTTCCTGCGTCAGGTCCACAGCCTGATTCGCGGCCTTCAGAGCTTCGGCATACTTATTTTGCTTGTCCAACGAAAGGGCCAACCGTAAAACAACGATGGAATCCGGCTGGGAAGGATAGTCGGCAATGGACTTCTGATAATAGTCCGCCGCCCCGGCATAATCTTGTTTCTTAAACTGGATTGTGCCCAGCAGCGAGTCCGCGTTTGACTTCATCAATCCCTTGTAAGCATCAATCCTGTCTTGCGTAGTTCCTGCGGGAACGAACATGTCAGTATTCATGCTTTCTATTGCGTGGTTCGCGTCTTTGGCGGCTTCATCGTAGCGCTGATTTTTATCGAGATCAGTGTCGCGGGTGTCCTCGATTAGGTCCGTCGCAACAGCCAGCAATGCCTCCGGCTGATTGGGATCAATGGCCAGCACTTTTCTGCCCATGTCCCCCATCTTGGGGGTGTTGTTCGCCTGCTGATACTCGCCAATGGCCTCTTCGTACAGCAAAATCCGCAATTCGCTGTCCGGATATTTTGCCGAGAAATCGTCCGCCGCCTTTTCCAGCGCTGCCGGGTCTGCATTGGCGCGGGCCTTGTTGTAGTCGTCAAATTCCGCCTGGGTTTTGGCCTGTGGTGGATGCTTCCCCACCGCGCCACCCGGCGCTGCTGCGGGCGGCGTGGACGGCTGCTGGGCCGCGGGCGCAGAACCATTTTGTGAATTCGCAGCAGAACCGCTTTGCGAATTCGTAGATGGTTGAGTTGGTGTTGTGGTCTGTTGTCCCAGGGCAAAGGAAGCCATTGCCAGGATTATGACTGCCAGGGGTGCTCGCTTCATGCGGTCTCCTCGATTTGCGGTCTCTTCATTCCGGCCCTGTGGCCGGAGTCATACAAAAAATTCAACTTCCAAATCCGTTCCGCCTGCCGGGTCTACTTGTTGGCGGGCGGCGCATACGGTTGCTGAATGCCGTGTTGCGCTGCGGCTTTCGCCTCGGGCAACGTGTTTGCCGCCACCAAGGCCGCGCGGTAATGATCCAGAGCTCCTGCCCGGTCTTCCTGCAAATCCAGAATCCTTCCCAGATAAATATGAGACCAGGCAATTACCTTGGCGTCCTTGGAAGTTTGCAGCGCCTGGGCGAAGTACTTGCGCGCGCCTTCAATATCGCGGCTCATGATGGCCACCTGCGCCAGAATGAATGCCGCATGCCCCGGATCGCCTTGCTTTGTGTCCAGCGCGGTTTGCGCCAGCTTCTGAGCGTCGGCAGTGTCCCCAGCCATCAGTTTTTTGCTTGCGCTGGCAAGCAAATCCTGCGCCGGGCGGGCCACCACTTCCGGCTGCGATTTCGCGGAAAATTTTATTTCCGCCGCGTCATGGACTTCTTTTCGCACATCCACGCCCGCCAGCATGTCTCCGTAGGCATTCCGGAATCCCTGCGGACTTTTTTCAAAACGGACCAGGCTTTCGTAGAAGTACCGCGTCAGCAGGAACCCCTGCTTCTCCGCGTCATCCACCGCCTGCTGCCGCGCCGCTTCGGGCGTCTTATGGGAACCGGAGGTGCGAATCTCTATGGCGCGAATAAGGCATTCCGTGACGAAGAGCGTGGTATCCGACTTAAAGCTTTCGTCCATGGGAGCCGTCTTCGCGGCGTCCACCACCGGCTGCAAACGCTTGGCTTCTTGCGGATACTTCAGGATGAGCGGGTCAAGAAGATAATGGAGATACGCGTGCCGGATTTGCGGCATTTTCGCGGCGGGGTCCGCCCCCGGCGTAATGACGACATAATAATCAGACCGGTAATTGCGCGCATTCGTCTGGTCGGGATCGCCCAGCGGCTGCAAATAAACCGTGAACTGCCGCCCCAGATACTCAATCGAAGGGATTTTCAGGTAGATCTCGGTATCAAATAAAACTTTTGAAACGGTTTCGTGATAGTTCGCTTCGATCGCGGTGTAATCGTCGCGGTGGCCATCCCATATTTTTTTCAGGTTGGCCTGCGCATAAAATTTTGCCAGCAAGGGAACGAATTCCAGCAGGTCCTGCGCATCTTGCGCCACATCGCTTTCGGGGGTAAATGTGGGCGAAGGCCCCAGGAACAAGGCCAATGAAACATACCGCGAAAGGGTGTGAGCGGGACTGCTTTCCTGATGAGCGTCGTAAAACTGGCAAACGTCGTGGAGTGTCTGGTTTCCCTCGGGTGTGCTCTGAATGGCCTCCTTAACTTGCGAGCGGATGGTGAGCCGCAACGGCAACGATGGACCTATGCCCGCGTCATAGCCGCAGGCGTTGATGGCGGCCAGCACCGTAAAGATAGCTTCACTGCTGTCGAGCGTGACAGAAGGAGTGTTTTGTGCCAGGCAAAACGGCGGCAGGAGCGAGCACAGCATGGCGCAAATCGAGAGCTTGGAACGAAATGCCAGGAAAGGCCTCCTCAGGGACGCGGCAGACTCAAGTAAGTTTACGGGGTTCTCTACAGAGGGTCAATCGCGCCGGCCGGTCACGTGAGCGGATGAATCGCTCGTGTCCAGCATCCAAAATCCCAGAACAAAGCTTGAGTTCTCTTAACTATCCTTTTACGTCTATTTTGGAAAATGACAGTATGGCCCGGCCCGAGGTGGGCGCGCCCATAGACGTCGCCGGACGGAATGTGGTGAAGATCAGCATGTTCTTCACTTGTGGCGAGAGGTCATTCGGATTGCGAGGACCGGAAAGTATCCGGTATCCGTCCACGCGGCCGCGCGCATTCACATACGCTTCAATGACCAGCGAATCATATTTCATGGATTCGAGGCCCACATCAAACTGCGACTGCATGAGTTCCGGCGCGGTGGTGAACGTCACATCGCCCGGAACATCGGAATTGTTGGCCTGAAGAGGAATGGCCATGGAGCCCAGCAGAACGCCAAATACAGCAACTGCGGAAAACAACCCAGCCATCGCGGGCACGGTAAACACGCGAACCGCATTCTCAAAACGCACCCACAGCCCAGCGAGCAGAGGCTGCGCAGACCTGGCCACTTCCTGCGAGATGGCGACACGCAGCCGCAAAGCCAAATCCTCCGGAGCACGCTTCCGCCCTATTCCACCCAAAAGCTGTTGGGTTTGGCGCAGCATCTCATATTCACGCGAGCAACGCTTGCAGCCTCCCAAATGCGCCGTTAACGAATGCATCTGCGCGCCGGTGATTGCGCCATCTAGATAAGGAGAAAACAATGTTTTTGCTTGCATGCAGGTCATGACGCCGCCTCCATCCGCCTGCCACCAGACTGGTCTTCTTTAGAGATGCCGCCTTTGTCCCGCTTCGGCCTTCCCGCTCCGTCCAAGCCGCTCTCTTTCAAATACAACGACAGCCGCCGCTTCAGCGCGTCCCTGCCGCGCGTGATGCGGGACTTCACCGTGCCTAAAGAAACCTGGGTGATCTCTGCAATTTCTTCGTAGGACATATCTTCCAAATCCCGCAAAATGATCGCGGTGCGGTACGGCTCGGGAACTTTTCGCAACGCGCCTTCCACCCGCGCGCGCACCCCCTCGTGCGCCATGCTGTCGAACGGCGTTTCCCGTTCATCCACCAGCATGTCCTTCAATTCCAAAACGCACGGGTTGCCGCCTACCGGCGTTTCCATAGATGTTTCTTTGGCTTTGTGACGGAACCACCAGCGGCGGCGGTTCGCGGCTTCATGAATTGCGATCCGGTATATCCAGGTTTTCAGGCTGGACTCACCGTGAAAGTGCTTCATGCCCCTGAAGACTTTGAGAAATACTTCCTGAGTGGTGTCGGCGGCATCCGCCGCGTCGGAAACGATGCGGTATACCACGCTGTAAACCGGTTGATGGAATTCCCCAATAAGCCAGTTATAAGCTTCTTCCGACCCGGCTTTAAGCTCGGCAACGATCGCCGCCTCTTGCGCCCGGATTCCTAACGCGCCTGCAAAATCTGCCAAGGTGGTCGCCCCCGCCATTGCCCTCATGGCGATACCTCCTAATTATAGTTCCATCTTCAATCCTGCCCCAAAATCACCGGCCCCACGCCGCACTTCGGTACCGCTATTCAGGAACTAATGACCACAAACCTTGTACTTACCAATAGACTCCGGAAGGCCATCTCTGGTTCCCATAATTAAGCTCTTATTTTTCTTAGAGCTACACACAAATAGGCTGGATGTCGCCGAGGCCCTCACGGTAGGGGCCGGAGCTGGAAGGGGGGGCAATGCGACCGCTAGTAAACCCTGCGACTGACATTAGTGAGATTGGGTTTGCGTCGCTGGAGCTTTTTGCGAACTCGCAGGTTTTTGAGAGTCAGATTTTTGAGTTGGAGAAGAAGTCTTGGGATGAACCGGTTTTTTGCTTGCCGGATGAGACGTTTTCCTCGACTTCTTCGCCGGGGCAGCGTCATCCACAATGATCTTTTTGGGCGGCGCGCTGTTGATCACAGCCTGGGCCTGGCGCAATTCCGCATGAAGCCTTCCCAGTTCCGCTTCTTTCGCATTCGTCAGCGATTCCAGGCGGTCGCCAAAGGACCGCCTGGCTGCATCCAGATTGCTTAAATCATTTGCCAATGCCTGGTATTCGTCTTTTGAGCCGAAAGCTCCCGCCGATTCTGTAATTTCGTTCAACACATCGTAAAGCGCGCTTAGATTGCGATAAAGCTTGAAAGTGATGGCAGAATTTTCAGGCGACGAACGCAACTGTCCAATGATCTCCGGGAGAGCGGCCTGCATATTCCTGGCAATGGAATCTTCGTTGGATTGCAGCTGGCGGCGCGTGTTGGAATCGGTTTTCCAGCGCTCAATACGCAGCTTAGCCAAATCTATTTGTGTGGCCTGGCTGGTCTGTTCGAGTTGCGACAACATTCCATTCAGCTGATTGATGGAAGCATAGGAAACTGGCGTTCCGTCCTGGCCACTCGCAGGCGCTTGCCCCTGCGAAGCGGCAGAAGAACACACGGCCAGGATGAAGGCGAGACAGAGAGAAAAATTAATTCTGATTGAGCTCCGGTTCATGGCTGCGATATCTGTTTTGTGCGATTTTTATTATTGCCCTTTGTCTTCAGGCTGAATCCGCGAAAATGGGTTGTTCAGCGTTCGCAAGCTGCTTAAGAATGTTGACTTAAAGAACTCTTGAATTTATAGAACTCTATGGGAATTTCGCACTTTTCGCAAATGCAGATGCGCTTTTTGGCTCAGAGGGTTTTTCACCAATTTGAAAAAGTTGCTTGAGCAAAATTCATCCCAGATTGATCCTGACGCAGTTCGCTAGCCAGCGGAACAACTCGTCAGAATTGCAACTCTGGTTTTAGCTATCGAGCTTCGCCCGCCGCAAGACGTGGTTTGACTAAGCGCCGCCGCTAAGCGAAAATTGATTCAGTCCAATTCCGGGCGAGTTATTTCATTTTCAATATGGGCCTGTGGCGCAGCTGGGAGCGCGCTTCCATGGCATGGAAGAGGTCGTCGGTTCGATCCCGACCAGGTCCACCATACTTTCAATCACTTACAAATTTCCCGACCAATCGGTTGGCAGCATTTGGCAGCAAATTGCAAAGACATTTTCAGTTTGCCCCCAAATTTTCCGGCTTCACTCTCAGCTCCTGGTGAATCGCGTTCACGGTTGCGCGCACGCTCTCGGGAATCTCCTGCATGTACACGTCGGTGGTCGTCGCCGCGCGTGAATGCCGCAAAAGACCCTGCACATCCTTTACGGTCCCCTTCTTCTGAGCAAGCGTTGCAATCGTTCTGCGTATGACCTGGAACGTCAGCTTTGGCAGTTCGAGCTCACGCGCCAGTTTATGCAGAACGCGCTTTCGATAGTTGCCGGTGTCCATAAACCCGCCCTTGGCGTCCGGAAAGATGAACGCATCGGGTGAAGCGTCTGGACACTCCTGCTTCCAGAGCCACAGGTCTTCCGTGAGCTCTTTCGGCAGGTGCACCCAACCGAGGCTTCTCTTGTTCTTGCCCCATGGCCGAATCGCGCCTTTGTAGACGGTCTCGACCACTTTCATTCTGGACTCTTCGTACTTGAACGAGTTCCAGCGAAGAGCAAAAAGTTCGCTCGGACGCAAGGCGTTCGTCATGTCGAGTTCGAGCAATACACGATCACGCAGCGCGAGCGCACCGAGCGCATCCCGCAGTTGCTCCCACGTGAGCGTGGTCTTGTCCGTCTCGCGCAAATGAGCCGGAGGGCTGACCTTCCGCGCGGGATCTTTGATGAGAAAATCCTGTTCGACTGCCTCGGCAAAGATGTCCTTCATATACGCCTTGATTTGCAGCACCCTGTCCTTCGAACGCGTGACGCCCAGTTTGTTGAGGTGCACTTGCAATGTGAACCGATCGAAGTTCTCCAAGGGGATGCCATCGAATGGGTCGATGAGATCCTTCTTGATGATCAACTTCTTGACCTTGGCAGTTTCGGGCCTCCACTTCGCGTCTTTCAAAGGAAAGAAGCGATTGCGGACGAACCACCCGAAGGTGACCGCGCCATCGTTCATGACATGGCCTGCCTGAGTGTGGCCGTTCTGTTTCGCGATTTCCTGTTCCAGTCGATCCCTGGCCTGAAACTTCGTCAGCCGAGATTTCTGGCCGAGGATTACCTGAACTGTGTCGATTTTCTGTTCGTTTCTGATCGGATTGAGTACCGTTCTGCGGTAGTAGCCGTACCACTTCTTGCCCCGCAGTCTGACCCAACCCCTTTGGTGCGATGTTCCCATCCGTTCCTCATTCTTCTGTGGGGGAACAAGTGGGTGTCGTTATTCTACGGCTAGATCTATTGCGGCGGGCTGCGGAAAATCGCTCTTGTTCGGCGATGAATTCCTCGATCTTGCTTGTCCGGTAGCGGAGGATTCCGGATCGGCCTGGACCCTCTCCAAAACGGATCACCGGTAGCAAGGGCATCTTCCGCGATGAGTGGTCCCAAACCCAATCGATGGACGTGTTCAACCACTTGGCAACTTGTTCCGGCGTAAGTAGCGGGTCATAAGAGACGCTCTGTGCTTTGCTGTCGACAATCTTCAGTTCGGCTGGCATGCGCAAAACTCCTGAGCAAAATAGAGAAGACGCCGGAAGAATACGGGACATGGGAGGCCCGTACCTGCCGGGCGAATTCCGTCTAGCTGAAAGCAGCTCCGATTAGCACAACGAAGACACGCTCGGCGAGCGCCTGTTCACCATGGGAATCGAAGGTGATTCGCAGCGTCGGTTGCGGGATTCGGCTGGTTTCGCTTAGAACTCATGAGGCAGTTCATAGACGGGATTGCTCCACATGTCAAAACTCATTGTTGGAAAAGGAGGGGAGTGCACGATGACATGCGCGCCTGCTTTCAGGGCGATTAAAAGTCGCGACATTCGACGGAGAAATGTCGGAAGGGGCCTTGCGCAAGCTTTGCAATAAGTTGACTTCGGGAACTCCGAGCAACGACTGATGAGAGCCACAGGCTGGCGATCCCGGCACCGAGAAGGGGGGTGGAGGAATTGCAGACAGCAGGACTTGCGACCGATTGCAATTTGGCTGGAAAGTGCGCGTTGCAAATGACCTTTTGCGACCGGCTATCAAGTCAGTGACGGTCGATCAAATTATGTATTTGTTTTCAATGTCATAGCGCGATACGCTTGTATCCGTACAACACAATATGCTTGTACATGCGCGGCATGATAAGCTTGTATTCGTACAGCAGAAAATGCTTGAAATTATGCGACGAGCCTAGTCTCGCACCTTATGCCCCCACCAAACGAAAAAATGGCTGAAA
>JAICKN010000141.1 GCA_025927855.1 Terriglobales bacterium
GCATGGAAGCCGATGTGGGAAGAAGACCTATACCCCTACCGTGTGTTACGGCGAGAGTTCCCGATGGTGCTCGTGGGGCATGCCGGATATCCGGCGGTTACCCGCGACAATACTCCGGCCTCGCTTTCCAAAAAATGGATCACCGGCATTTTGCGAAAGCGGATTGGTTTCCGCGGACTGATCGTTTCGGATGATCTGGAAATGGGTGGCGTGCTGGCCGCAGCGCCGATTGAAGACGCCGCCGTCGAGCATATTCGCGCGGGCGGTGACCTCTGCCTCATTTGCCGCAAGGAAGAATTTATCCGGCGCGCCCAGGAGCGATTGATCAACGAAGCTGAGAAGAGCGCCCAATTTAAGCGGCGCGTACAGGAATCGGCGACGCGGATTACGGCATTCAAGAAAAAGCGGCCGGAGTTGCGCGGCCCGACGCTCCGGCGGAACTCGCAGAATGCAGACCGCCTGTCGCGAATGTTGTGGGAGTTCAGCGAGCGTGTGCGGTTGGCGAACATTGAGGGGGAGAGCAAGAGAGATCAGCAATCGAAAGCGAAGGCGAAACCGTGATCGTTGCGGGCGTGATGAGCGGAACCTCTGCCGATGGAATCAACGTCGCGCTTGTGCGGATTACGGATTCGCAATCTGCCGGACGGCAGGCGCACATCGCCGGGAAACAGAGGCCAATTTCGCGGAGGGCTACAAACGCCGGTTTGCGAATTAAGTTACTCGGCCATGCAGAATATCGATATCCCAAAAATGTTCGCGGCGCGATCCTGGAGATGATGAACTCTCCTGCGGCAGCCGTGGCAGACATCGCCCGGCTCAATTTTTTACTGGGCGAGTTGTATGCCGGTGCTGTGCTTAATACACAAAGAAAATTCCGAAGAAAAGCGGGACTGGCAGGATGCCATGGGCAAACTATTTATCACCAGGGGGAAGCAAGCACGTTTTTAGGCCGCAAAATCGCGGCCACGTGGCAGACCGGCGAGGGCGCAATGATTGCTGCGCGGCTGGGGATTCCTGTGGTCTCCGATTTCCGGCCGGCCGATATGGCGGCGGGCGGCAAAGGCGCGCCGCTGGTTCCCTTTCTCGATTATTTTTTATACAGGGATAAGCATGCAGGGCGCATCGCGCAAAATATTGGAGGGATCGCGAATTTAACAGCCATTCCGGCAGGCAGCGGGCCTGAGCAAGTTATTGCCTTTGATACAGGACCCGGCAACATGGTGATAGACGCTCTGATGCAGCGGTTCTTTGACAAGCCGTTTGATTTCGACGGAAAAGTTGCTGCTTCGGGGAAAGTGCTTCAACCGGCGCTCGCTGAAATATTGAAACAGCCATTTTTTTCGCGCCGTCCTCCCAAGACCGCGGGGCGCGAAGAGTTTGGCCGGGAGTTCGTGCAGGAGTTTGTCCGCAGATGCGGACGCGCGAACAAGCAGGACATGATCGCCACCGCCACAGCTTTGACCGCAACTTCGATTTCACAAGCTATTAAACGGTTTGTGCTGCCAAAGGGATCTTTTCGCGAACTGATCGTTTCCGGCGGAGGCACCAAGAACCGAACGCTATTTGGCTTCTTGGCCAAGGAGGCCAATAAATTAGGGCTAAAACTTCATTTGTCAGACGAATACGGCATCCCTTCCGAAGCCAAAGAAGCCGTTGCATTTGCTGTGCTTGCTTATGAGACGTGGCATCGGCTGCCGTCGAACGTTCCTTCATGCACAGGCGCTAAGCGTCCAGCCGTACTGGGAAAAATCTCTTATGCGTGAGCGATTTCGCCGGAGTAAAAATCGCAGGTTCTTTCGCTACTTCGTACTCTGCGGCTTGTTCGTGGCGCTTTCAGTTTTGCTCTCCTGCTCCACGCCACAGGATCCGAATACGCTGGTGATGATTATCGAGAGCAGCCCCACGAATCTGGATCCGCGGGTTGGCGTTGACGCACAAGCGGAAAGAATTGATGCACTGATCTTCGACGACTTGCTGGGCCGGGACGAGAAGCTCAACGTAAAACCAGCGTTAGCTGAAACTTGGGACGTTCCCAATCCGCTCACGTACATTTTTCATCTCCGCCATGGCGTGAAGTTCCACGATGGACAGCCGCTCACCTCCCGCGACGTGAAGTGGACGTTCGACTCCCTGCTGCATGGAAAACTTCGCAGCACAAAAGCTGCGGTCTACCGTCCCATAGACCATATTGACGCCCCGGATGACTACACTGTTATTTTTCATCTGAGTAAACCTTTTGCGGGATTGCTGTGGAATGTTTCCGATGGCGCAATGGGAATTGTTCCTTATGGCAGCGGCGAGGATCTCTCCAGCCATCCGGTCGGCTCAGGGCCTTTTCGCTTTGTGAGTGCGGCGATGGATCAAGATGTCGTTCTCGCGCGCAACAACGACTATTGGGGAGGGCCCCCGAATATTGCCCGGGTCCGCTTCGCTGTGATCCCCGACACCACGACCCGTGCGCTGGAATTGCGCAAAGGGAGCGCTGACATCGAAAGCAACGCGATTCCCGCGGACATGGTCGAGAGCCTCAGAAAAGAACCCAGGTTGCAAGTGCTTCAGGGGCCAGGAACAATTTTTCAGTACATGGCTTTCAATCTGCGCGATCCGATTTTGAAGGATGTGCGGGTGCGGCAGGCCATTGCCTACGCCGTGGACCGCAAACCGATCATTCAATATATCTGGCGGGACTACGCCCGGCCTGCCGGCAGCATTCTGCCTCCGGAGAGTTGGGCCTACGATGCCGATGTGCGTCAGTATAACTATGATCCGGCGCGGAGCCGCAAGCTATTGGACGAGGCTGGATATCCGGCGGTGAACGGCGTGCGTTTTCATCTGCAAATGAAATCCTCTACGGAAGAAACTACCAGATTGGTAACGGCGGTGTTGCAGCAGCAAATGCGCGGTGTAGGGATTGCGCTCGATATCCGCACATTTGAATCTGCAACATTTCTTTCGGATGTGATGCGCGGGGCATTCCAGCTTTATTCGCTACGCTGGATTGGGGGAAATGAGGATCCGGATATTTTTCATTACGTCTTCGATTCTTCGCAATTTCCTCCCAATGGCGCGAACCGGGGGTACTACCACAATCCCGAGGTGGATACGCTCATTGCGCAGGGCAACGCGGAAACCGGCCAGAACAAGCGCAAGCGGATTTACGCGCGAATTCAGCAAATCCTGGCCGAACAGTTGCCCTACATCAATTTGTGGTATTTCGATAACGTAGTAGTCGCCTCCAGGCGGGTCGAAGGATTGCAGCTTGATCCTTCCGGAAGCTACGATTTTTTGCGAACGGTAAAGCTCGCGGACAAGCAATAGCCGCGCCGCTCTCATGCCTCCGCAAATTCCCGCTCCGTGTTATCTTTGATTTTCATGTCTGCGGCCCTCACTCCTGCGAGCAAGGAACTGCTTCGTTTATTGGCGTCCAAGTCATTCCGCCTGGGGCAATTTAAATTGGCTGCCGGCGGGACGAGCGACTACTACATTGATTGCCGCGCCACCACGCTCGATGCCCGTGGCGCCCAGTTGACCGGCCAGGTTTTCCTTGATGAAATCCGTAGCCGGGGCTGGCAGGCAGAGTCCATCGGCGGCCTCACCATGGGCGCTGATCCCATAGTGGTTGCCGTTTCCGTCGTTAGTGGAACCCTGAACGGATTTCTTGTCCGCAAGGCGGAGAAGCAGCACGGGACAGGACAGCGGATTGAAGGCTTTCGCGAAAAGGGCGCACGCGTCGTGATCGTGGATGACGTTTGCACCACGGGCGGTTCCACAATCCAGGCCATTGAGGCGGCCCGCGAATATGGATTCCTAGTTGAAGGCGTGATGTGCCTGGTGGAGCGGGAAGAAGCCCAGGGGCGAGGGAATGTGGAGAAAGCCGCCGCTCCTGCGCCGTTCATCTCGATTTTTTCTGCGAATGACGTACGCGCGGAACACCTTAAAGCGCAAGCGGCCCGGCAGGGATGAGATACTATTAGCGGTTTTCCGGGCGCGTGATTCGCATTTCTGTGGACTACATTTTCCTATGAGCCTCAAGGCAAAACTCGAAGCCATCATCTACGCGGCGGAAACGCCTGTGACTCTCGACCAAATTATTGAGCTGGTGCAGGGCTCGGTGCGGGAAGAGGGCGCGGAGAATGGCACGGAAGTTAAATCACGCGTGCGCCTGGCGCTGGAAGAACTAATTGCCGACCATTATGCGCCCGACCATGGGATTGAAATCCGCCAAGTGGCAGGCGGATATCGCATGTCCACCAAGCCCGAGCATCACGATTTGGTCCGCGGGTTCGCGAAGAGTCTGAAACCGCCGATTCGTTTATCTTTGCCGGCGCTCGAAACCTTGGCCGTCATTGCGTACAAACAGCCAGTCACGGTACCGGAAATCAGTGAAATTCGCGGTGTTGATTCCGGCGGGGTCATCGGCACGCTTCTGGATCGCAAGCTCATCACGACTGCGGGCCGCAAAGCCGTGGTGGGGCGGCCGATCCTATATAAGACAACCAAAGAATTTCTGTTGCGCTTTGGACTGAAGGATGTGAGTGAACTGCCCAGCATGGAGGAATTTGAAAAGCTGGTGGCAGAATCATTCCAGAACGAAATGCTGCCCGTAGCCGAAAATGCTGAGGCGAACGCCACCGCCTCCGAGAACGAGGCAAGTGCGGAAAATTCCCGCGAAGCGTCTTCCCCGGAAACTGCTTCAGAGACTACGGATTCGGGAGGCAATGTTACCGCGCCAGCCTCTGAGCCGGAACAGGAACTTACCACGGCGGAACAAAATATCACGGACAACCGTTCGGCCTGATTTCCTAAAATTCCATGCCCGCTGAACGCCTGCAAAAAATCATCGCTACCGCCGGAATCGCTTCGCGACGCAAAGCGGAAAGCCTTATTACTGCTGGCGCAGTTTCTGTGAATGGGCAGATCGTTACCGAGCTGGGCACAAAAGCCGACCTAGAGCGCGACCACATCCGCGTGAATGGAAAGCTTCTTAAAGGCGCGGAGCGGCACGTTTATCTGCTGATGAACAAGCCCAAGGGATACGTTACAACCGTTAGCGATCCTGAAGGCCGTCCTACGGTCATGGATTTGCTGCGCGGGGTTGGAGCGCGCGTCTATCCAGTAGGACGCCTCGATTATGCCAGCGAGGGATTGCTGCTGCTGACCAATGATGGAGAGTTGGCGGCAGCGTTGATGAAAGCGGCATCGCACGTGCCCAAAACTTACATGGTTAAAGTTGCCGGCGTACCCACGGCTGAGAATTTATCCAGGCTACGATCGGGAATAAACATCCGCACAAAGGAAGGCAAAAGAAGCCGGACAGCGCCGGCGACGATTAAAACCATCCGGGAAGCAAACAATCCCTGGTACGAGGTCACGCTGATCGAAGGAAAGAACCGGCAAATCCGCCACATGTTTGAAGAGGTGGGGCACCACGTAGAAAAAATTAAGCGCGTAAAATATGGCCCGCTGCAGCTTGATGTTCATCCCGGGGAATTCCGGCACCTTACACCGCAAGAGGTGCAGAAATTAAAAAGACCGGTAAGATTGGCAGAGAAGAAGTAGCAGTATCGCTACTTCTGGCACTTTGGGCAATAGTGGCTGCTGCGTCCGGCGATGACAATGCGTCGAATCGGCGTTTTGCAGCGCAGGCAGGGCTTCCCCTGCCGTCCATAGACGCGGTGCTTGAGCTGGAAAAATCCCTCCTCCCCGTCTGCATCTACATAATCCGAAACAGAAGAACCGCCCAGAGTAATTGCTTCGCGCAACACTTCTTTGAGCGCCCGGTGGAGTTTAGCGAGCTGAGCGCGAGTTACTGCCGCTGCACGGCGCTGCGGCCGGATTCCCGCGCGATATAGAGACTCATCGGCATAAATATTGCCCACGCCACGAAGAAGCTTCTGATTCAGCAGCGCGCTTTTAATGGGCGTTTTCCGGCCATGGAATAATTTCGTGAAAAGCTCCAAATCTATTTCCAGGGGCTCGGCTCCTGTGGACCGGAACTCACCATGGACCACACTCAACCGTCCAAAGCGGCGTGGATCCACAAACCGCAGCTCGCGTTCCGATCGCAGCTTCAGAATGGCGTGCGTGTGTTTTGCGATCTCAGCTTCAGGCGGGCAGATTTGCAAACGCCCAGTCATTCCGAGATGCACGATCCAGGCAGCTTTCGCGCTGTGTCCTCTCTCCAGCGGAGTGATTTCAAACACAATGTGCTTTCCCGCGCGCTCAATGGAGGAAATGCGCTTGCCTACCAGCACGGAAGCGATTTCTGCGGCCGGCGATTTTAGCGGTTCGGGCTTATCTCCCAGCCAGACGGACTCAATCACGTCGCCAGTGATGCGCCGGGCAAGTCCACGCGCTATGGTTTCCACCTCGGGAAGTTCAGGCATAGGGCAAAGTCAATGCGGATAATCGCATGGATGCAATCTAAATTTCACGCCGGCAAAGGCCAGTTTGCGTCCCCGGTTGTTGTATCATAGAAGGAGATTCGTTCCCGATTGAAATTCCCAGTATTTTGAGTCAGCCACCTTCATGAGGAACGAGTGTGTGTTCGGCGCGATTAAAAAAATGCGCGGCAAATATGGTCCGTGGAGCAACGATTGATAAAAGGTAAAACTGCGGTCATTATCGGGGCCCAGTGGGGAGACGAGGGCAAGGGCAAGATTGTGGACGTGCTCTCGGAGAACTTTTCTATCGTGGCACGATACGCTGGCGGCCATAACGCCGGCCACACGGTCATTATCGGCGGCAAGAAATTCATTCTGCAACTGGTCCCTTGCGGCGTATTGCGCGATGGATGTTGCAGCGTCATCGGTAACGGAGTCGTGCTCGACCCCATGGCTTTCCTGAAAGAAGTCGGGACGCTGCGGGATGCAGGCGTAAAAGTTGACGGCAATTTGTTCGTGAGCAACCGCGCTCATGTCATTCTTCCCTACCATCGCATGATCGAGCTGGCGGCGGAGAATGCGCCGGGACGGGTAAAAATTGGCACCACCTCGCGCGGTATCGGCCCGGCTTATGAAGACAAAATGGGCCGTCGGGGCCTGCGCGTGGCCGACCTGCTCGACCTGAAGCTTTTGCGCAAGCATATAGAGAACGCCTGCCGGGAAAAGAACATGATCGCGCACGCGTTGTTCAATTCAGAGCCGCTCGATCCCGAGAAGATGTACCACGAATATGCCGCGATTGCCGGAAAGATCGCTCCTTTTGTCCGCGACACAGCGACGTTCCTGCACAACGCACTCAAGCGCGGAGAGTCCATTGTGTTTGAAGGCGCGCAGGGCACTATGCTGGATATTGATCACGGCACCTATCCTTTTGTGACTTCATCCAGCGCCACTTCCGGCGGGGCGGTCATTGGGACGGGGGTAGCGCCGACGGCGATCACCTCGGTAATTGGCGTGACCAAGGCATACTGCACGCGGGTTGGCGAAGGGCCGTTTCCCAGTGAAATTCATGACAAGCAAGGCGAGGAACTGCGCGCGCGCGGAAATGAATATGGCGCGGTCACGGGGCGTCCGCGGCGCTGCGGATGGCTTGACCTGCCACTTTTGCGCTACTCGGCAGCTATCAACGGAGTTTCATGGTGGGTCGTCACAAAGCTTGACGTGCTCGATGAACTCGATGAAGTTCCCGTTTGCGTGGGTTATAAAATTGACGGAAAAGCTACGGATGAGCCTCCCGCCCAGGGATGCGGTTACGATTCCATCGAGTGCATTTACCGCAAGTTGCCCGGATGGCGGACTTCGACCGAAGGCATCACTGAAATTTCAAAACTGCCCGCCAGAGCGAAGGAGTATTTGAAATTTCTGGAGGATGAAACCGGCGCGCAGGTCGGCATGGTATCCACAGGCCCGGGCCGTGAACAAACCATGCTGGTAGATTCGTTTAACGCGGAAATGGAATCGCTGACCGGACGGAAAACACGGCTGACGGCGACACCTTAATTCTGGTATTGAGCTTCCCGGAAACAACAATTACACTTTTGCGACGGAGCAAGTCATGGTCGTTTTAGCAGTCAGCTGGATGGCAAAACCAGGCCAGGAATCCGCTGTAGCTGAGTTGTTTTCAAAACTGAGCGAGGAATCCCGCAAAGAGCCCGGCTGCCCCATGTACCAGGTGCATCGTCACAAAACCGATCCGCGTCGCTTCTTTGTTTACGAGCAGTACAAGGATGACGCTGCCCTCGAAGCGCATCGGGCCTCGCCGCATTTTTTGAAGTACGCCAAAAAAGAGCTCCCAAAAATCGCCGAGCGGATCGAAGGAAATTTGTACGATCCGCTGGGATAGCGCTGGAAACACCGCTTCTTATCCGCAGCCAGCCAGCAGGAGGGATCCTACGAACAGGCGGAACGATTTCTGCCGTCAGACGGGACGATCTCGACTGCTGTCACAAATTGAACGCCGTCTGCGCTTTTCACAGCACAAGCTCACTTCTTACGCTTTCTCTTTTCACGCGCCCGCTTGGCCAATTCCTCTTCCGAATACAAGCTGCCCCGGCACTGTTTGCTGCCGCAAAAGCAGCTTGCTGGATCATCCAGGTCGCCATCATAAAGGTTATAGTCGTACACCAGTTCTTCTCCCGCCCGGATGTTCCGCCGCGCAAAAATGTATACGCGGTCGCCAATCTCATCCGGCTCGCAATTCGGCGCGCACGAATGATTGATAAACGCCGCCATACCATCGCCATCAATCACGCGGCTGCCATCGCCAAAACCAAACAAGTAAGTCCGCGGCGAATCCTCATACAGGTCGTCCGCCGCATCCTTCGCCAGCTTCGGCCCGGTGTACTCAATAATTCGCGTGCCCTTTTTTATGGGCCTCGTCGTGTAGCACCCATCCGCGTGAATCTTTGACCGCCGAATCAGCAATGCCATA
>JAICKN010000114.1 GCA_025927855.1 Terriglobales bacterium
AAGTGGCGGAGCTAAATTAAACTTCCAGTTGGAAGGCTTCCTCGAATTGTTGCTCGGCCAGCTTACGCAGGAGGAAGCTTAAGACCTGCTTATCGCCTTTGCGGATTTCATTGAATTCAATGCCCAAGCCCATTTCCGGGGCGGCGTGGCGTACTTCGCCTTTTACGGTCAAATCATAGTTGGCAAGTTGCAGCACCACTTTCAAATTCGCTCCGAGAGGAAGCATTTGATTGGTATTGATCAGGCAGCCCATTTCTGAAAGGTTGCTGATGCCACCTTCGCCTTCACGCGCATTCGTGCTGGGCCGTAGAATCTCCGCCACGCCTTTTACGTCAAAGCGGGGCATCCGCCTGCGGCTCTCTCGCGTAAAACTGTCGAGAACATCGCGCTGCAGTTTCTTTTCAAACTGCAATGAATCAAAGGCCTCATCCATCTCGCGCATCTCCGCTTCCCACAGGTCGCGGCTCGCTTCCACGCACTCGATACCCACTTGGCCGGTTAACTCCGAGCTTTGCTCTCCCACCCACACCACCCGGCAAAAGATTTTCCCGTTACGTCCCCGCTCCAGGGCGACGATCTCGCCATGCTTTACTCCTTCTAACCCGGTAATCCGCGCCCCGCGCGGAGAAATGTCATAAGTGCAGGCCATCCTCAGCGCAGGGCGGTTTTCACCGTCCCAATGGGTAATGCGCACAGGCAGCGCCACGTGAATGCGCTTATTTAACCGCTCGGCGGAATATGCTGTCTCTTCCATGGGGGTGGCTCCTGAATCTCGGAAGATTCGTATGCCTAAAGTAATCCGGCCTTACAAGTGCGTACAATTTACGGGGGTAATTTTTTGCTGGTTACTTTCAGGCCAGAGGCGCATTTTGGGAATCACAGGGATTTGAGGAATCCGCAATTTTCCTCCGATTTCCTACTTGCATCGCAGACCCCGCTCAGCGAAGATTGGCCATATCCCACTGTGGTTCGTAAATCCAAGTCCGTTCCCGCTCCGCCGATTTCTGCCTCTGCAGCCAAGTTGCGCCTACTCAAACGCTTACGCTGCACGCTGAAATATGAGAAGCAAGCCTGGCTCGCGGGCGCCAAGCTGGTGGCGGGCATAGATGAAGTGGGCCGCGGATCTTTATTTGGGCCGGTGGTGGCTGCCGCGGTCATCCTTGATCCGGCTTACCGGATACGCGGATTGCGCGATTCCAAACTCTTGCTGCCAGAAAAAAGAGAGGTTCTCGCGGAGCGCATTCGAGAGCATGCAATTGCCTGGGCCATCACCGCCGTAGACGCAGCGCGCATTGACCAGATCAATATCTACCAGGCTTCGAGAGTTGCCATGCGGCAGGCTGCATTGCAGTTGCAGCCCGCGCCGGATTATCTGCTGATTGACGCCGTAAAGCTTGATTGCGAATTGCCGCAGCAGGCCATTATCCACGGCGATGCGCTCTCCGCTTCTATTGCAGCGGCGTCCATCCTGGCGAAAGTCGAGCGAGATTGCATGATCTGCGAGTGGGACCCAGTTTTTCCCATGTATGGACTGGCCTCCAATAAGGGATACAGCACCGCGCGCCACATCGCTGCCCTGCGCGAGCACGGCCCTTCACCTTTGCATCGGCAGTCGTTTGCTCCCGTGTGGAATGCGCCGATTCCGCAGGAGCAGTTGCAATTCATGCTCGAGCAGGAGCCGCTCACAGCCGACGTTGTCGAAGCGGCGCAAGCGGAGCCTTCCCAAGGGAACCAGATCGAAGCCCTGACCGGAACTGACTAATTTCGCTGGGAATCACAAGTTCACGCAGAACAATACAAACTCCCGCCAAAAAGCTACAATATTTGCAGCGTTCTTCGGAAGGCGGAAGCCCTCCCATACCAGGGGGTGTTCCGGTTCAGGTATCCAATCAGGTTAAAACCCGTGGTTCGAATCCAATTTCAGTTTTGCCTACTTTCGATCTCGCTGCTGACGCTCGGACTCGCAGCAAACGCGGCCCGTGCGGCGGATACTCCGCCGAATATCCATGAACTGGCGCAACGGATAGACGATCGCTACGACCACCTTCATAGCTTGCAGGCTGACTTCGCCGAGACTTATACGGGACCGGGAATGGATCGCCGGGAGTCGGGGACCGTCTGGCTGAAAAAACCGGGCAAGATGCTGTGGGAATATCGTTCTCCCAGAGAAAAGCTGTTTGTAAGTGACGGCAAAACAGCCTGGTTTTATGTTCCGGACGAACATCAGGTGCAAAAAACGCCAGTGAAGAAGTTGGACGACCTGCGTTCGCCTTTTGCTCTGCTTTTGGGTAAGACCAAGCTGGAGAAGGAATTACAGGGACTTTCACTGGCTGCCGATGTGCATCCTGTTCAGGCCGGCGACATCATGCTGCGGGGAGTTCCCAAAGGACTGGAAAACCAAATCAGCGAAATTTTGCTCGAAGCGACGCCGGATGGCCGAATTGAGCGCGTGATTATGGTGCAGGCGGACGGAGCGGTAACGGAATATCAGTTTTCCAACCAGAAAGAAAACGTTGCCGTGCAGGATTCGAAATTCAGATTTTCACCTCCGGCAGGCAGTGAAGTTGTAGAAAGTGGGTTGGGCCAGTAACACGGAAGGGCAGCGACCTTGAGCGGTAATTGTCTGAAACATTTAGGGTTATACTTTGGTGGTGCGCGCGCTTTTTCCTCGAATGGACCTGGCTTTCCGGTTCTTTGCCGGAGATTCATCGTTCTAACGAGCCTGGAATGCTAGACTTGGGCGCGGCGTGGTATTCATTGCATGGCTGAATTCGTAGTCAAGATCGCCGATGAGCGCGGCCATTTGCAGCAGCAGGTGGAGCAAGGCTTTTCCGAAGCGGAAGTGCGCGACCGCTTCTCCCAGCAGGGCTATCTCGTCTATTCGGTGAAGGCGCGGGGAGTTTTTTCTGGCGGCAATTTGCAGGGTGGCGGCCGCAAGGTCAAGCAAAGCCAGTTTCTTATTTACAATCAGCAATTTCTCACCCTCATCAAGGCTGGATTGCCCATTCTTAACTCGCTGGATTTGCTGATTAAGCGGCAAAAAGATGTCCGGCTGCGCTCGCTCCTGGAAAATATCCGCGACCGGGTCAAAGGAGGGGAGTCGCTTTCCGATGCCTTTGCCGCGCAACATGTTTTTCCGAAAATTTACACAAGCACGCTCATGGCTGGCGAAAAAAGCGGCAATATGGAGGAAGTACTGAGCCGCTATATCGCCTTTCAGCGGTTGGCGCTTACGTTCAAGAAAAAGCTGGCGGTTTCATTGGTATATCCGGCGCTGTTGATCACGATGGTCTTCATCATGATTATCTTTTTGATGACCTACGTGGTCCCGGAATTTGCCACGCTCTATCACGATATGGGAGCGAACCTGCCCGCAATTACGCTTTTCATGCTGGCCGTGGGAACGCATGCGCAAAAATATGGCCCGTTTATGGCCATCGGTTTGGTGATTGTGGCGTTGATTTTATGGCGGTGGAAAGCGACAGACCGCGGAGCGGAGCGTATTGACCGCGCATTGCTGGGCGCGCCGGTCATCGGCAGTATCTGGTTGAAATATCAGGTGGCAAATTTCTCGCGTATGCTTTCAACGCTGCTCGCCGGAGGTATGCCGCTTGTGCCTTCGCTTGAGACGGCCGCAGCCTCCATGAGCAGCCGTCGTGTCCTGAATGGAATCAAAGACGCGACGGTGCGGGTACGGGAAGGGCAACCGCTGGCGAAGAGCCTGGAGCAGGAGAAGATGTTTCCGGAGCTTTCCGTGGAAATGATTGAAGTGGGGGAATCTACGGGCGCTTTATCCACCATGTTGAACTCGGTGGCGGAGTTCTATGAGGAAGATGTGCAGACCGCCCTGGGCGCGGCCATGGCCCTGATTGAACCCTTAATTTTAATTGTTATGGCAGTATTTGTAGGCGGAGTGTTGATCTCGCTTTATCTGCCGATATTTACGTTAGGTTCCTCCATTCATTGATAGTGGACGGCAACCCGGCGGGTATTTGCAATGGTATATATGGCGGAAAATAAACCGATAGCGGGAAACGGCGGGGCCATGGCCCCGGTTGTCCCTGTAAGCGATCTGGAAAAGGCGCAGGACGTGGCGCGGCGCTACCGCTGCGAGTTCGTAGACCTGCAAAACTTTCAACTGCACCATGATCTATTCAAAACGATCCCGGTGCACCTGATGTTCCGCTACAACTTCATTCCTTTGGAAGAGACGCACGACGGGCGGCTGGCCATTGCCATTGCCGATCCCAGCCAGTTGATGATGATTGATGAGATCAGCCTGCTGCTGGGCAAGCGCATCGTCACCAAGGTTTCCACACTCTCGCAGATCAGCGAGATCCTTAAAAAGACAGAACAGTCGAAGCGTGTTCTCGAAGATGCCAGCGAAGGTTTTACGCTCGATGTGGTCCGCGAGGAAGACGGCACGGCGGACGAAAGCATTTCCATTGACCGCCTCACCGAGCAGGGCGACATCAGCCCGATCATCCGCCTGGTGGATACGACCATCTTTACCGCCTTGCAGCGGCGCGCCAGCGATATTCACATTGAGACGCGAGACGACTCCGTGTGCATCAAGTTCCGCATTGACGGCGTACTGACGCAGGCCATGCCGCCCATTGCCAAAGAACATCATTCCACGATCATTTCGCGCATTAAGGTCATGAGCGAGCTCGATATCTCCGAACGGCGTGTGCCGCAGGACGGACGCTTCCGAGTGAAGTATGGAACGCCGGAGCGGCCCATTGATTTCCGCGTCTCCATCATGCCTTCCATCCACGGGGAAGACGCGGTGCTGCGCGTTCTGGATAAAGAATCCATGAGCGAGAAGTTCCGCAAGCTCACGCTCGACGTGGTTGGTTTTGACGAGGAAGACTTGCGCAAGTTCCGCCGCTATATCAAGGAACCTTATGGCATGGTGCTCGTGACCGGGCCGACCGGAAGCGGAAAAACCACAACCCTCTATGGCGCGATCAGCGAGATTAAATCGGAAGAAGACAAGATCATCACCATTGAAGACCCGGTAGAGTACCAGTTGCGCGGCATTACGCAGATTCCGGTCAATGAGAAGAAGGGCCTGACCTTTGCCCGCGGCCTGCGTTCGATATTGCGCCACGATCCCGACAAGATCATGGTCGGCGAAATACGCGACCAGGAGACGGCGCAGATCGCCATCCAATCCGCGCTTACCGGCCACCTGGTATTTACCACCGTCCATGCCAACAACGTGGTTGACGTAATTGGACGCTTCCTGAATATGGGCGTCGAGCCGTACAACTTTGTTTCCGCGCTGAATTGCATTCTGGCGCAGCGGCTGGTGCGCCTGATCTGCGAATCCTGCCGCACGGTGGTGCATTATCCGCCGGAGGAACTGGAAGCCAGCGGACTCGATGCGGAACAATGGTCGCAGGTGCCGCTCTACGAAGGGCAAGGATGCATTGAGTGCTCCGGCACGGGGTTCCGCGGCCGTACCGCGATCCATGAGTTGCTCGATTTAAGCGACCGCATCCGGGAGATGATCCTGGGAAAGAAACCTACTTCGGAAATCCGGCGGGCGGCGCGTGAAGAAGGCATGCGCTTTCTGCGCGAATCAGCGCTCGACAAAGTAAGGATGGGCCTGACGACGCTGAAAGAGATCAACAAAGTTACGTTTATTGAGAGCATGCGGTAGGGCGGCGGGCCCTCCGGGACGCCTTCAGAGCAGCTTTCCGGGGGCATCGCCAGAGATTCACTGCTGTTGAAGTGAATGATGTGCCCTTCCAGCTATTGCCTTCGCACAGGGAATAAAGTTTGATAAAAAATCGGCATAGGACCAGCATTCAGTGGCTTTAAGTTCCAAACCAAAACTAGCGTGTGAAATCGCCGCCGACCGTGTATTGGCGGGACGGGTTTCCGATAAAGGAGACATGGTGGAAGTCTGCGCCACGCGCGAGCTTGCGCCGGGCAGCGTGATACCGGACCTGACGGAGACGAACCTCCGGCAAAAAGATGCCGTGATCCACGCGGTACGCGATGCGCTGAACAGCATCAGCGGGCGCTCGCGGGATGTGATCGCCGTGCTGCCGGACGCGGCGGTGCGCGTGACCATGCTCGACTTTGACGTTTTGCCCGGCAACCGCGCAGAGGCGGAAGGAGTGGTGCGCTTCCGGCTTAAAAAATCTCTGCCTTTTGATGTCGAAAAGGCCAAGGTTTCCTACCACACACAGGCTGCGCCGGGAGGACTGCGCCTTGTAGCGGCGGTGGCCCTGAACAGCATTCTGGAAGACTACGAAGCGGTGTTTAGCGAAGCTGGATTCACGCCCGGGGTGGTCTTGCCGTCCATGCTCGCCGCTCTCGGCGCGGCCAGCGCCGGCACGCCTACGCTGATCGTCAAGGTGGATGCGCGCACGACCAGCATAGCCATTTTGGACAAGCAACAATTACTGCAGTTCCGCACGCTGGAAAATCCCCGCGGAGTCGCAATTTCGGGCGAGCAACTGGCGGATGAGGTTTACCCTTCGGTGGTCTTCTTTCAGGACACGTACAGCCTGAATATCGAACAAATTTTTGTCGCGGGACTGCCGGATTCGGCAGGCGCGGCCCCGGCGCTGCAAGCGCAGACCGGCGCGCAGGTGAAAGAGCTGGTCAGCTCTTCGCAGTTGGGCCAGGGCAATGGTCCGGTCCTGAAGTGGAGAATGGCGGGAGTGGTGGGCGCCCTGCTTTCCTGATATGCGTTTAGACATCAATCTTGCGACCCGTCCGTATGAGGACGCTCGCCAGTTCTGGCTGCACTGGGGCGGCGGCATTGGCCTGCTGGGGATCCTGACTCTGGCGCTGCTGTATGCGGCGTTTGCCGGATGGAGTTCCACGCAAAAAGACCGCAGTCTGGAGCAGAAATATGAAAACCAGATCGCCGCGCGGGACCAGGAGCGGGTCAAGGCGCAGGCGATGCTCGATTTGCCGCAGAACCGCGAAGTGCGCGACCGCTCGCAATTTTTGAATGCGCTTTTTGAACGCAAGGCATTTTCCTGGACGCGGGTGTTCGAGGAATTGGAACGCGTGATGCCGGGTGGTTTGCATGTAGTCTCCATTGCGCCGAAGATCACTCCGGAAAATGCGTTGGCAATTAATCTCGATGTCGCGGGAACCTCGCGCGAGAGCGCGCTCGAACTGGTGCGGCGTATGGAATCTTCCCCTTCGTTCCGCCAGACGCAGATTGATGAGGAGTCACCGGGCGGCGCCGGCAACACGTCGCGGGACACTGTAAAGTTCAGGATTAGCGCGTTATACGTTCCGCAGGCGCCGGAAACGAATACCGGAGCGTCACCCACCCTTGGTACCGGGCCGTCTGCAACGGCAGCCCGGCCCCATACTTCCAAGCTCAATGCCGGAGTTGCCGCTTCCGCGGGCCAGCCAACCATGATGGCCATGCGTCCTGCGATGCGCCCATCCGGCGGACACCCACCTGGGTGGAAAAATCCGGCATGGCAAAAACGGGCCAGTGTCCAGGGAGGCGCGCGCTGATGCCGGACCTGCAAAAAACACGACGGAACCTGAAAATCACGATTGCCGCACTGGTTGTGCTGGACGTGGCAGCGGTAGCTGTACTGTTCTCGCCGTGGGTCGGCTCTGAGGCAGCGAGGCGCGAGCAACAGCAGCAGCTTTGGAACCAATTGCAGGCGAAAACGCGCCAAGTGGAACCGCTGCGCGGCATGGACGTAAAAATCGAACTGGCGCGGAAGCAGATCGCGGATTTCTATAACGACCGCCTGCCCGCACAGGACTACATGATTTCCGAAGCGCTGGGCAAGATCGCGGCTGACAACAGCGTGCAGATGGGCGCGGTAAGGTACAGCATGAAGGGCGATGAGGAATTGGGCCTGCATCCGGTGCAGATCCAAGCGCAATTTTCCGGCGGGTATTTGCAGATGGTGAAATTCATCAACGCCGTGGAGCGCAGCAGGGTATTTTTCATTATTGACAGTATTGATCTGGCAGGCGCGCCGCAGAATGGCGGGGTGCAATTGCAGTTGAGCCTGGAGACGTATCTGAAGACGGGAGCGGAGTCTTGAAGACCGGCGCGGAAAACCGGAACAAACTCATTGCCGCAATCGCGCTGCTGGCGATCGCTGCTCTGCTGATTGGACGCTGGGTATTCAGTTCCACGAGTCCCGGAGTGGGCGCGGCCTCAATTCCATCCCATGCCGCTACAGAAACGCCAGCCTTAGTGCCCACCACCGCGAAAACCAGGAGCGGCAAAGCCGGGAGTGCGGCAAAAACGCCGGTGACCCGCCTGAATCCAACGCTCGAATACAGCCTGCTGAGGACGAGCGAAGACATCAAGTACGAAGGGAATGGCCGCAATATTTTCGAATTGCAGGTAGACATCCCGAAGCCGATCGCTCCAGTGGCTCTGGACCAGCGGCCCATGCCGATGGCGCCGCAGGGGCCGCCGCCACCGCCACCTATCAATTTAAAATTTTTCGGTTTCGCCAGCAAAAAAGGCGAACCGAAGAAAATATTTTTGGCGGAGGGCGAAGACGTCTTTATTGCGGCTGAGGGCGACATTGTAGACCGCCGCTACAAAGTCATGCATATTAACGCCACATCCGTCGAAATCGAAGATGTTCTCAACGATAACCGGCAGAGCATTCCCCTTACGCAGGGATAAGCTCCGCAATCGCGGGTTTCTGATGTTTTTTTCACTGTCAATGCGGAAGAGAACGGCCGGCGCGCTGCCGCTGTGCACTTTGTTTTCCCTGCGTCGAAGCGACGCGCTCTGCGCCGAACCGGCGGGCCGGAAACCAAAAACCGGCTCTAAGCAAACAGTTCATAAACAAAGTAAAGAACGCGGATATGTGTTGATGACCATGCTGCTCTTCGTCGCCTTGCTGGCCATTGGAGCGACGGCTGCGATTGAACGCATTGATATGCAGGTGAAGCGCGACCGGGAAGAGGAGATGATCCACCGTGGAGTGCAGTATTCGCGAGCCATCCGCAATTTTGTGAAGAAATTTGGCCGCTATCCCACCCGGGTAGAAGACCTTGAAGAGACGAACAATCTCCGCTTCCTGCGCAGGCGCTACAAAGATCCTATTACGGGCAAAGATTTCAAGCTGCTGCACATGGGAGACATTCAATCCATTCGGGTACCCACGTTGCCGGGGGCCACGCCCGCTTCGGCGATGGGCGGCGCAAACGGGCAGCAGGGGTTTGGCCAATCGAGTCCGCAGGCGGGATTCATGCAGTCGGGCGCTGCTGGAGCTTTGGGAGCAGGGAACGCGGCGGGAAACTCCGGCCAGCAGCTCGCGCTCTCCGGAGATTTGGCCGGGAACAACAAAGTGGGGAATAGCGGCCCGGACACCACCCAAAATTCCGGCGCGCAGAAATCAGGCGCGGACCAAAACGGCGATGACAATTCTTCTTCCGGCACATGGAACGAAAAGGGCAGTCCCGGGGAGTTTCAGCCGGGGCAGATGAACGGACAGACGTTTGGCGGAGGGCCGATTGTCGGCGTCGCAAGCCTGAGCAAAGAGAAAACCATTCGCGTGTTTAACAACAAAGACCACTACAACGAATGGTTTTTTATTTATGACCCGATGACCGACCGCGGAGGCCTGATCAATACTCCTTACCAGCCGGGGCTGGCGGGCGCCGTAGTGCCCGGCCAGATGGGAATGCCGGGAATGCAAGGCGGAGCGGGCATGCCCGGCGCGCCTCCGGTTCCAGCAGCGCCCAACCCTGGATTCGGCGCGCCTAATCAGGGCATGGGAAATACGGGATCTTCGCCGCAGCAGCCACAGCAAACTCCTACAATGCAGAATCCAGCGCCATTCTGAGTTTTCGAGCGAGTTTAATTTCGCAGCAAAAATAAAACCCCACCATGCGATGGGGTTTTCTAATTTCCTCTAATGCTTCCTTTAAGCTGCTCGCTTACACGCTGCTCGCTTACACGCTAAAAGACGAGCCGCAGCCGCAGGTGCTCTTCACGTTCGGGTTCTCGAACTTAAAACCCGCGCCTTCGAGCGTCTCCACATAATCCACGATGCAGCCGTTCAGATACATGACGGAGGTCGCATCCACATAAACTTTCAGGCCGTCCATGTCGAAAACTTTGTCCATCATGCCCGGCGCGT
>JAICKN010000310.1 GCA_025927855.1 Terriglobales bacterium
AATGTCTATCTAAGAAAAGACAGTTCAGGAAAGCGGAAACTGTACTTGCAGTTTCACTCAAGATCAAAGAGTCTCATCTAACTCGCATCGCTTTGGCCTTGGCATATCTCTCTCAAGGAAAGATTGAAGAAGCGGAAAAGGTTCATCTTGACGGAATAAAACTTGGCAGTAAACTGAGCGAAAGATATGAGTCATATGCAGCATTTTTGTCGGACGTTGGCCGCGAAGCAGAGGCGCAGAAAATGAATCAGAAAGTTAAAGACTTGCGGGTTATTAATTGACATGGAGATAGAAACGATTCGCGTTATTCTTCCATTTCATTTGCGAACGCTGGCACATGCTGGCTCTGAGATTGCGCTTGAAGTGCCGCAGCCGGTGACGCAGCGTTCGGTGCTGGACGCGCTGGAAGAGCGCTATCCCATGCTGCGCGGGGCGATCCGCGACCACGGCACGTTGCAGCGCCGGGCATTCCTGCGCTTTTTTGCCTGCGAAGAGGATTTGTCCCACGAGCCGCCGGACGCGCCTCTGCCCGAAGCGGTCGTCTCCGGAAAAGAGCCGTTCATTATTATCGGTGCGATTGCGGGTGGGTAGAGCTTTCCACTGTGTTCCCCGCCCGCTGCTTGAAGGATGTTCTTATTCCCCACAGTAGCTGAAAGCCGCTGAGAGAGGCTGTGCGTTCTAAACGGGCCACGTATAACGCTTTTACGCCATCACGCTCTGGTATTCCGCGTAGGCGCCTTTGAAATCGGTGATGCGCGTGTCGCCTTCAAAGTGCCATATCCTGGTCGCCACTTCATCAATTAGATCTTCGTCATGCGTCACCAGAAGAATCGTCCCCTGGTAGCGCTGCAAAGCGATGTTCAGAGCGTTGATGGATTCCAAATCCAAATGGTTGGTAGGTTCATCCAGCACAAGCACGTTCGGCTTCAGCAGCATCAATTTGCAAAAAATCAGCCGTGCTGCTTCGCCTCCGGAAAGCACCTCCGTGCGCTTTTGCGCATCATCCCGGGGAAACAGCATTTGCCCCAGCAAGCCGCGAATCTCCTCATGCGAAGCGCCCAGGTCCCACTGATGCAACCAGTCGAAGGCTGTAATTCCCGGTTCGATCAGGGCTTTATGATCCTGCGCGAAATAGCCCACAGCAGCTTCGTGTCCCCAAATAACCTTGCCGCCGCTCAAAAATTCGCCGGAGTAGCCGCTGGTCTTGCGCAGCTCCGCATCCGAAGTTGTCGGAGAATTCGCCAGCAACGCATTCAGCATGGTGGTCTTGCCCACGCCGTTGCGTCCCAGCAAAGCAATTTTTTCTCCGCGCAATATGCCGGCGGTAAAGCCGCCGATTACTGCCTTATCGTCATAAGACTTCGTAACGGCTTCCAACTCTAGAATGTGCTTGCCCGAAGGCTTCTTCTGCTCAAATTTCAAAAATGGCCGTTGGATGTTCGACCGCGCCAGTTCCGTCACCTGCAAGCGCTCCACTTCCTTGCGCCGCGACTGCACCTGGCTCGAACGCGTGCCCGCGGCAAACCGCGCGATAAATTCATTCAACTGCGCGATCTTCTTTTCCCGTTGCGCGTTCTGCGCTTCAATCTGCGAACGGACCTGCGTCTTCGCCATCACCATCTCGTCGTAAGCGCCCGTATAAGTAATGATGGTTTCGTAGTCAATGTCGGCGGTGTGCGTGCAAATATTATTCAGGAAATGGCGGTCGTGTGAAATTACAATCAGCACGCCGTCATATTCATTCAGAAATTTTTCCAGCCAGTGGATGGAGTCAAGATCAAGGTGGTTGGTAGGCTCGTCGAGCAGCAGCGCCTGCGGATGGCCAAACAATGCCTGCGCCAGCAGTACGCGGACCTTTTCTCCGCCGCGCAGCTCGCCCATTTTCCGCTCATGCAGATCATCCGCAATATCAAGCCCTTGCAATAAAATCGCCGCATCGCTTTCCGCGCTGTAGCCGTCCTCCTCGCCGACAATCCCTTCCAGTTCTCCCAGCTTCATGCCATCGGCATCGGTCATCTCTGGCTTGGCGTAAATCTTTTCGCGCTCTTCCATCGCCGACCACAGCCGCTTGTTGCCCATAATGACCGTATCAATCACGCGGTAGCGGTCAAAGGCAAACTGGTCCTGGCTCAGAACGCCGAGTTTCCGGGGACGCACCACGGTCCCCTTCTGCGGCTCCAGTTCCCCGGTAAGCAGCTTCATGAACGTGGACTTGCCCGCCCCGTTAGGCCCGGTGAGCCCATAGCGCTTGCCCGGAGAAAATGCCGTCGAGACCTCTTCAAACAGAATTTTGGCGCCGTAGCGCATGGAAACATTGCTAACAGAAATCATAGTTTTTTAAGCTGCCTGCTTTGCTTCAGGACCGCATGCTCCATTAGGACTTCTTATCAGAAGGACTGCGGAA
>JAICKN010000280.1 GCA_025927855.1 Terriglobales bacterium
AGATCAGACTTGCGCCGCCATTCTCCCCCTCGGATTGCCCGAGAGCCAGTCCCGAAAAGCAATAGCGTCTGGAGCAGATTGCAACCCCGCTTCCAAGCGGGTATCGCGCAAGCGCGGAAGCATGCCCGGTATATCTTCCATCTCTGCGGGATGTTGCAAAACATGCCCGGCCCCATAGCGCGCAAATTGCTGTATGTATTCCGAGTAGGAATCGCGCAGCCAGCTGCACAGGAAAACCGGGATTCCGCGCTCTGCGCATTCAATAGCAACTGTAGACTGGATGACGATTGCGCAACTCATGTTTTCCCAGAATTCATCCGCCATTGCCCCCGTCAGAACCATGCTGGTTTTTGCCGATGCTTCTCCTCCGGGAACGTTCTTCAATAGCTGCCGGAAAGCACCAATGCTTTCGAACGGATGAAGCTTGAACATCATTTTCAACCCGCACCGTTCTGCAAGGTTCAAAAGGCGGGGCAATAAATCGCGATAAACCTGATCCGCCCGCCAATGCATTGCGCTGAAGGGCTCGCTGAAAAAGACCAGCCATCGCCGCTTGTCATTGGTGAATTTTGCCGGAATTGGGACCACCGGTCGCGGCGGTCCCGCAATGATCATGTTTTGCGCCGGAACCCGGCAAACACGCCGCAAGTAGTCATACTCCATTTCATTTTTTGCCAGGTAAATATCAGAGCTTTCGGCTTTTACCGTCTTCAAAAAATCCAGCGCGCCGTGATGACAAGCCAGCGCAGGCACTTTGCGCCTTTGGGCCAACAACAATGGAATACGCGTGTAGGGGTTGGAGTCGTCCGCCGAAAAGCAAGCGGCTGCCTCTACGCAGGAAAACAGGTTCTCCCACGCTTTCCGGACCGACAACCCCCAGCGCATGAAGGGCACAATCGAATCTAATTGACCGAGAGCAATTACAGCCCGCAATTCTTTGGAACTGGCTGCAAGTTGCACTTTCAGGCGGCCCACCGCCTGCGTTAACCGGGCCAAAGTTTTCTCGGGAACTCCGCTGAAATATGGGTCAAGCGAAATTTGCGTAACATTTGCCGGTAAATGGCTGAGTCGCGCGTTGCTCCGCGTGCACACGAGCAGGAACGGTTGCTCCGGCAAAAGCTTTGTGTACGCTACCTCCATCCGGGAAACATTGATGTAGGCGGAAGGTAAAACAACAAATCTTCCGGAAAGCTTGGGTCTTAGAGCGATTCCGGCCCGAACAATATGGTTCCTGTCGAATTTATCCCAGAGCACCTGCTGCAACTGCGCAGGATCGAGCTTTCTTGCCGCGCCGAGATAATGTTTTACCCGATGAAGGAAATTCACGTTGTATGGCTGCCCGGCCACCACATGAACGTCATGGCCCCAAAAATATTCGAGGGCGCGCGCTCTCCAATCAGGACGCGTAGTCCACAAATGACACTCGTCCAATTCATTCGCGAGGCGCTCTAACAGGATTAGTTGCTGAAGTTGCGGTGCCAACGACGGCAGAAACATTTCCCACCAATCAATGCCCTGATCATCCAGCAAAATGCCTGCGCCAGGCTGCAACAGCTCCTTCGTCTTATATAAGTCGCGGATGCCGCCCGCGAAATCAAAAAGGCTTTTGACGGTGCAAGAGTTTCTATTGGCGCACTCCTCATAGGCCGCAACCGGAGCGCGGGCGAAATCCACAATCAGGTCCCACTGAATTTTGGACGAAACAGGAATCGGATCTTCGGGATGGAGCAGCAGGACATTCATTTTGCTTTACGAACTGCGCTGTCTGCCAAAAAATCCCAACGGAAAGGCGTCCCACCAGCAATATCGCAGGCGGCAACGCCGCCCAGAATCTCCGGGAGGTGCCGCGTGTGCAGACCATCCGCTGGGCGAATAGAACGGACGTTTTCTTCTGTAAATGGCTCTCCCCGGAGCACGTCTTTCACCACAAACAGCGACCGCCGGAATGCACGGCTACTGTTTTCCTTTTCCGTAGCGCCGAAATGCACTTGGCCCAGAGCTTGTTCAGCCGTCCGCACCGCCTTGACCATCTCTCGAAACTCTTGCGGCTCCAGAGAAAAGTCACTGTCCGGCCCTTTATGCGCCCGCGAGAGCGTGAGATGCTTTTCGATGATGCAGGCGCCCAACGCAACCGAAGCAACCGGAACCGCAATATCCATCGTATGATCTGAGAGTCCTACCGGGCACTGGAATCTTTGAACAAGTTCGGGGATAGTACGCAGGTTCATTTCCTGCGCCGAAGCCGGGTAAGAACTTGTGCATTTGAGAAGAGCAATGTTTGCCGCTCCGGACCGGCTGGCAGCTTCGACCGCTTCTGAAATTTCTTCGATGGTCGCCATCCCTGTGGAGAGGATTATTGGCTTGCCTGTACGGGCAATTTTTTCAATCAAAGGGATGTCCACCAGCTCGGGCGAGGCCACTTTATAAGCGGGGACATTCATTTGCTCCAGGAAATCCACCGCCGTTCCGTCAAATGGAGAAGAAAACAGATCCAACCCCAGCCCATTCGCAATACGTTTAAGTTCCGGCTGCCATTCCCATGGCGTATGGGCCTCGGCATACAAATCATGCAGAGTGCGCCCGTCCCACAATGTTCCACCTTTGATATGAAAACATTCGCGGCTGCTACGAATCGTGATGGTATCGGCAGTGTAGGTTTGCAGCTTAACCGCCTCCGCGCCTGCTTCTTTGGCCGCATGGATGATGTTGACGGCCTGCTCGAAACTTTGATTATGATTTGCCGAAAGCTCGGCAATGATGTAAACCGGTTCGCCAGGCCCGATTTTCCGGTTTCCTATGGAAAAACCTGCCGACGCAGTTTGCACGCCTTTCCGCTGGATTTGAGTGACCGGCATTTCTCGCATCATACCCACGGAAAATCCGCGCCGCAACGCGAGTTCCCACATGGTAACGAGGAAGGATTTTTTGCCAGCTAGCAACATGTATTCCGGTGCGCAGTGGAGGGCCCGCTCCCGTTGTGCCCAGCAAATTGCTGATGGGCGCTTGGGGATGGACACTATTCGGGTTGCGAAAATGATCTCTAGCCGCCGCCTTGGAATTGTTAATGTGCCTGGCGTAATATGGCGGAGTATGTTCCCCTGCGGACAGCAAATCTGATATGCGCGTACGCCGAGCTTTGCCATTGCAGACTTCCACTGATTTCACCGACGCGATTTCGCAGACAAGCCTGCCATCAATTTCCCGCACAACGAGCTCGGGAACATTCTGGTCGCACATATTCTTGTTTGTCCGGCAGTTTCTGAAAAATCCTATGATGCAAGGTTCTTTGGTCCCGAGTTCCCCATACCTGGTGAATGGTATGCTGCGCCAGGTCGATTGGGAAAAGGCGCGCGTCCTGGTTGAATTCGGACCGGGGATCGGCACGCTCACTCGAGAGATTCTGCGCCGCATGCATCGCGACGCAATTCTTCTAACGGTTGAATTAAATAAGGATTTCGTCAATTTTTTGAAAAACGAGATTCCAGATCCGCGTTTACGCGTGGTCCATGGTTCTGCGGCGGGAGTATGCAAGATGCTGGCAGAGCTAAATTGCTCAAGCGCCGACTACATTATTTCCTGCCTACCTTATGCGATTATGGGGCAAGCGGTCCGCGGAGAAATCATGCAGGAGTCCCGCAAAGCGTTGTCTCCGCGCGGGTCGCT
>JAICKN010000111.1 GCA_025927855.1 Terriglobales bacterium
CCGGTGCAGGTTGCAAGATCCGATTGTGGCCCATGTGCCATCCACGATCATGCATTTGGAGTGCACCCATACCACATTCCGTTTGTTGTCCGCGCCTAATCCTGCAATACCCGCAAGAGTGCAATTCTCGTATTGTGCGAGCGCCCACAAATCAGCACTGATTGATTGTGCGGCCGGCAGTACAGCCACGATCTCGACCCCGCGTTGTAACGCCTGCCGCAGATCATTGACGACCTCAGCAACTGAGATATGCTGGTTCTCCATGTAAATTGAACGGCGCGCGGCAGCAATCGCATTGCGATACTGCTCGAAAATGGACCGCTCACCCGCTGCAATGTAAAACTCAGTCCCACCAGGCGTCACGTGGCCATTTGTGTACCGGCCGCCATGGATGGTCCTGAGTATCTGCACAACGGCATCCCCCTTGCGGGGAGGGACCGCGGTGGGAAAGGGCAAATTTTCGGCGCTCTGCGGTCCCTGGCAACCGTCAACTAAGCCGCGTTCGCTCGCCTCATTCCAGCGCTGTACAAAATTGTGATGCACATCAACCGTGGATGGGCCGGAGAGTTCGAGGTAGAGGTCATGGTTCTGGCCTTCGCCGCCATGGCCCGGCGCGACCATTGAGTTCGGGTTAAGATTAATTCCTCCGATAAAAGCAGTTTCTGTGTTCTCTCCAGCGTCAATGAGCCAGCTTTTTTGATGCTGGCAAAAACCTGGTTGCGCGCGGTCCCAACGGACGCGGATTCCGCTTCCGCAGGCCTGAAGCTGCTGGAAATGATGAGGCGATCCCCAAAACGCATTCCGCCTGAACTGTTCCGTTTCCCGGTCCGGACGCCAGCAGATCAGCCGGACGTCCAGCCCGCGGGCGGCTGCGCTTCCAAGCACAGCCAGCGCCGGTCCCCGCCCATCCGGCATCTCGAAGGACTCCCACAGAAAAGCCACCGTCACCCAGACGCTGCGATGCGCGGCGTCAATCGCCTCGCATATGCGCCGGAACGCTGGTTCGCCGTCAATGAGTGGACGCAAAAGATTTCCCGCGCGCGCCGGGTATGAGCCCGCCGCGGCGGATGGAACAAGAGTTGGGCTAATTTCCGGCACGACAGGTGACATATTCGCAACATTGCTGGAGAGAGCGGGTAGGACAGCCCTATTTTTACCGCTGTCGCTCATCCAGCAGGCGGTCAATGAGAGGACTGAGGAGCACAAAATTGTTCATTAGAGCGAGAATATTTTGGCAGAGAGTGAGCGCCGCGCTTTCTATCCACCCCTGCATCAGTGTCGCCGGGCCATAGTCGGTACACACGTTGGGCCAGTTGCTGCGTCCAGCGGCAAAATGCTTCCTGAAATCATCGGCAAAATCCCTGCTGGCAATTGTGTAGTTCTTTAGCTGCCTCAGTTTCAAGGCATGGATGTTGTACATAACGCGGTTTTCCTGCAGTGATTCTTTGGTGCTCCATACAGAGAAGAAAATTCCGGACTGGTTTGCAATGTTCTTCATGGAATCGTTCGTCCAGCAGGCCTTTTGCAATTTTAATACGCAGCAATCTTTGTAAAGGCCCTGTTTGCAAACCAGGCCCTGCTGGCGTTGCTCATCAAAGCGGGATTTTACCTCTGCAAATACAGCATTCAACTCCTGCATGCCGGCAAAGTTCATTGGATAGACATGTCTCTCCTGCGCAAACATTTTCAGATCTGCTGTATGGCTGTTTTCTCTTCCTCCCCTGAAGAAAACTCTGCGAGTTTTTCCAGCAAGGGAATTGATAAGCCCAGCAAATCCCTTTCGATCGCGCTTAACTGGTTTTCCATGGCAGCGGAAAGCCATGCTCCCCGGCGGCGCGCATCCTTGACCATCAATTCTCTTCCCGCCAAAGTGATTTCCAGTTGAAACTGCCGGCGGTCTGCCTCGCTCTGCCTGCGCAGTACGAGGTTTGCTTCCTCCAGTTCAGCCAGCACCCGGGTGATGGATTGCGGTTGCACTCCCTCAGCCAGAGCAATGGCACTGGGAGTCATCGGTCCGTCCCGATATAACTGACCGAGAATGCTGTGCTTTCTTGTGCTCAGTCCTGCGGTTCGCGACTGCACTCGCAGACGCCGGTTTAATCGCGCCAAACTTGTCCGCAAACGGCTCGCGGTCTCAAGAGCATCTTTTCGCATTTGCGCAAAGAATTATACTACGCTACATCGTACCATATTTGCGGACATCCAGCGTTCTTTATTGATACTACTACGCTTTTGCGTAGTAGTTTGTAGAATATTGGACACCACTCAACTTCCTCGCGGCTAGCGAATATTTCGTATTTCAATTCGTCGTGATCATCGGGATTCATCTACTCATGCTTCGAGTAACAAGTTTTTGAGCAGGATTGCCTGTTGCGCTGATCGCTGAATACTGCTGAGGGCGGATGCCAGCGACAAGAAATTGGTCAGCGCGTAGGAATGGACCTTCGGCCCCGCCGACTAAGCTGTCAATTGAGCGGGCGTATAGGTTCGTGCAACGCTATTGCGATTTGCGGGCAGGGATTGATAGATTCACGGAGCACGATAGATTTGGCGATTGGCAAGCATCCGGTGAACCCGGTTAACGTCCGCCCCGGGCGCCATAAGCACCCCGGCGTTCTCTTCCGCCGCCGTTATGCTCGGTTTTAGGACGGGCCTCATTCACATTCAGGGTGCGGCCCGCTGCCTGGGTGCCATTGAGGGCGGCAATCGCTTTTTCTCCCTCGTCCGTGTTTGCCATCTCAACAAAAGCGAAGCCACGTGAGCGGCCTGTGTCGCGGTCGGTCATGATGCTGACGCGATCTACTTGCCCATAAGCTTCAAAAATCTGGCGCAATTCCGATTCGGAGGTATTGAAATTAAGGTTCCCTACAAAAATATTCTTCAAGAAATTTTCCCCGCGTTGAGTTATTTGATGGCCACTTCAGCGGGCGAGGAAAGCGGAAAGTAGCCATCTCGAACCGTAGTCAGGCACAGTCAAATTCGCGGAAAGTATAGCAAGCGCCCATGAGCGCCATTTGTAAATAATTTGCTATTTGAGCGGCTAAAAATCAGCAAAATTCCGCCTTGACAATGGCCTTCCAACTGTAATGGAAAATATCCGGCCACCCGGGACATACCAGCTCAACCAGCCCATGCGACCCGGGCACACGGAAGCCGTGTGGTCCTCGACCTGCCAACCCGAAGGAACGCCTGTTGCTTCATCTTTGAGGCGCAATCTACGGCAGCATTCCCCACTATTAACTCTCCTTATCTCTCGTTTGGAATTCTCTTGCCTTTAGGAGCAGACGCGATGACAATCCTCGCCAGATAAAATGCTCCGCCTTTTCGCAGGATTCTGCCTGCTTCTTGCTGCCGGCCCGATGTGTGGGCAATCCGCACGTATTGAAGATATCGGAATTCATGGCCATTACCGGTTCGGTATTCCTGTCAGTGTTCGCGTGCAGCTTGCAAATCCAACCGCGCAGCCCATTGCCGTGGCTCTTCAGTTTCGCTTAGAAAGCGGACATTCGGGGACTCTAACCGATGTTTTTTCCCAATCCGTAACCATGCCTGCAAATTCGCAGGTGGAACTCGATGTCCCTCTCGTTTTCCGTAATACCTATATGGGCAATGGATACGGAAGATTTCTCGTACTCGAGGCCCGTTCTCCGGCTGGATTGTTTGCATACGACAAAAGAGACCTCAACGGCGGCGCATCAAATTTTGTTCTTATCCTCTGCAATGATGACCAAGCCTGCCGCCAGGCTGAAGCGCTATTTACTATTACAACTAGCGCGGATGAGCAGGCGGACGCGCAACGGGGTGCGCAACCTAGCTATATCTTTGTTCCTTCGCGCGAACCTTTGCCCGATTGGTGGGCCTATGCCGCTGCTGAATATGTCGTGCTCGCGCGTCCGCCATCCTCGCTCAGTTCCACTCAACAGTTGAGCCTGGAAGGCTACATGCGCCAAGGCGGGCGGCTGGTTCTGCCGGAATCGCTGATGGGAGATTCATCATTTCTTGCTCCCTACCGCCAGGGCGCCGCCTCCGGCAAGGCGGAATTGATTGGTCTGGGGCAGCTTTACCGCTTTGCCGCACTAGATTCTCAATTGGCTTCTCTGTTCGGACGCAACAATCATCAGCCCGTCGGCCCGGCTTTCTGGCAAGCGCTCCCCGGTTCAGGGATTATGAAATACTCTCGATCGCGGCTCGCTATCAATTTTCATTTCCCCCGCTTCGCGTGGCTTCTCTGGTGGTTGGCAGCATATATTTTGGCGGTTGGTCTGCTCAACTTCACATTGCTCAACCGCTATGACAGGCGGGAGTGGGGATGGGCCACCGTCCCTGCCATTGCAATCCTCTTTTCTATTGGGCTTTACATCTCCAGTTCCTCGCAACGCCCTAAAAGCCTGCAACTGGATGAAGTCGCCGTCTACCATCTCGATGATTCCAGTTCTCTCGCGGCATCCTCAATTGGATTGCGCGTGTCTACGCCCCATCATGCTGATCTTACCCTTAGTGCGCCCCCTGGATTGCTTTGGGACAATCCGCGGGATATGCCCCGAGATGATTTTGGACTGGGTATATCTCTTAACAATGCTGATACCAACCATGGCTGGAACATTCAGCTGGGCCCCCTCCAGCAGTTTCCATTACAACTTTCGCAGTGGTCGTTTGCCGATTTCGACTTTTTGGGAATCCGGCAATTCCCGGGCACGGTCTCGCATCCAGACGCGACCCATTTGCTCAATCGAACTGGCCAGTCCTTCCGACAAGCGGTTTATCTCGACCATGACGCAATTTATTCATTGGGCCCGGTTCCGGCCGGTGCACTCGTTGATCTCGCGGCCAGCCCCCACCGCCGGCTCAGTCCGGCCGACCTGGCGCAAATGACCTTCAATTACAACTTGGACGCGCCGCCGCTAAAGGGCTCTTCGTTACAGGACTTGCTGGAAAACAACGCTGCTCTTGCTTCACATTTCTCCCCGGGAAACGGAGCGTTTGTGGGAATCGCTGGCGGGCCAGTACCTGAAATAGACCTCGTAGATCGCTCCTTCATTCATAAGAGTTACGCTCTCACTATTGTTGCCATAAAGGCGGCGGCCCCGTGATCGAGATCGAAAAACTCGGCAAAATCTACGATGGCAAGCCCGCGCTTTCTAATTTCTCGCTGACCATAGCCGAAGGTGAGCTTTTCGGACTCGTCGGTCCGAATGGTGCAGGCAAGAGCACTCTCATCAAAATCCTTGCTACTTTGCTGCGGCCTACCGCTGGTAAAGCCAGTATCGCCGGGCACGATGTCACTCATGATCCTCGCGCCATTCGTGCACTTGCGGGTTATATGCCAGATGTTCCGGGCGTGTATTCCGATCTTCAGGCTCACGAATTTTTAGAGTTCTTTGCCGAGGCATTTCACCTTCACGGCAAGCGGAAATCGGATGCGGTCGAACAGGCCCTTGCATTCGCGGGCCTCTCCGACCGTCGTTCAACTTATGTGGAGCATCTATCCATGGGGCTCAAGCAGCGCCTTGTGCTCGCGAAAACCCTGCTGCACCGTCCGAAAGTCCTGCTGCTGGATGAGCCCGCCACCGGACTTGATCCGCTCGCGCGGATTGAACTCCGCCGCCAACTCAAGGACCTTAATCAGCAAGGGGTTACAATTCTGCTTTCATCGCACATACTGGCGGACCTTGAGGATATTTGCACTCGCGTTGCTTTCATCTTGGGCGGTCAAAATGCGACTGATTCCGAAGGCCGCTCGGTTGTTGTCCTCTCCTCCGCTATGAGCGATTCACTGCTATGCGAAATCGAAGTCTTAGGAGATGCACAGTCTGCCGCTGCCATTGCCACGCAATTCGCGGGCGCTCGCGTGCTTGAAACGAAGGCAGCCCTTCTACACGTAGAAATTAAGGGAGGCCCCGAGCGCGCCTCTGCGTTACTTTCGCATCTGGTGGCCGCCAGGACGAAGATCGTCCGTTTTGATCCACGCGGGCCTGACCTGGAAGAGCGTTATCGCGCAGTTTTTGGGAGAAGATCTTCATGAACCCGATGCTGGGAAAAGAATTCCGCCAACGAATGCGGGAAAAGCGGGGATGGATTCTACCCTCTCTTTATCTTCTCGCGTTGAGCGGGGTAGTTACCGCGGCTTATTATTTCACTGCGGCGACGGCGCAGCGCTATGAATGGAGAGAGATTCAAGGTTCGCAAATTGGACAGGTCATTTTCGTAGCCACCACCTATGTGCAACTTACCTTGCTGCTGCTCCTCGCGCCTGTGTTCAGCGCAGGCGCTATCACCATTGAGAAAGAACAGCGTACACTGCCCGGTCTTTTGACCAGCCTCCTTACCACATGGCAAATCTGGTGGGGCAAATTCGTGTCTTCCCTTTTGTTTCTCATTCTTCTGCTTGTCAGCTCTTTGCCTATTCTCAGCATGAGTTTTGCCTTTGGCGGTATTGCGCCGCGCCAGATATTTGTTGCTCTTGGAGCTTCGTTGCTCGTGTTCGCTGTGATATGCGCGATCGGCCTCTATTGCTCATCTTTTTTCCGGCGCAGCATTCATTCGACTGCGGTTACCTATGCAATTCTTGTCGCGCTTACAGTAATTACTGTAGTCGGATTCGCGATCGTTCAGTCTCAGATGGATAATCGTCCGGGCCCACCTTCCCACAGCGCCATGCGGTGCCTTTATCTCAATCCATATTTCCTCGTCAGCATGGCATTCGTGAGACCGCAGGAATGGTATCCCGATTGGTACCTTTCCATTGCCGCGTTTGTTGTAATGGGTTTCCTGGCGTCGTTCTTCGCCCTCCGGAATCTCAGTAGGACCGGCGAGCAAGCCTAAGCGCAAGCAAAATAAAAGGCATATCGCTATGCCTTTTATTTATGAAAATTTAACCAGCTAATCGGAATTCGATTGCAAACTCGGAGAGCTTTGGTGCGGGCTTCGTTTAGTTTGTGTCACAGTGACTGGAGCCTGCAGCGTAAAGCTCAGTTGCGTTTCGGAAGGCAAATCCACCTGCTGGGCTTTGGTGGCGGCCTGAACGCCTCCGCCAACACCAGCGCCCGCAGCAGAGCCAATCGCCGCGCCTTTGCCGCCGCCAAAAATGCCGCCGATGATTGCCCCGACGACCGCGCCTCCGCCAACTTTTTCCGCAGTGTTCTTGCCGCGCGATGAGCCTTCACGATGGAACTGGTCGGTTTGGATTGAATAACTCTTCTTGCCCACAATCAGCCGGTCGAGCTGCAAGGTGAGCAGGGACTTGCCTTTGAATTTTCCAGCGCTCTGCACCTCCGCCACATGCCCTTCCACTTCGTAGCCGGCGGGGATTGCGGTCTGGCCGTCTACGGACAAAGGAGAGTTAAGGGTCGCCCGGAAAGTTGCGCCCTGCTGTGCCGTCTCCGAATTAAGCGGATCCACCAAGCGCACCGAGAGAACGGTTCCTGAAGGGAGGGTCAGCTGCGGTGGTGGAGGAGGCGGCGGAGGCGTGGCCGGCGCCGCATCGGGTACAGGCTGCGTTGCAGGAGAAGGCGGTGGAGCGCTCTCCTGTGTCTGGGCCATGGCTGGAGCTTCCTGCGAAGCGCCGCCGGAGGAAGCGGAATCGTCGTTATTGCTCGCTTCATGATGCCGAGCGTGGTGATGTCTTGCTGGAGAAGGCATAGAGGAAGCAGCCGTTTGCTGTGGCGGTTCCGGCCCTGGTTGCGGCTGCGCCTCGGCTTGCGCTCCCGGAGCTGCGACTTCAATGTTGTTCACCACCTGTTTTACGCCGGGAGATCCCGCCGCATAGCGGGCCGCAGCTTCGCGTTGCGCCTCGTTCTCGACGGTACCGGAAAGAGTCACACTTCCGGCATTGGTTTGGACCGCTATCTGCTTGCCTTGCAGTCCTGAATCTGCGCTGATCTTGCTCTGCACATCGCTCGTGATCTGCGCGTCATTGGGCGCTTTGGAGCAGCCTGCCGCAAATGCAAGCGCCGCTGCCAGCGCGAACATAGTGACGTAGAAAGAAGTTCTCGCTTTCATGCGTACACTCCTCGGTGCGATTGAATTTCGTTATGCTGCTATTTTAGATGCAGAGTAGATGCAATTCCGGTTGAAAAAATGGGCGAGTGCCCTAACAGGTGTTATTCCCGAATATTCCGGGCCTTGCAGGAATCGAAAGAAAATAACGTATTTACCGCTGCATTACTGGTGCAGAAATTTGTAATCCAGAATAGAAGCCGCCATGGTGGTTTTCAATTCTGAAGTTTGCGCATCTTTCGAGCGGATAATGCGCGCCTGGCAAAGAACGGAACTGTTCTTTTGGCCAGAAATTTCTTCCGGCATCTCGAAAACCATTTCCATTAATGTATTGACCGGCAATAGCTGCGGCCCATTAAACAGAACGCCGGACTGGCTGAGGTTTTCCACCACGCCTTCGTACCATGAGCCCAGATTTTTGACGCGGTAGCGTACCGGGGCATGAAGCTTAATGCGGCGGGCGCGCGGCACCCATGTGGGCTTTTTGGTGTGACTGCGGGTGCGCCGGGTCGCCGTGGAACTATCTTCTCCCGAGCGTTCGACCCGCTCGGTACGGCGCATGGTTTTCCAATCGTATTTGTACTCAGTGGCGCACAGCAGGCAGACCTGATAATAGTGGCCATCGTTGGCCCGTCGTGGCCAGGAAAATTCGTGGGAGCATCGGCCAAGCATAAGAACATCGAGCAACTTCTGCGGCATAGTGGCTTTTTCCGGGTGGTGAACACCGGGGACAAATACATCTTGCGATGACGCAGGTATGTTGAACAAGTTACTTTCGTGTCAGAGAACCTAGACGAGCAGCATCAGGCAATTACCGTATTGAATTCATTGCCTTTTCGTGGGTTCAGCATCGTCAGAGGCTGTGCAAAACTTCGCCTCTGTGGATGGGGTGTTTCAATCCGCGCACGAGAAGGAAAAACCGCTGTCAAGATACCGCCCGATGCATGTTTCCCGCTAAGCTTCTGATTTCATTCACAAAATACCAGGCGGGGAGATGTCCCATTCTCGCGGTTTGATTTGCTAGGCTGAATATAGAAGCACCAAATATCCGGCGCAGCCCTGGGGCTGCGCTTTTTTATTGCCCAATCATTTGCACCGGGATTGACTAACAAAATCTTTGGCGAGGATTCGCGCGTGTCATTTTCCAACTGTGTTTTGGACCTCTCACATTTCAATACGAACGTTGATTTTCATCTGGCGCATCAATCGGGAATCGCGGGAGTGATTCATAAGGCCACACAGGGCATGTTGTATTGCGATCCGGCGTATGCGCCGCACAAAATACAGGCGGAAGATGAAGGCATGTTATGGGGCGCATATCACTTTGGAGTTGGAGGGGATGGCATTGCGCAGGCGGAATATTTTCTGAATACCGTCCGGCCCGGGCCACAAACATTGCTGGCGCTTGATCTGGAAGCAAACCCGCAGGGACCTAGCATGGGCCTTAAACAGGCCCGCGCATTTGTGAGCCATGTGCAGGCGGTCACCGGCAAATTTCCGGGGCTTTATGCCGGATATTATTTGAAATCGCTGCTAGCCGGGCAAACCGATGTGGTGCTTGCGAATTGCTGGTTCTGGCTTTCGCAATATGGGGAGATGCCAGTGGTTCCGGCGAACTGGAAAACGTGGACGCTCTGGCAATACACCGATGGAGCGATGGGCCCGCAACCACACGACGTTCCGGGCGTGGGGCGTTGTGACCGCAACCGCTTCAACGGCAGCGAAGGCGAACTGCGCGAGTGGTGGGGCGCTGCCCGCGACCTGAACAGGCCCGCAACAGCGCCTCAAAATTAAAGTGCGTCAAGCCGCGCGCAGTTGCGTGGCGCGGGAGTTGATGGAAGTTTCCGCCAGTTGTGTTAGTTTCGCGTCGGCTTCTTTCTCTTCCTGCAGAGTCTGCTGCAAAGAAGTAGCGGCATTGCTTAATCCGATCTGTTGTGCAAAAGCCACGAGAGATCCATACACGGCAATTTCATAGTGCTCGACTTGATTGGCGCAGGCGATCAGGGCCGCGTCCCGCAAGGAGGGGCTTTCAATCGCTTTGGCCTTCTTTTCCGCTCCTTTAGCCATTTCATCGAAGACGTCGTTGTCCTGGGTGTCGGGATTTTTTCCAATGGCAGCAAACGCCTGGTCCAGACGGGTGATGTGCTGGCGGGTTTGTTGCAGATGGTCCTGGAATGCCTTTCGAAGATCCGGAGAAGTGGAGGCCTCCATCATGGTGGGAAGGCCTTTCTTCACCAGCTTTTGCTCGCAGTCATAGGCCAGGCGAAGCTCCGTTTCAAAAAGATCCTGCAAAGATTCGATTTTCATGCTTCAACTCCTTTCATGAATTCACGGGTGGATATTCACGCCAGCCTGGAGAAAGGTAGCGGGCGCACAATTACTACCAGTTGAGATGAGGAGGGGGGATTTAGTTTTGTCCAACCGCAGGAAAAATCGAGAGCTGGCGCGAGCAGAAGGCTGCGCGCATATTCCTATGTTGCCGCATTTCAGTAAACGCTCGCGGCGTATAATCA
>JAICKN010000289.1 GCA_025927855.1 Terriglobales bacterium
CTGGAAGAAATCATCCGCATCGAACGCGAGATGTCTCCGGGCGCGGGTTTCGCAGTGCTCCCCACTGTCGGCGGCCAGACTGCCCTGAATCTTGCTATTGACCTTTCCGACACCGGAATTCTTGAGAAATACAATGTCACCCTCATTGGCGCGAACGTCAATGCCATTAAGAAAGCCGAAGACCGACTCTACTTCAAAGATGCGATGCAGCGGATTGGTCTTGACGTTCCCCGCTCCGCATTAGTCAATAATTTGAAAGATGGCCTGGAGTTTGCCGGCAAGATCGGCTTCCCTGTTATCGTGCGCCCTAGCTTTACTTTGGGCGGTTCCGGCGGCGGCATCGCTTATAACCGCGAAGAACTTCTCGAAGTACTGGCTCGCGGTCTCGATTTCTCTCCGGTACACGAAGCTCTGATCGAAGAGTCTGTTCTAGGCTGGAAAGAATTTGAACTGGAGGTGATGCGCGACACCAAAGATAATGTCATCATCATCTGCTCCATTGAAAACTTCGATCCCATGGGCGTCCATACTGGCGACTCGATCACCGTCGCTCCCGCGCAAACTCTTAGTGACCGCGAATATCAGGCCATGCGCGATGCTTCCATCGCTGTGATCCGCGAGATCGGCGTAGACACCGGCGGTTCGAACATTCAATACGGCGTTCATCCTACAACCGGGCGCATGGTCGTCATCGAGATGAATCCGCGCGTCTCGCGGTCTTCCGCGCTGGCTTCCAAAGCGACAGGGTTCCCCATCGCCAAAATTGCTGCAAAGCTGGCGGTCGGCTATACGCTCGACGAAATTCCAAACGATATTACGCGCAAGACTCCGGCATGTTTCGAGCCAACGCTCGACTATGTAGTTGTCAAAATCCCCAAGTGGCAGTTTGAGAAATTCCCCGGTGCCGATGAAAACCTCGGGCCGCAGATGAAATCCGTCGGCGAAGTCATGGCCATCGGACGCACATTCAAAGAAGCCTTGATGAAAGGTGTACGCGCGCTCGATACCGGCAAGCGCATCGGCGGAGAAAAGATCGAGCCGAAAATTCTTACGCAACGTCTGGTCACGCCGCATCCGGAGCGCCTCTCGTATGTTCGTTACGCGCTACGGCAGGGGCACACGGTCAAGCAGGTCGCAAAGATGACCTCGATGGACCCGTGGTTCCTCTACCAGCTTAAAGAAATTAACGACATGCAACTGGAAGTGGAAAAGCATCCGATGGAATCGGTGCCGACCGAGGTTTTAAGAGACGCCAAGCGCATGGGTTTCTCCGATGGACGCCTTGCCGGAACATGGAGACTGAGCGGCAAGGGCGACCAGGAAAAAATCCGCCACCTGCGCAAAAAACACGGCGTGAAGCCCGTATACAAGCGCGTGGATACTTGCGCGGCAGAATTTGAAAGCTTCACTCCGTATCTCTACTCCACCTACGAAGAAGAAGATGAGGCCGCACCGACCAAGAAAAAGAAAGTCATGATTCTCGGCAGCGGGCCCAACCGCATTGGCCAGGGAATTGAGTTCGATTATTGCTGCTGCCATGCCTCCTTCGCCCTGCGCGAAGATGGCTACGAGACCATCATGGTGAACTGCAATCCTGAAACGGTTTCTACCGACTACGACACCAGCGACCGCCTCTACTTCGAGCCGCTTACCTTCGAAGATGTTTTTGCCATCTACGAACATGAAACTTCGCAGGGGGCGGATGTGGGCGTGATTGTGCAGTTCGGTGGGCAGACTCCGCTGAACCTTGCCATGCCTCTAAAAAATGCTGGAGTAAAAATCATCGGCACCTCACCTGAGTGCATTGATCTCGCTGAGGACCGCAAGCACTTTGGCAAACTGCTCGACGAACTTGGAATTCCGCAAGCTCCCGGTGCAATGGCCGCATCGCTCGAAGAGGCCGTGGAAGGCGCAAAACGCATTGGCTATCCGGTGCTGGTTCGTCCTTCCTACGTCCTTGGTGGCCGCGCCATGGTCATTGCCTACGACGAAGAAACCGTTGTCCGCTACATGAAAGAAGCCGTCGAGTACTCACAGGACCGGCCCGTGCTCATTGATCATTTCCTGGAAGACGCGGTCGAAGTGGACGTGGATGCGCTCTCTGACGGCGAAGACGTGGTCATCGGCGGCATCATGCAGCACATTGAAGAGGCTGGTGTGCACTCCGGCGATTCCTCCTGCGTACTGCCCGCCGTGGATATTCCCGAGCATTTGCTCGCCCGCATGCGGGACTACACATTCAAGCTGGCTCGCGCGTTAAATGTCGTTGGACTCATGAATATTCAATTCGCCATTCCGCGGGTTGGATTTGTTCCGAACAACGGCGCGGATGAGAGCAAAGTTTACGTTCTTGAGGTGAACCCGCGCGCCTCGCGCACCGTGCCTTATGTATCCAAAGCTACCGGCATTCCCATGGCGAAAATTGCCGCCCGGCTAATGACAGGCCGCAAACTGCGCGAGTTTCTTCCCGAGTTCATTAAAAAACGCAAAGACCTCGACACGGGATCGTCATACTACGTGAAGTCGCCTGTATTTCCCTGGAACAAGTTTCCCGGGGTGGATACGGTGCTTGGTCCTGAGATGAAGTCCACCGGAGAAGTCATGGGGGTGGCTGAAACATTCGGGGAAGCCTTCGCCAAAGCCCAGATTGCCGCCGGACAAAAGCTGCCCACGCAAGGAACGGTCTTCATCAGCGTCACCGATCATGACAAGCTGAATGTCGCCGAAGTGGCGCGAAAATTTGTGGATATGGGGTTCAAGCTGGTGGCCACAGGCGGCACCGCCGACGTGATTGAAGCTGCCGGCATGCCCTGCGAGCGCGTCTTTAAGGTGAAAGAGGGCCGGCCCAACGTTGTGGATTTGATCAAGGGCGAGCGCATTCAGCTCATCGTGAATACGCCCCACGGCCAGGACCCATTTTTCGACGAAAAGGCCATCCGCCGCGCGGCCGTCACCGCCCGCATCCCGACGATCACCACGCTCTCGGCCGCCCGCGCCGCCGCCGAAGGCATCGCCGCGCTACAACGTGGAGAAGTGAATGTGTATGCGTTACAGCAGTTGCACGCGGAGAGAGTAGCGCAGTAATAATTGGTGCGATTTTCAAGTGCGATCCCGCCATTCAGAGTTGGAAGCGAGATTCACCGGACTGCGAGATCATCCGCTGACTAAATTGCCAACCGCCGCGCGATTGGTTTAGTCCTTCAGCAATTGCCGGGCAATCACCATGCGCTGCACTTCACTGGTGCCTTCCCCGATTGTGCAGAGTTTTACGTCTCTGTAGAACTTCTCCGCAGGATAATCTTTGATGAATCCATACCCACCGTGAATTTGCACACCCTCATTCGCGCAACGAACGGCAACCTCGCTTGCGTAGAGCTTCGCCATGGAAGATTCCTGGGTGGTTTTAAGGCCCGCATCTTTCATGGACGCGGCGCGCATAGTAAGCAGGCGAGCGGCATCAATTTCC
>JAICKN010000306.1 GCA_025927855.1 Terriglobales bacterium
AAAAAATGCAGAGTGGTATTTGCGCCAAGCAGGGGGCCCCACAAACATTGCCGACAAAAAGTCCATCTTTGTGGTGCGGGCGGATGGTTCGGTTGCCGGCGGCAAGGGTGGATTGTTTAACGGCGGCGCTCTGGATGCGGAAATCCGCCCCGGAGATATGGTCGTAGTTCCTGAAAAAGCGCTGAGTGGCGGCAGCAAGTGGCGTCAGGTTCTGGAGTCTTCGCAATTGGCTTCGGCAGTAGGAGTGGCCATCAGCTTGGCGGGCGGATTCTAACTCGGCCCCACGCCGCTCCCATGCTGGGATCCCAAAATTATTGGAGGATTCTTTTAGCTCTTGGCCCGTTAATTCTGGCGCTTACGGTTTTTGCTTACGCCCAGGAAACCAATCACTCCGCACCCAATAAAAAGCCGGATGTCTTTGAGAGGCAGCATTCAACGCCGGGACCTTCGGGATTGTTGCCTCCGAATGCCGATCCGCAAAACAGAATTGGAACGCCCCTTTTGAAGCACATCGCCTGGGACCAGAAGCAGTTTTGGGTGAATGGCGCAACGCAGTGGAACAAGAACAAGGTAAAGACTGTCGTTCCATTCGCCGCCTTCTCTACGGCCCTGATTGCGAGCGACAGTTGGATTTCAAAACAGGTTTCTCCGGGCGAAATCAACCGCAGCAGGACATTTTCCGACTATGGCGTTTATTCGCTGGTGGGAGCAGGGGCAAGTGCATATTTGTGGGGCCGCGTGACGCATAACGACCACTTGCGCGAAACAGGATTTCTGGCAGGAGAAGCTGCCATTGACAGCACCTTAGGTGTATACGCTTTGAAGGAAGTTACACAGCGTCCGCGGCCGTTCGTTGGAGATGGCAGTGGAAGGTTCTTTCAGGGAGGGAGTTCATTTCCCTCCGAACACTCCGCGGCAGCCTGGTCTATCGCCAGCGTTATCGCACACGAATATCCGGGACCATTCACTAAGTTTTTAGCTTACGGGCTTGCTTCCGCAATAACCGTGACGCGAGTTACAGGAAAAGAACACTTTGCTTCGGATGTATTCATCGGCGGCGCGCTCGGCTGGTACATGGGGAAGACGGTGTTTCGCGCGCATCACGATCCCGAATTAGGTGGAGAGCCGTGGGACATCACGCATTCGAGTGAAAAAACCAGGCCACGCGCTGAGTCTATGGGATCACCATATCTTCCGCTGGACAGCTGGGAGTATCCGGCAATGGAGCGGCTGATCGCGCTCGGATATGTGAGCACGTCGTATGCAGGGCAGCGCCCGTGGACGCGGTTGCAGTTCGCGCAAATGCTGCAAGAAGCGGAAGACAATATTGATTTGGACGACGATTCCGATGACGGAACCAAGATTTACCGGGATTTAACAAAAGAGTTTGCGCCGGAAGCAGCCCGTTTGGGCGGAGAGAAGAATTTGGGCGCGAGTTTGGATTCTGTCTATACGCGGTTCACCAACATTTCGGGGCCGCCGTTGCGCGACAGCTTCAACTTTGGGCAGACGATTGTGAATGACGAAGGGCGCCCTTATGCCCAGGGCTTCAATACTTATGACGGCGTTACGGCCCACGCGGAAGCGGGGCCGCTTTCTGTTTCCATCCAGGCGGAATATCAGCACGCGCCAGCCTTGCCGTCGTATACCCAGTCCACGCAGCAGGCGGTCGCCGCTGCCAATTTTTCCGGGGTGTTGCCGAATGGAATTGGAGCTATCAATCGTTTCCGCCTTGTCACCGGCACCGTCGGCTTCACTTGGCGGAATGTGAATTTTTCGTTTGGCAAACAGAGCTTGTGGCTTGGCCCGGGAGAATCTGGCGCGCTGCTGATGAGCGACAACGCCGAAGCTATTCCCATGTTCCGCATGCAAAATGCCGAGCCTTACCGCATTCCGCTGCTTTCGAAAATTCTAGGCCCGGCGGAAGCGCAATTTTTTCTCGGCCAACTCTCAGGTCACCACTGGGAGGTAAATTCGCCGCAGGTACTCGGCCCGGATATTTCTCCGCAGCCGTTCATTCACGGCGAAAAGATCAGCTTTAAGCCGACGCATAATCTGGAATTCGGCATGGGCATTACCGCGATGTTTGCCGGGCCCGGCCTGCCGTTTACCTGGTCGAACTTTTTGCGGACCTATTATGTGCATTCATTGAGTGCCGCGGATAATCCGGGAAAGCGCTCATCACAATTTGACTTCAGTTACCGCATCCGGAACGCTGCCACGGTCTATGTGGATTCGCTGGTCGTGGATGAGATTTCGCCGATTGGGTCCACCAGGCCCACGCTGAATCCGGGAATTTATTTTTCTCGCCTGCCCAAGTTGCCCCATTTGGAACTGCGCCTTGAGGGATTTCACGAGCCGCTGACTGCGGAATTTTCTCCTGGTTTTGTGTACTTCGACGCGCGGCGTTTTCTTGACGGATACACGAATAATACATTGCTGATGGGCAGCTGGATTGGGCGCGCGGGACGCGGCGGTCAAGGCTGGCTGACCTACTGGTTCTCTCCGCGCACAAAATTGCAAGCAGGTTACCGCCATCAGGAAGTTTCGAAAGATTTCATCGGCGGCGGACGGCTGGTGGACTATTCGGCTTCAGGAGAAGCGCTTCTGCCGGGAGGCCTTGCGCTCTCTGGATCGGTGACCTACGAACAATGGCGTTTTCCTGTGATTACACCG
>JAICKN010000160.1 GCA_025927855.1 Terriglobales bacterium
GAGGGAAAAAGCGCATTCATGCCAAGCCTCGCGCCGCCGAAATCAAGGCATGCCGCCCCTGGCTTGAGGCAGAAATTGACCGCATCCGGCCGCAGATTTTGGTGTGCCTGGGAGCGACCGCAGCGCAGGCTTTGCTCGGAAGTAAATTCCGCGTAAGCGAGCAGCGCGGAAAATTGATTTCCTCTCCTCTCGCGCCGCGTGTCATCGCGACGGTACATCCTTCATCCCTGCTGCGAATTGAAGATGAGGACGAGCGCCACCGGGAGATGCGGCGCTTTGTCACTGACATCAAGAAAGTTGCGAATCTTTTGAAGTACGCGGCCTGAACAACATTGAACAAACGTTCGCTGAACAATGCAGTCTGAACCTTACCGGCTGACGAAGGCGGCGGGCCGGCCTCCAAATTCGCGCGCGAGCCGATGATTTACAGAGGGGTGGTTTCCAACCTCTGGCCCCGCACTACGTCCGTCGGGACGCTTTTTTCTTCCAAAGTAATCCCAGACCGGCGGCGGCAATGGCGATAGAAGTTGCCAAGGCGGCGCGCTTCATCGAACGTTTCTGTGCCGATTCCCTCGGCTGAACAAACTTCTTCTCCGGATACATCCCATCCGGGCCTTGTTCGCCTTCATGAATGGCAAGTTGCAGTACTTCCGCCAGGTGCAAGGCATGGCGGTTTGTCTCTTGGGCGATCTGCTCTTTGCAACTGAAACCATCGGCCATGATGATGGTGGAAAGCCCGGCTTTGCGCACTTGCGGCAGTAACGAACGCTCGCCGCAGTCAATGGAAACCTGATATTTATCTTTTTCATAGCCAAAAGAGCCTGCCATTCCGCAACAACCTGACTCGAGTACTTCATGATTCAGACCCATCTTTTCCATGACAGATTTTTCTTCTTTCATGCGCATAATGGCTTTGTGATGGCAATGCCCCTGCACGATCGCATGACGCTTTAACTGGGGAGCTTTGTAGCCGGGAACTTTCTTCTCCAGGAACTCGGACAATGTGAAGGTATTCTGCGCCAACCGTTGCGCCTGCGCCGAATCCGGAAACAGGTTGTGCATTTCGTCGCGAAAAACCGAGCAGCAACTCGGCTCCAGAACAACCATCGGCGTTTCCGACTCGATATACGGAGAGAGCGCACGCAGATCATTTTGCAGATATGCCTTCGCCATGTCGAGAAAGCCATAATCGTAGAGTGGGCGGCCGCAACAGAGATGCTGCTGCAAGACTTCCACCTGATACCCGGCGTTTTCAAGCACGTCTACGGCGGCTTCTGCCGTCCCCGGCATGAAGTAATTGTTAAAAGTATCGGCCCACAAAACAACGGTTGGTGCGCCGTGGTTGTGCGGACGATGCTGTCTGAACCATGATTTGAAGGTCTGCGCCGCGAAAGGAGGGATTTTTCTTTGCTGCGGAACTCCCACCGCCAGCTTTGCTACCGAGCGCAATCCCGGAAGCTGGGTGAATAAATTCACGAATCCGGGCGCGGCGGAGGCCAGCCGTGCCCATTGATCAATCCATCCGAATGCGTAAGCCGAAACCGGGCGCACACGGCCTTTCCAGTAATGTGCGAGAAACTCGGCTTTATATGTGGCCACGTCTACATTCACAGGACAATCGCCCTTGCATCCCTTGCAGGAAAGGCACAGGTCCAGCGCTTCTTTTACGTGCTCATCGCGCCATCCATCGCGCACAACATCGCCGTGCATCATTTCCCATAAAAGGTGGGTGCGCCCCCGGGTCGAATGCATTTCTTCGCGGGTGACCATATAACTGGGACACATGGTGTTCTGCTCGCCCTCGCCATTTTCGCGCCGGCACTTTCCCACGCCTACACACCGCAAAGCTGCATGGGAGAACTGCCCATGATCTTCGGGAAATTTAAAATACGTCGCGGGGTTCCACGGATGGTAGTCCGCGCCCAGCCGCAGGTTTTCATCAATGCGATAGGGATCCACAATCTTGCCGGGATTCATCTTCCAATCCGGGTCCCAAATGGACTTGAATTCGCGGAAGGCTTCAATGAGTTCCGGGCCGAACATCTTATAAAGGAATTCTGCTTTCGATTGGCCGTCCCCGTGTTCTCCGGAAAGGGAGCCGCCATAGCTGGTGACCAGATCGGTGGCTTCTTCCATAAAGGAGCGCCACTTGCGGATTCCGGGCTCGCTCATCAAATCGAAATCTACCCGGCAGTGAATGCAGCCCTGGCCAAAATGGCCGTATAAAGCCGATTTGTATTGGTACTTTTCGTAAAGCTTGCACAAATCGCGTAGGTAGCTGCCTACTTTTTCCGGAGCAACAGCCGAGTCCTCCCAGCCCTCCCAGGTCAGCGGCTCTCCGGGAACAAACGCGGTCGCGCCCAGCCCTGACTCGCGCACATCCCACACTTTTTGCTGGTCGTTTTCGTCGGTGTACAGCCTCATTTTCACGCCGTTATTGCCTTCCACGGCTTTCATCGCTTGCCGCGCCAGCTCTTCCGCTTCTTCTGTAGTTGCTCCACCAAACTCAACGACCAACCATCCCTTCCCCTCGGGCAAAACCGAAATGTCCTCCTGCTGCGGCATGTGCTTTTTTCTGACGTTGTCCATCAGGAACTCATCCAGCCCTTCGAACGCGATGGGCTTATATTTGAGAAGCTCCGGAACATGATCGCCGGCTTCGTAAATGGAGGGATAACCCAGCACCAGCAGAACGCGCTTGGGATAGCTGTAAACAAGCCGGACCTTCGCTTCAAGAATGGTGACGCATGTGCTTTCGCTCCCCACCAGGGCCCGCGCCACGTTGAAGCGGCCATCTTCCCCGGGGATAAGCTGGTCGAGGTTATATCCCGAAACGCGGCGGGGAATATGCGGATATTTTTCATCAATCAGTTTCCTATAGCGGTCGCGAAGCGATTTGAGTTGCGAATAAATATTTCCAATGCGGCCGCCCTGCGCGATTTTCTGCTGCATCTCTGCATCGTTCATCCAGCCGACCGTCATTTGTGTTCCGTCGTAAAGAACAATGTCCATGGCGATGAGGTTGTCAACGGCTTTTCCGGCCATTTGCGCGTGGGTCCCGCAGGAATTGTTGCCCAGCATGCCGCCGAATGTGCAATGGTTGTGCGTCGCGGGATCGGGTCCCCAGGTCAGCGTGTGAGGCGTTGCCGCGTTGCGCACCGTGTCGCAAATAGTGCCGGGCTGCACACGCGCATACTTCTCCTCGGGATTCAATTCAACAATATGGTGCAGGTATTTGGTCCAGTCCATAACTACGGCGACATTGCAGCATTGCCCGGCAAGACTGGTTCCGCCTCCGCGGGATAGAATAGGCGCGCCGAATTTACGGCAGGCCACAATCGTGTTGATTACGTCTTCATTCGAACGGGGAATGACGACCCCGATCGGCACCTGGCGATAGTTGGATCCATCTGTGGCGTAAAGCGCTTTGCTGCCTGCATCGAAGCGGACTTCTCCGGCGATGGTTTGCCGCAGCTCTGCTTCTAGTGCGGTCGCATCCACTGCATCGGAATGATTACGCCAAGTGTCTTTTAATTCCTCGGAGGTGAATAGCGGAACGCGGTTCGCAGACATCGTTTCTCCTTCATGCGGCAAAGCGCCTGGCATCCGCATCTTTGAATTCAATTCCCAGGCCGGGCCGCGAGCGGTCAGGCCCTAGCTCCCCTTTGATCGGCTCCTGGATTCCATCGAACAACATCCGCTCGATGCGGACATGATCGTGAAAGTACTCGAGATGACGTACCGGAGTGGCAGCGCAGCACACGTGCGTATGTATTGCCGGAGCAGTGTGCGCCGAAAGTGGTATATGGAAGGCATCGCACAATGCTGCTACTTGCAGAAACCCCGTAACGCCTCCGCAGCGGGTTGCGTCCGCCTGAAGCACATCCACTGCGCCTGCCGACAACATGCGCTGGAAGTAAGTAGGAACATATCCGTATTCCCCGGCGGCAATTTCCATACCAGCAGGCGCTCGATTCCGCAGCAGGTGCAGACCTTCCAAATCATCCGACGAGACTGGTTCTTCAAACCATGTAACGTCTGATTCCATAAAACGCTCGGCCTGCCCCAGCGCCTGTTTGCGGCTGTAAGCGCCATTTGCATCCACGAAGAGTTCTGTGCTTTTTCCAATTGCGGCGCGCGCCACCCGCACACGATCGAGGTCCGCTTCCGCATCCCGGCCAATTTTCATTTTGACTCTGCTAATTCCCTGCTCGACCCAATGACGGAGCTGCGAAGTGAGCTGCTCATTGGAATAAGAGGTAAAACCGCCGCTGCCGTAAATAGGAACCGAGGAACGAACAGCCCCCAAAAGGCTGACCAATGGCAAATCCAGCAGCTTGGCCTTGAGGTCCCACAATGCTGTATCCACCGCGGAGATGGCGCAGGAGGCGATTCCCGGGCGGCCAAGGCTACGCGTAACTCGAACCATAGCGTTCCAGCATTCAGAGATGTTCAGGGCATCCCGGCCCTCAATTGTTTTGACGAGAAGCCTACCAATCAAATCTTCGGCTGCGCTGTTACAGTACGTGTATCCCAGGCCCCGTTTATCTCCCGCGACGGCTTCCACCAGAACTATCGTGGTGCTCTTCCATTCCAGCGTTCCATCTGATTCAGGAAAATCGGTGGGAATTGTGTATGAGGACGCTTTGACGTTTTCGATCGAGACGCGTTGGTTTTCGCGCGAGGCCATCTCTCAGCAGCATTCTTGCAGTTTGTAACCTATAAAAGATGTCTCTCATGGGAGATAGGTGGCCTGCCACCCGGCGAATGAATGTGATCCCAACGTTGTCCCCGAAACGCTAAAACAACAGACTGTAGACGCAGGCGCTACTTACGGCATCTCTATTGATTAGGTCGTGAGTAGATATTTAATACCACGCCGGAAAAGATTTGCATGCGCTATAAGTTGATTGGAGAACAACCCAAGACGTTTGTTTTGATCTTCGATGTAGGTGATGAGATTACCGGCGTTCTCCGGAACTTTGCTGTGGAGCAACATCTGTCCGCGAGCAGTTTTAAGGCGCTTGGGGCGCTCTCTTCCGTCAAATTAGGCTGGTTCAATTGGACCACCAAGAAATATGAAATAGCGGCGGAGTTGCACGAGCAGCTGGAGTTGCTCTCGCTTATTGGAGATATTGCCCTGCAGGACGGCAAGCCGCAGGTCCACGCTCATATCGTGGTCGGCAAATCGGACGGAACCGCACACGGAGGGCATCTTCTCCAGGCCACGGTCCGTCCCACGTGCGAACTCATTCTTACGGAGAGTCCAGCTGAGCTTCAGAAACAGGTAGATTCTGAAATTGGCATCGCTCTCATCAAGGTCTAGGACTTCACTCTAGCAATTCATCGCGCTGAGCAGGCGGACAAGCCGCCTGCCACCAAAGATTCTTCATCTCCCCGGGCGAACATTTACGACGTCCCCGGCATCTTTAATACAGCACGATTCTAAAACCGGAGATTTCGTCATGACCGCTGCGGATGTACTCGTCGAAAAACTGATTGATTGGGGGGTAGACACAATTTTTGGGCTGCCCGGCGACGGTATCAACGGAATTATGGAGTCGCTGCGCATTCACCAGGACAAGATCCGTTTTATCCAGGTACGTCACGAAGAAGCTGCCGCGTTCATGGCATGCGGATATGCAAAGTTCACTGGGAAGTTGGGAGTATGCCTCGCAACTTCCGGGCCGGGCGGAATTCATCTCCTTAATGGCCTCTACGATGCAAAGCTGGACGGACAATCTGTGCTCGCGATCACCGGCTTGCAATTCCACGACATGGTCGGGACTTTTACCCAGCAGGACGTTGCTCTCGACAAGCTCTTCATGGATGTCTCCGTGTACGATGAACGCATCATGGGGCCGACGCATGTCGAGAATGTCACTGATCTCGCCTGCCGCATGGCCTTCGCCTACCATGGCGTCTCCCACATTACCTTCCCTGTAGATTTTCAGGAAAAGGAAGTAAAGCAGAAGCAGGCTTCCAAGCGTAACATTCCCCATCACACTTCCAATGCCTTTGCCCGCAGTGCGCGGCTGCCAGACCGCATGGAACTGGAAAAGGCTGCGGAGGTTTTGAACGCCGGGAAGAAGATTGCAATCCTTGCCGGCCGGGGCGCGCTGGATGCCACCGAAGAACTCGAACAAGTGGCTGAAATTTTGGGTGCGCCTATTATCAAAGCGCTGCTGGGCAAGGGCGCCGTTCCGGATGACAGTCCCTATACCACCGGCGGTATTGGCCTTCTCGGGACCAGCCCATCGCAGGAAGCCATGGAAGATTGCGACACGTTTTTTATGGTGGGGTCGTCGTTTCCCTACATTGAATTCATGCCCAAACCCGACCAGGCGCGCGGCGTGCAAATTGATCTCGATCCGAAGCGGATTGGCCTGCGCTTTCCGGTAGAGGTGGGTTTGATTGGCGACAGTAAAAATACGCTCAAAGAGCTTATTCCTCTTCTCAAGCACAAAGAGGACCGCAAGTTTTTGCAGGTGGCGCAAGCGGGAATGAAAGACTGGTGGGAGGTCATGCAAAAGCGTGGCACGCGGCAGGACAAACCAATGAAGCCCCAAGTAGTGGCTTGGGAATTAGGGAAGCGCCTGCGCAACGATGCCATCGTCAGTAGTGATAGCGGAACAATTACAACCTGGTGGGCGCGGCAAATTCCCGCAAAGCGGGGTCAGATGTTTTCCTTGTCGGGAACGCTCGCCACCATGGCACCCGGACTTCCTTATACCATTGCGGCACAAGTTGCTTATCCAGACCGCCAGTGCGTTGCATTTGTCGGCGATGGCGGATTCTCCATGCTCATGGCTGATTTCGTAACGGCGGTGAAGTACAAATTGCCGATCAAAGTCGTCGTTATTAAGAACAATACGCTGGGCCAGATTAAATGGGAGCAGATGGTCTTTCTCGGCAATCCAGAGTACGGGGTTGACCTGTACCCAATTGATTTCGCGGAATTCGCGCACGCATGCGGTGGGGTTGGCTTCACCGTGGATGATCCGAAAGACTGCGGTCATGTGATGGATGAATTTTTGAACGCGCCCGGCCCGGCATTGCTACAAGCCGTCGTGGATCCGCTGGAGCCGCCGCTTCCCGCGAAAGTAAAAGCCGAGCAGGCTCTGCATTTCGCGGAATCGCTGGCCCGCGGCGAACCCAACCGCTCAAAGATCGCGCTCACAATCTTGTCTGACAAGGTGCGCGAGCTAGTTTGAAATGAATTCCATCGCCGTGTTGCGATACTTGCGATTTAAAGAGAAACTCTGGCGGAGAGAGGGATTCGAACTGAGGGCCAACTCGAGGCGTTAAGCGGGGGTCTTAGCACGCTGCCGAAAATCTCGAACAAGCCGGGGGGCCTGACTAAACTCTGGCGGGGATTACGGGACGATTTTCGAACTTTTTTTGCTTCCCATACCGTAGTTTTTAACAAAGCGCATTTCGTAAGTGTGCCGGCTCATGAGCCGTGCTCGTTTGCTCTCTTTCTAAGCTGCGGACTGTTGCGTGTTTCATAATGGCTCATTCCTCACAAATCAGAGGTCGCACAAAACGCCTGAACCTCCGCAGCTGCCGGCTACCAATGGGTCCCTAGCGGATCCCTACTACAGAAGTGGCAGCCCCAAGAATGAAACGATCATTCGCGCGTTCTACTCCCCCCGATTACGATAGATCAAGGTCCGCCATGAGGATTGGCGAAAAGCTGC
>JAICKN010000053.1 GCA_025927855.1 Terriglobales bacterium
ATGATTTTTGGCCCGATCGGCGACTCATTGCTCTCGGCGGGGATGAAGAGTATTGGCAACATCTCTCTTCAGCACCTCACCAGTATTATTTTTGTTATTACCAATCCTTGGATCGCATTGGGCATCCTGTTTCTGATTGCCTTTTTCGCCTCGTACATGACCGCCCTTTCCTGGGCTGATCTTACTTACGTTCTGCCCGCAACATCTCTGGGATACGTGCTGATTGCGCTGATCGCGCGTTTTTTTTTGCATGAACAGGTGACGCCTTTACGATGGTTGGGAATCCTGCTGATTTCCTCCGGGGTAGGCTTCGTAACGCAAGGGCCCGTCCTCACCCGGCGCAAGTGGCAGGGCGCTACGAATCTAAATGATGGCCCTGCGCCGGAAGACTTCGGCGCGAGAGAGCAACCATGAAAGAGATTTATACCTGGTGCGGAATCGGCTTTATTGTCCTGGCTTCCACCACGGGAGACATCCTGCTTTCCCGCGCCATGACGCAGGTAGGGGACGTGCACGCGCTCTGCCGGAAATCGGGAGTTCTCACTGTCCTGCGCCGCGTCCTTACCAACGCTAATTTCTTTCTAGGGCTGATCGCGATGGCGGTTTCTTTTTACAGCTTGTTGTTTGCCCTCTCGTGGGGGGATGTCAGCCTTGTCGGTCCCGCTGCGGCTTCTCTCACCTTTGTAGCCAATGCCATTGCGGCGCAGTTTTTTTTGCATGAACGGGTGGACCACCGCCGCTGGATGGCGGCCCTGCTGATTGCCGGCGGAGTGGCCCTGTTGGCCTTCTGACCACATTCGCGCCGCAACTCCCCAGCCGAATAGAAAAAGAAGAACAAGAAAATATACGCGGGAAAATTAAGAGAACAGGCGCATCAGCCCTTTGGCTTTGAGGTCGGGAACGAGAAATTCTCGATTCTGCCCCACAGCCAGAGTTAAGCATTCCGCCGCGCCATATCCGCTGCGCACCGCGCCTTCCATGGTTGCGGGCCAGCCCGTGGCGGTCCAGTCTCCAGCCAGAAAAACACGCGGCCAAACGGTGCGGTGAGCGGGGCGGTATGCGTCCACACAGGGCAGGGGCGAATACGTTGCCCGCACTTCCTTGATGACCGTCGCCTTCAGCAAGGCGGCAGAGGAAGCTTCCGGGAAAAATTCACAAAGTTCGTTCCGCGCCAAATCAATAATTTCCTGCCGCGATTTCTCTACGAGGCTTTTCGACGAACTCACCACCAGCTCAACGTAGCTTCCGCCGCTTTCCGCCTCGCGCCCCAGCAATCTTGATTTATGAAACATCCATTGAATGGTGCGGTCGAGCAATACAGCGTGGTCCAGATGCGTAATCCCGCGATCAAACCAAAGGTGAATCCCTGTGATCGGCGAAACTTCAAAACGGCTCAAACTGGACCGCAGCGGCGCAGCGGCATTGTTGGAAGGCAAAATACGCGCGAGAACATCGAACGGGACGGCAGAGACAACGAACTCGAAGTTCTCGATTCTGTCTGCTGATGCAAGCTTCACTCCCTCCGTCTCCACTCGCAATGACTCAATTCCAGACCTCAGCCGTATTTCGCCTCCGCGGGCCTCGATGTAGCGGCCGGCCCTGCTGTACAAATCGGTAAGCGGAACCGTGGGAACACCCATGTTCCCGGCCTGGGCCGATTTCAGAAACGACTCCCGGATTACGTGTGCGGCGTAAGGGACAGAAATGCGGTCGAGATCTTCGTTGAGCGCGCTGACGAGGATCGGCGTCCAAAAATGGGCTATCGCGGGCGGAGTCTGCCCATGGCGGCCAAGCCAGGCCAAAAAGTTCTCTCCAGTTTCTGAAGGCAATTTCCGCGCAAGAACGGCCATCACGCGCGCGATGGCCAGCTTATCCTGCCAATTCAGGCAGGCTGCGCCTAGAAAAGACGGTGTGGTATGGAAAGGCGCAGGCAGCGACGCCTGCTTGATCACGGAAGTCCGCCCTCCCGGCTCAATAAATGTCAGCCGGTCATACCAGCGGATTTTATGCTCGACGCCAATGCGGCGGTAGAACTGTATGAGGTTTGTGCAGCATCCGAGCAGCACGTGCTGGCAATTGTCCACCACTTCGCCCGTGCCCGGATGCTCATAGGAAGAAGCGCGGCCTCCGAGATAAGGGCGCCGCTCAAAAAGAGTGACGTGAAAACCAGATTCGGCCAGCGCGCAACCGGCAGCCAGTCCCGCCAGGCCGCCACCGATCACAGCAACTGTAGGCTTCGGCTGCTGCGTCATCACAAGAGGCGCTTGAGCAGACCTTTCGCCAGAATGTTCAGCTTTTCTCCCGTGCTCAGGCGGATTTTTCCTGCAAATACGTTGTATCGGCGGGACGCGATTTTCTCCAGCAGCTTACGGTAAATCGTAACTAACACCCACAACGCGGGCTGGCTGTCTTCCTCAATGAAGTTCAACAACTCTTCCCCGGATTGATAGCACTCGCGGGCGCGGTCAGCTTCCAGCGCCAGCAGCGGCGCGAAGCGCGACGGGTCAGAGAAAGTCTGAAATTCCGCAGGCGCAATGCCGAACTTTTTCAAATCTTCTAATGGAAGATATATGCGGCCCATGGCGGCATCTTCCTTTACATCGCGGATAATATTCGTAAGCTGAAATGCCAAACCGCACCGCTCGGCCAGCGGCTCAGCAGCGGGGTCGCGGTATCCGAAAATTCGAATACACACCAGGCCCACCACGGATGCCACGCCATAGCAATATTGCCGCAGTTCCTCAAACGTTGAGTATTGAATCTTAATGCCGTCCCCCGACGGAGCAGCGGCAGCGGCGCGCCCTTCGCGCTCATCGCTAAGTTGTTGTTCGAGATTTTGCTCAAGGTCGCGGCCAGTGCCAAAGCCAAGCTCGTCAAGAAGACCTAAAGGGATGCCAAACTTCCGCTGCGCATCCGTCAATGCCAGCAATACCGGATCGTCTGTGGGCTTGCCGGCATGCGCCTGATGGAAGGCATCCAGCCATGCGTGGAGCCTGTTGCGCCGTTCCTGCGGCGGGACTGTTTCGTCATCGGTGATGTCGTCGCACTTCCGCATAAACGCATACACCGCGCACAGCGCCTGCCGCTTTGCTTTGGGCAGCACGCGAAACCCATAATAAAAATTTTTGGCCGCAGAGCGCGTGATCCCCCGGCACACCGAATAAGCCATGGCGAGTTGCGATTCGGTAGGCGCAAATGGCTGCGGCATAGGATGCACGGCGGCATTCATCGCAGTTTCCCCAGCGCGGCGCGCGCCACCAATATCAATTTGCGCGATTTAGAAATAACGGGACGCCTTCCGAGCACGGCAAAATTCTGCTTTTCAATCGCGTTCAGAATCTCTTGCCCTCCCCGGCTAAACAGCTCAATATCAATTGCAAGCTCCCGGTCCACCATTTTTATCAGCGGCTCGCCCTTTTCAAACCACTCCCGCGCCCGCGTCACTTCGAAGCGCAGCATTTCGCAGAATTGGGCGGTGTTACGCTGCGCGGCAATGTCTTCTTCCGCGACGCCGAAACGCGCCATGCTCTCCAGCGGCAAATAAATCCGTCCTTTGGCATAGTCCACGCTTACATCCTGCCAGAAATTTGCCAGTTGCAGCGCGGTACAGGTGAAGTCGGAAAGCCGCTGCCGTTCCGCATCGCGGTATCCGCAGAGATACAGCACCAAATGTCCGACGGGATTCGCAGAATAGTGGCAATAGTTCAGCACATCCTGAAAAATAGGAAATCGTGTGATGGTCTGGTCCTGCCGGAAAGCTTTCAGCAGGTCAGCAAATGGCTGGCGTGGAATTTCAAATTTCTGCACGGTCTCCGCCAGCGCCACAAAAACCGGATGCCGCGGCTTTCCGTCATAGCAGGCATTCAGTTCCTCTTCCCACGCATCGAGCAGTTGCAGGGAAGCGCTCGCATCGCCAACTTCGTCTCCCAAATCATCCGAAATGCGGCAGTAGGCGTAAACGTTAAAAAAATGCTGCTGCAACTTTGCGGGAAGAAACCAGCTGGCCACAGAAAAATTCTCGTAATGCGAGCGCGCGAGTTTTTCGCAGTACCGTTGCGCCTCTGCCAGCGAAGGGACCTGTTCCGGAATCGCGTATTCGCGGGGAAGCGTACGGGGAAAATTGGCCCATCCCTGCAAGGATGGAGAGCCGGGCGGCAAGGAAGAATTTGGCACGGTAGTTGACATGATCTATGCCGTCCGCGGCGGCCGCGCCGCGCTTTTAAGGACCAGTTCAGTGCCCAGGGATAATCGCAGTTTTAATGTCCCCATTGCGGTTGAGCATGTGCCGCAACACCTGTTGCAAGCGGGAAAGCGGCGCTTCGCCGGTGATGTAATCGGTGGAGCGCACTTTCTTTTCTGAAATGAGAGCAAATGCCTTACGCACGGTTTCAGGGGTGTGATGAAACGTGGCCTTCAGAGTCACTTCTGAATAGTGCAGCCGGTCAGTATCGAGCTGCACCTTGGTCCCGCTGGCGCAGCCGCCAAAGAAATTGACGGTGCCGCCCTTGCGGACCATGTCAATGGCCTGCTCCCATGCTGCCGGCCGACCCACTGCCTCAATGACAACATCACTGCCGCGCTTGCCCGGACTGAGAGAGCGCACCGCCTCCACTGGATCCTGCACATTCGTGATCTGCACGACTTCATGCGCGCCCATATTTTTTGCGGCCGTGACTTGCGAATCGCGCTTCACCACTGAGATCACATTGCATCCGGCGGCACGCGCTACCTGCACAAACATCAGCCCAATGGGGCCTGCTCCGATCACCGTCACGGTATCGCCAATTTCCACGCCGGTCTCATGCAATCCGCGCAAAACGCAAGCTAGGGGCTCGGTAATCGCCGCTTCTTCAAAAGTCACGTGCGGCGGCATGGCCAGCATGTTCTGCTCCACAATGCGCCGGGGAATGCGGATGTATTCCGCGTAGGCTCCGTTGTTAAAGAGCAAATCCTCACACAAGTTTTCCTGGTGCTTGGAACAGTAGAAACAGGTCTGGCAGGGAGCTGAGTTCAAAGCGACCACGCGCATGCCCTTTTTAAAGCCGCGAACGCCGGGACCGATTTCTTCAATGACTCCCGCGAGTTCATGTCCGAAGAGCGCGGGCGGCGCTATCATGCGCGCGTGATAGCCGCGTTGATAGACCTTCAAGTCCGTGCCGCATGTCAAAGCGACCTGGACTTTTACCAATACTTCTCCCTCCCCGACGCGCGGGATAGGCACTTTCTCAATTTTTACGTCCTCTTTTCCATAGAGGACAGCCGCCGTCATCTTTCCGTTCACGCTCTGCATCCTTCCCACGAGCTGCCCGGCTGGATCACGATTTTCATCGAGTCCGGTTGCGGATGGGCAGCCAGGTTGAGAGCTTCCACACTGCTGGCGAGAGGAAATCGGTGACTGATCAGCCCTGCTAAATCCATTTCACGGTCCATTACGAACCGCGCCGAATGCTCTTGCAGCTCGACGGAAGCGCTATATGAACCCAATAAAGTCTTCTCATCTACGCAAACTGCGGCAGGATCAATGGTTGCTTCCCCGCGCGCTGTTTGCGCAAACAACAACACTCTTCCGCCCGGCCGGGTTGCATCCATTGCCGGACGAATCAAACCGTTGCCGCCGACCGCAAGAATCACTACATCGGCGCCACGGCCTTCGGTCTGCTTCCGCACTTCCCGAGTTACATCTGTGCTGGAAGCATCTATAACGTTCCCCAAGCCAAACCTTCTAGATATTGTAAGCCTCGCAGGATATAAATCGGAAGTAATTACCTTCGCCCCTGTCCTTTGGGCCAATACCGCCAATATGATGCCAATCGGCCCTTGTCCGATCACCAGGACTGTCTCGTCCGGCTGAAGCCGTAAAGCCTCAATTCCCTTCCAACAGGTGTTTACCGGCTCCACAAAGCAAGCCTGTTCATAGGAAACTCCGTCCGGAATGCGCACCGTACCCTGCTCCACAATCCAGTCCATAACCCGGACATACTCGGCAAATCCGCCCCCCGCTGGCTCGAAGCCGGCGGTGCATCCTACTTTCTTATACGTTTCGCACTGGGCAAAAGTTTTATGGCGGCAGTAATAACATTTTCCGCACGGAATATGGTGAAAGACCATGAGCCGGTCGCCAGGACGTATTTTTTTAACATTTCCGCCAACTGCAGCGACCACCCCGGAAGTTTCGTGCCCAAAAATCCGCGGCGCGGAGTGGGACCCGGTGGCGATCTTCTTGAGGTCCGTGCCGCAAATCCCGCAAGTATGCACCCGCAGGAGAATTTCTCCCGGGCCAATCTCCGGAACGGGGACAGTCTCTAAACGGATGTCATTGACGCCGTGATAGACGGCCGCTTGCATCATTTCGGGAATTGTTTCTGCGCTTCTCTCTAAAACCGATTGTTCGGCCTTTGCCATATCTTTTTTGTCTGCCGTTTCGATCTACATAGCATTCGATCTTCCATCGAACTACTTAGATTCTTCCAGTTTCAAATTTTGTGCGAGCCACACGCACAACACTCGCGCCCCCCGCCGGGAATCTACTCCCAGGCGTATAAGGCCAGGCCATAGCCAAGGGCGCGCCATGGCAAACATAGCAGCCTCGCCAACCTGCACGCGCCCATCCGGCCTTACAAATCTTGAAAGGTCAGGCATGGCAAAGTCAGCTTCGTCCGAAATCACCTTCACGGCCCGAAATAGCAGATCATATTTTTGCGCGCCGCGCGCCACTGCCGCTGCCTCCATATCTACCGCCTGCGCTCCATACGCTTGGCCCAGCTTCGCCTTCTGCTCCGCATCCGCAACTGCATGGAAGCTCACCAGCCATCTTTTGCCTTCCGGGGGACCTTCCGCCGGGCGGTCTCTATTTACCTGTGCTCGGCTGCCGTCGCCCGCATCAATCACCAACTCAGGAAGAAATAGCTCGCCGGCTTTTAACCCCGTCTGCAAGGCTCCAGCAAAACCTACTGACCAGACCTCAGACGGATGATAAAAAGCAATCACCGCTTCGGTTGCGCGGCGCGCACCCTCCGCGCCAATCCCGCCGCACACCGCCACTCCCTGCCCGCTTTCAAAAAAGCAGAACCGGCGGCCCTGATGTTCCCGCCACGTTTGCTTCCAGTTCTTCACCAGAGGCCGGACTTCCTGCTCCAGGGCAGCAATAATTGCAACTCGGGGACCTGCCGCCGGTGAACTCGAACTCATAACGATTTATGCAGCCGTCCTCGCGCCATCGCCCAGGTAGCCATTCGCCTGAAACCACTGCACTGCCCTTTGCAAAGCGGCGTCTACTGACGTGGATTTCCAACCCAACTCCCGCTCCGCCTTGGCCGAGGAAACAAACATCTTTTTCCGGCCCATCCGCACCGCGTCAATCGTCGCCCGCGGCTCCCGTCCTAAAAGACGCCCGGTAAAGATCTCATCCACTACGCCGGTCGCCAGCGCCATCATGTAGGGCAGCTTGATCCGAGGCGAGGGCAGTCCCGTAATCGCCGCCAGCTTGTCTAAAATCTGCTTCAACGTAAGGTTCTCGCCGCCCAATATGTAACGCTCGCCGCTGCGCCCTTTTTCGAGAGCGGCAATATGTCCGCGCGCACATTCCGCCGCATCTACCAGGTTCAATCCTGTTTCCACGTACGCCGGGAATTTCTTTTTCAAAAAATCCAGAATAATGCGCCCTGTTGGCGTAGGCTTCACGTCCCGCTCTCCCACCGGAGTGCTGGGATTCACAATCACGACATCCAGCGAATCACGCCCGGCGCGCACCGCAATCTCTTCCGCCATGAACTTCGATCTTTTGTACGGCCCAATCATGTCCTGCAAAACCACCGGCGAGTTTTCATCCGCCAGCCGCTCGCCGGAGGTGAATCCCATGGTGGCAACACTCGAGGTATAAACCACCCGCCGGACATTATTTTTTCGGGCCGCATTCAAAATCGCGCGCGTTCCATCTACATTCGCCGCGTACATCTGCTGCGGATCGCGCACCCACAACCGGTAATCCGCCGCCACGTGAAAAACTGTATCGCAGCCGGACATGGCCATTTCCAGCGATTGCGGCTGGCGCAAGTCCCCCACTACCTGCTCGGCATTCAGGCCTTCAAGGTTCCTGCCGTCACTGTTCTGGCGGACGAGCAAGCGAAGCTGAGCCCCTTGCTCCTGTAATACTCGCGCGACATGGCTGCCCAGAAATCCCGTCGCGCCCGTAACAAAAACTTTCATGGATAACACTTGATCATTGGTTTCACTTCGGATGGGCGTTTTTTCAACCAAAAGCACCCCGTTCTCAATTTCCCTTCTCCGCCAATACTTTTTTGTATGTCGTTAATGCAATGAGAGGAAAATACTGGCGGTAAAGGTGATAGGAAAGATAAAACACCCGCGGGAAACCCGTTCCCGTGTAGTAAGGCTCATCCCAGGACCCGTCTTTTTTCTGCGTATGCAATAAGTAAGCTATGCCACGAGCCACGCAGTCGCTGCGCGTATCATTTGCGGCCATCAGTCCCATCACCGCCCATGCCGTCTGGGATGGCGTACTGGTGCCTACGCCCTTCATGGTGGGATCATCATAGGAACCGACCGTCTCGCCCCAGCCGCCATCAGGATTCTGGACCATGCGCAGCCATTCCGCCGCTTGCTGGATACTGGGCTCGTGGCAATCAATTCCCATTGCCTCCAGGCCGCGCAGCACCAGCATGGTCCCGTAGATATAATTCACGCCCCAACGGCCAAACCACGATCCGTCCGGCTCCTGTTCACCGCGAATAAATTTGAGCGCGTTTTTCACCGCGGGGTGGTCCTGGCCGTAGCCGTAGGCCCCCAGCATTTCCAGGATTCTGCCCGTAATATCCACCGTGGCAGGGTCGAGCATGGCGTTGTGGTCAGCAAACGGAATGTGCTCAAAGACCATGCGGTCGTTATTTTTGTCGAATGACGCCCAGCCTCCGTTGCGGCACTGCATGGAAAGGATCCAGTCAATCGCGCGCTGCACGGATTCGCGCTGATACCGCCCATTGGGATGGTCCACATGCGCCAATGACAGGCACACCATCGCGCTATCATCCACATCGGGATAGAACTCATTGTTGAATTCGAAATACCATCCGCCGGGCTGGCCCTGTTTATTTTTGACCTTCCAATCTCCCGCGTTGCGCACCTGTTTTTGCAGCATCCAGTCCGCACACTTGACCATCCGCGGGTCGTCCGCAGGGACTCCCGATTCGCCTAAAGCATATAAGGCGTAAGCCGTGTCCCATACCGGAGACTTGCATGGCTGCATGCGGAACGTGTCTTCTTCTTCGATACCGAGTTTTTCAAATTCGTCCAGTGCGCGGATCACCTGCGGATCGTCAAGCGAATAGCCCAGGCAGCGCAGGGCAATAATGGAATTCAGAATAGAAGGATAAATTGCCCCCAGGCCATCGCTCATATCGAAGCGCTGCAGCATCCATTTTTTCGCCACGTTGAGCGCAACCGAACGCAGCGGGCGGATGTGGACTGCTTCGAACCAGTGCACCATCCGGTCGAGGCACAGGAAAAAATTCCGCCAGGAAACCAATTTCTTCGACCATGCCAGGCGCATGCGCGCCTTTTCGCGCCCACCCAGGAAGAGTTCCTCCACTCCCATTTCGTCTGGAATCTTCCGCAGCGGTTTTTTCGCATAACAGATGGAAAGCGGCACCAGGATGGCCCGCGACCAGGAAGATATTTCGTAGATGTTGAACCAGAACCACTTGGGAAATAGCACGATTTCCGGAGGGATGGCGGGCACCGCGTCGTAGTCATACTGCCCAAGAAAGCATAGGTAGATTTTGGTGAAGGTGTTGACCTCGGTCACGCCTCCCATTTCCAAAATTTTTTTTCTGGCCTTCGCGAGCGCCGCATGCTCCGGTTTGTACCCGGCGAGCTTCAACCCAAAATAAGCTTTTACGGTGGCGCTTATATTGGAAGGTCCGTGGGCATAAATGGGCCACCCTCCGTCCTCATTCTGGTGCCGCAAAATATAATTCGCGCACTTCTGGAACCGCTCCGCATTGCCGGTGCCTAGCAAAGTGTGCAGCAGAATGTAATCGGATTCCAGGGTAGTGTCAGCTTCGAGTTCGCCGCACCAATAGCCTTCCTCATGCTGTTGGGAGAAAAGAAAACGGCGCGCGCCGTCTATTGCCGCGGCCACGCGGCTGGCGATGTCGTCTATTTTGCCGAAGCGCAACTGCGGCGCAGCGGAAGACGGGCTTGGGGAGGAGAGGTCTTCCATACGGCGTGATTAGTCAGCGCTAACGCTGGGTGCGCTGGCTATCGCCTCCACTATTTCCGGAGGCAGCCCGAAGCGCACGTTCTCGGGCACCACTTCTACTTCCTGCACGTTTTCAAAACCTTTCCCGGCCAGATACTTGACTACCTCTTCCACCAGACGTTCCGGCGCCGAGGCGCCCGCAGTCAGCGCAATCGTCTTTACGCTTTCCAGCCACTCTGGTTCGATGTCTTTGTAACTATCAATCAGGTGTGACGCCGCGCTCAAATTTCTCGCCACTTCAACCAGCCGGTTGGAATTGGAACTATTCTCTGAGCCCACCACCAGCAGCAAATCTGCCTCGGAAGAGACGTGCTTGACCGCGGTCTGCCGGTTCTCAGTGGCGTAGCAAATGTCCTGCGCCGCAGGGCCTTTGATATTCGGAAACTTCTTCTTCAATGCGGTAATGATGTCGGTGGTTTCGTCCAGACTCAACGTGGTCTGCGTAAGGTAAGCGACCCGATTTGGGTCCGGGAGGTTTAATGACTCCACTTCTTCCGGAGAGCCGACAACCTGCGTCACCGCAGGAGCTTCTCCCAAAGTTCCGATCACTTCATCATGATCGCGATGCCCAATCAAAATCAGCGAATAACCTTCTCTCGCGAACTTCACGGCTTCCACATGGACCTTTGTCACAAGAGGGCAAGTGGCATCAATCACACGAAGATTACGGAGCTTGCTCGAATCCCGCACCTCCGGAGAAACGCCATGCGCGCTGTAAATAACTCGCTCACCGGAAGGAACCTCGTCCACGCTGTCCACAAAAATCGCGCCCTTCGCCTGCAGGTCTTCCACTACAAAACGGTTGTGCACAATCTCTTTGCGCACATAGATGGGAGGGCCAAAAGCTTCCAAGGCGATACGCACGATATCAATCGCTCGCACCACTCCAGCGCAAAAACCCCGCGGTTTTAATAGCAACAGCGTTTTGGCATCAGACTTGGACACAATCGCTTCCTTTTTAGATACACTTTTCAACTTTGCAGTCTATCTTAAACTACTCGAAACGTCTTCCGTGGTCAATCTAAGCCTATCAAATTCAGGCGATTAGCAGTAATTGGGCAGTTTCCGGAGGCGAATGGAAGTCACCGTCTTCCAGGGGCGAGGTGTTTACTCACTGAATTAATCGCTTCTGCGGCGGCTGGAGGTAGAGACGCCCAATTTCTGCAACCGTTCCTTCGCCAAGAGAGCCTCATTCGCCCTGGGGTAGCGCTGGATTACATGCCGCAGCGTCGCCACTCCGTCATCCTTCTGCCCTAACTCGATCTGGGCAAAACCTTTCTTTAACTCGGCGGAAGGCGCTTTGTTTCCCGTGGGAAAATTCTGCAGGACCTGGTCATAATTTTGTATAGCCTGCTGATAGTTTCCCTGCCGGTATTCCATATCTGCGAGATAAAAATACGCATTTCCCGCAAGGTCGGTCGTCGGGTAAAACTTCACGTAATCTGAGAATTCCTGGGTGGCCAGATCGTATTTCGCCGCATTATAATCGCGCAGCCCATTGTTGTAGAGCACATCCGGCGGAGGCGCTTGCGCCTGTTGCTGCTGCTGGGTCTGTTGCGCGGTAATGTTCTGCTGCGCCGATTGCAAATCATCCAGTTGCTTGCTGACCTTCGCCATGCGGGCCTTCAACTCGTCCAGCGAATCGTTCAACGCCTGAATCTGCCCCGAAATCTGGTCCACGTGAGTTCCGGAAGCATTCTGCTGGTTTTGCAGAGCTGTTTGCAGGTTCGCAATGGCCGTACTCACCTTGTTGATGCTGTCGGTATTGTGGTTCATCAGGCTTTTGATCACGCCCAAGCTTTCGTCCACCGACTGCTGAAGGTGGGTCATCTGGTCTTGCAACGCCTGGACCTGCGTCTGCAACTGGACAATTTCCTTGCTCACTCCCCATGCGGGGATGGTTGCCGCAAACAGCGTGGCAAAGGCGAGCATGCTGACAATCCGCTTTATTTTCATAGTCGCTACCTACGATGCCGGATTCTGCCGGCGGTAAATTTGAGGCTTTCTTCAATCAGGATAACGCGCCGAGGCAGAGTTGTCTTGCCTCGTCGATGCCTTAGAACCCTGGGCCCAAGGTCTGCCGGACCACTAAAAAAGAAAGGCGGGTGGAATCTCCACCCGCCCGACCAACACTTTATTGTTGATAAACGAAGTGCCCGCGGCGGTTCTGCTGCCAGCACTGTTCATTGCTCTCCGTGCAGAAGGGCTTTTCCTTGCCGTAGCTGATCGTCTTGATACTATCGGCCGGAACGCCCGCCTGTACCAAGGCGCTCTTCACCGCATTGGCGCGATTGTCGCCCAATGCCAGGTTGTACTCCGTGGAGCCACGCTCGTCGCAGTGCCCTTCAATCGTAAATTTGATGTCAGGGTGCTGCTTGAGAAACTCAGCATCGCTCTGTATGGCCGCCTGCTGGTTCTCCCGGATTGTGGCGTTGTCGTAATCGAAGTAGATGTCCTTTATGTTCTGCGAGAACAATTCCTGTTCGGTGGGCGATGACGCGGTTGGCGGCGGCGGCGGTGGCGGCGAGGTCACAGTGACCCGTGCCGTTGCCTGTTGCGTTCCGCCGTCCCCTTTGGCCGTAAGAGTATAAGTTGTGGAGTCGCTGGGCGTGACCTGCTGCGAGCCATTGGGCTGCACAGCGCCAATCCCTTCAATGCTGACATCTGTGGCATTGGTGGTTTGCCAGGTAAGAGTCACGGACTGGCCTTTTTGTACCGTGTCCGGACTTGCGCTTAATGAGGCCGTAGGCGCGGCCGGTGGCGGCGGTGGTGGCGGTGGCGGCGGCGCTGCTTTCTTGTGACACGCACCCAAAAACAGCATGGCGCACAACGCGAATATGAGCATGGACCACTTTACTGTTAGCTGCTTCACTCTTTCCTCCCAAACGAATGACGTGTGTAGATCCCCAGTGGTTTTATTTTAGGCTTGCGATCTGCCGCAAAAGCCCCGTTTGCTTCCTGCGTTTGTATTACGAAAGTACAACATGAAATGAAAACTTCACTTCGAACTCCAATTCGGCTCAAAGTTTTTGCCCGCCGTGGTCAGCTGTTTCTGGTTCGAGCCGTCCGCCAGCATGGTCCAAATTTGTTCGCTTCCTGAGCGGCTGGACTGGAAAACAATATGACGGCCATCCGGCGCCCACCACGGGAAATCGTTCCGCCCAGCATCATGGGTCAACTGCACCCACTGCTTGCTGGCCACATCCATCATGTAGATATCTGCTCCGCCCGGAGCGCCCGGCCCATAATGCCGCACCCAGGAAAAGACCAAATATTGCCCATTGGGCGACCAAGATGGAGAGACCGCATAACCCTGGTCGGTCATACGCTGCACATTCACGCCGTCGGTGTCCATGGTGAAAATCTGCGGCAGACCGGTGCGGCCGCTCACCCATGCAAGCTGCGCTCCGGTCTTCTGGTTCCACACCGGGGAAACATCCGGGCCCTTAAAGTTGGTGAGGCGCTTCAGGCCGGTGCCGGAAGCATCCACCACATAAATTTCAGGATCGCCGGTGCGCGAAGAAGAAAATGCCAGCCTCGTTCCATCCGGCGACCACGCCGGCGATAAATTCGTTCCGCTATGCCGGGGGAATGCAACATTCCGCCCCAAATCCAGCGAGTACATCATGATTTCCCATCCGGACTTGGTCAGCGAACTGTAGGCAATCCGCGATCCATCGGGAGAGACACGTGGCGAGAGAGAAATACTTCCCGAATGCGTGATCTGGTGCTGGTTGGCTCCGTCGTAATCCATAGCCCAGATTTCCTTATGGCCACTGCGGCTGCTTACGAAATAAATCTTCGTTTCAGCAATTCCCGGGATGCCGCCGCCCAGCCGGAAAATGATTTCGTCCGCAAACTTGTGCGCAATCACGCGCACCGCATCGCTGGTGGCCGCATCCTGATATTGCTTGCCTAAAACCTGCGGCTGCACCGGGTTCTTTACGTCATAGAGCCAGCCCTGCACGGTGACATTGTTTCCAGAAACGCCCAAGTTTCCGAATGCCAGCATAGAGGCAGTTACAGGCGGATTGCTCCAGGCTTCGAACTTTACGTCGGCAGGAGCGCCGACCTGGCCCAGCGGATAAAAACTCTTCGAGACCAGGTCAAAGATTCCCGCATTGTCCAGATCACTCCACAGCGTGTCATTAAAAACCTTGAGCAGGCCGGGATTTTTCGCATCTGCCGTAGAGGGCTTAAAATCCGCGGTCGCGATGCGGACTTTCTCCACTCCCAGGCCTGTGCCGGTGCGGATCCAATCCTGCGCTGCAAGAGGAGAGATCAGCAAAAACAACGCTGAGGCGAGCAGGGCAGCTGAGATTGCCCGGAAGAAACCGGATTGGCCTAAACGCGAAACGGTCATCCGCTTAGATTGTTCAGAGTTCTTATATATCGTATAGCGACACTGGTTACGATACAAGTATTGTTTCGCGGAAGAAACCTTGCCTGCTTTGAATTCAACGCTACGGCCCATAATATTCCTTAGTGCGTACTATTTTTTGTAATCGAACCAGAACTCCACCGAAACCTTATTTCCCGGATAATCCGAGGGTAGCGGACCAAATGTGTCAATACGCTGCAACGCCCGTATCGCCGACTCATCGAGAGAGGGCACTCCGCTCGACTGCTCCACCTGAATATGCGATGGGTGGCCATCCCGGCCGATATCAAAAGTCACATACACGCGGTTGGCTTCCGTAATCCGTGGATCCACTTCGTACTTCAGCCAATTTTCAGAGACCTTCTGCTGCACGACGCGCACATACCAGGCGAACCGGGTACCGAAATCCCCGCCGCCGCCGGTAAATCCAAAGCCGCCCTTCGCCCCATTCGCACTAAAGACGCCATAAGGGCCGCTGACCGGACCGCCTTGCCCGAAAGGAACCACATTATTGGCTTCCTGCTGTGGCTGAGGCTCAGGCTTACGCTTGGTCTCGCTGAGTTCTTTTTTCGGTTTTACCTTTGCGTGCTTGTCTGGAATCGGAATCGCTTCCGGCTCTTCTTCCTTTGGCTTCGGCTTCGATTCCGAAATACCCTTGGACTCATTGGCCAGCACATTCTTGGTTTGAGTGGGGCTCGCGGGAAGCGGGACCGTCGTCACCAGACTTACGCCCATGGCCTCGCCGCCACCGCCCATGCCCCAGTTGCCGCCGCCTCCCGGCGAGATGACAGTGTATAAAAGGATCGCCCCGGCGACAGCCACATGCAACGCCAGAGACCAGCCCAGGTTACGGCCCCAGCGGTCATGTTCAAAAAAAATATCAGCGTTGGCCGCCATGTCCCTCGTATGGCTGCGTAACGATGCTGACATTGGTAAGGCCGGATTGCTTCACCGCGTCCATTACTGTGGCGAAAACGCCAAACGGCAAGTCCTCATCGGCGCGTAAAAAAATGGATTGGTGTTGCGGATCGCG
>JAICKN010000234.1 GCA_025927855.1 Terriglobales bacterium
CAAAGTTCAAAATGCAGTTCAGAATCTAAACCAACGTGGAGGGTTACTGCTTTGACTGTTTCATCGGGCCATTTGATTGCGCCGCACGGCGGCGAACTGATTGATTTAATGGTGCAGCCGGAACGCGCCAACGAACTGAAGGCGCATTCGCGTGAGTGGCCCTCCTGGGACCTGACCGCACGCCAGCTTTGCGATCTTGAACTGTTAATGAGCGGCGGGTTTTCGCCTCTTCGCGGATTCATGACCCGCGCGGATTACGAAGGCGTGGCGCAAAACATGAAGCTGGCCAGCGGAGTCTTATGGCCCATGCCAATTACGCTCGACGTGAGCGAAGATTTTGCCAAAAAACTGACGCCAGGCAGCAAGGTGGCCTTACGCGACCCGGAAGGCGTCATGCTGGCGGCGCTCAACGTAGAAGAAGTTTGGCAGCCGGACCGCAAAGCCGAAGCCGACGCGGTGTTCAAAAGTACGAGTCCGGTGCATCCCGGAGTGAATTATCTGTTGAACCAGGCGGGGCCGTGGTATGTCGGCGGACGCATTGAAGGCGTGCAGCAGCCCTCGCATTATGACTTCCGGGCGTTGCGACTGACTCCTGCGGAAGTGCGTACGGAATTCGCGCGCCTGGGCTGGCGCCGGGTGGTTGCATTCCAGACCCGCAATCCCATGCACCGCGCACACGTGGAACTCACCATGCGCGCAGCCAAGAGCGTGGAAGCCAACCTGCTGATTCACCCCTCGGTCGGCATGACCAAACCCGGAGACGTGGATTATTTCACGCGCACCCGCTGCTATCAGTTGCTGCTCTCCCGCTATCCTCAGGGGACAGTAAAGCTCTCCATGCTCCCGCTGGCCATGCGCATGGGAGGTCCACGGGAAGCGATCTGGCATGCGCTGATCCGCAAAAATCACGGCTGTACGCATTTCATTGTGGGCCGCGATCATGCCGGACCCGGCAAAGATTCCGACGGCAAGCCGTTCTATGGCCCCTACGACGCTCAGGAACTCTTCAAAACGCATCAGGAGCAAATTGGCGTAACTCTGGTTCCCTTCCAGATGATGCACTACCTCGCCGATGAAGACCGCTACGTTCCTGCGAATGAAGTTCCCGCGGGGGCGCGCGTGCTGGACATTTCCGGCACCGAGCTTCGCCGCAGGCTGAACGAGGGCAGCGAAATCCCCGCATGGTTCACCTACCCCGAAGTCGTGCAGGAGCTGCGCCGCAGCTACCCGCCACGGCACAAGCAGGGTGTGACGATTTTCTTCACCGGGCTTTCCGGATCGGGCAAATCCACCATCGCCAATGTGCTGCGCACAAAGTTTTTGGAAACCGGCGGCCGCCCGGTCACGCTGCTCGACGGCGACCTGGTACGCAAGCATCTTTCTTCGGAACTTGGCTTCTCCAAGGAACACCGCGATATCAACATCCGGCGAATTGGTTATGTGGCTTCAGAAATCACGAAGAATGGCGGCATCGCCATATGCGCGCCCATCGCTCCCTATGACGCCACCCGCAAACATGTCCGCCAGATGGTGGAAGCTTCCGGCGGATTCATCCTGGTACATATTGCGACGCCCATTGAGGTTTGCGAACAACGCGACCGCAAAGGGCTATACGCCAAGGCGCGCGCTGGCATCGTAAAGGAGTTCACCGGCATCTCTGATCCGTACGAAGCGCCAACGGATGCCGAGGTCGTCATTAACACCGCCGACCTGACTCCGGAAGAATCCGCGCAGGAAATCATTCTGCACCTGGAGCGGGAGGGATTCATCGGGGTGAACGGAGGAGCATAACACTCCAGCAATCGTATGGATCTCGGAGTCAAAATCGCGATTGGATTTGTAGTCGGCACCCTGATCGGAATGACCGGCCTGGGGGGCGGCGTGCTTCTGCTGCCCCTGCTGATTTTCGGTCTTCGTGTGCCGCCGATTATCGCGGTTGGCTCCGATGCCCTATTTAATTTCGTCACAAAAATTGGGTCGAGCGCAGTCCATATCCGCAAAGGCACTGTCAAATATAGAGTCGTCCTGGCCTTGGCTGTGGGCAGTATTCCAGGCTCAATTGGCGGCGTCAGCCTTCTTGGCCATTTGCGTACGGTCTATGGCTCAGGAGTCAATTCTTTTATCCGGCTGGCGGTCGGAATTCTGCTCGTGGTCGTTCCGCTGCTGCTTTTCTTTCAGCATCGCATTGAAGATCATGTGACGACCCGTCCGCCTACCATGAAGTCTTTTGTAGGAATGTCGGCCATCGGCTTGCTGGCGGGTTTCCTGGTAGGAATCACTTCCGTCGGCTCCGGCAGCATCATCATGATGTTATTGCTGATGTTTTACAGCTTCTCGCCGAAGGTCATGGTTGGCACCGATATTGTTCACGCGGTCCTTCTTACCGGGGTGGCGAGCGTGCTTCATTTCCGGCTGGGCAATGTGGATTTTCCGCTGGTTGGCTCCCTGCTGATTGGTTCCATTCCCGGTGGACTGCTTGGTTCACATCTGAGTACACGGGTGCCCATGCCGTGGCTCCGGCGCATTCTTTGTGGCGTGCTGCTGGCAACGGGTGCGCGCATGCTCTGGGTCTGACCGTTCGCCGCCGCCCATGAGCAAATCCCATTATTCCGGAATCGTGCAGCGGATTGAGAGCGCGCTGAAGGCGTCCCAATCCGTGTTCAAGAAATTCACTCCCGGAATGATCGCCGCAGAATACAAATCGGGACATGATCCGGTGACCGAAGCAGACAAAGAAGTGAATGCCGTTCTTCAGCGGGAGCTGCCGCGCGGCGAAGAGGGCTGGTTCTCCGAAGAAAGCGTGGATGACCTTTCCCGCCTCAGCAAACGCGCTCTATGGATTGTGGACCCTCTGGATGGGACCCGTGAATTTGTCGCCGGCATTCCGGAGTTTTGCGTTTCCATTGCTTACGTGGAAGATCATCATGCGGTTGCGGGAGGAATTTACAATCCCGCAACAGAGGAATTTTTTGCGGGCGCACTGGGACTGGGAATTACCTATAACGCCAAGCCTGCGCGGGTCAGCGACAAATCCGAACTTGCCGGGGCCACCGTGCTGGCTAGCCGCAGCGAAACCAAACGGGGCGAATGGAAGCAGTTCGAGCAGGAACAGTTCAAGGTGCTGCCAATGGGTTCGGTGGCTTACAAACTTGCTTTAGTGGCTGCTGGCCTGGCGGATGCAACCTTCACCTTGGTTCCCAAACATGAATGGGACGTGGCGGCAGGGGCTGCATTGATAGAAAGCGGCGGAGGGTTCGTGCGCACCCTGGAAAACCAGCCGCTACGCTGCAATCAGCGCTCGCCTCTAATCTCAGGGCTTATAGCCGGCGGGACTGGTCTTCAGGAGCAGTTGCTGGCGGTGGCATTCAAGAATCCGAGCCCGCGCTAAGTTTATTTCGCATTGCGCGAAACGTCGGGACCCGTTTTTTGGTTCTGCGCTGGATCAGCCGCCTTCTTTTCCGATTCGCGTAACCGGTCGGCCAAAGCCGCCAAAGTCTTCAGGGCATCTACCACATCAAATTTGTCCGGATCAGACTTGGCGTGAGCGCCCTGCGTGCTCCCGTCCTGCCCCGGCCCGGAATTTCCATTGGAGGAGTTCTGTGGCTTAAACTCCTGCGGCGAGGACATCGCCCGCGTCGCCGCGAAATTGCCTGCCCCAGGAAATGTTTCATCAAAACCAACGATCGGATCTCCTAAATCGAAGTCCTTGGCCACTGTTTCCACGACGTTTGCACTCACCGTTTTCTGCTGATCGGCGAAGGCGCTCACCAGGCAGTGTTCGCACAGCAGGTTCACCACGCGAGGAATTCCGCCGGAGAAGCGGTGAATAGCGTCCATCGCTTCCGGCTCGAAGATCGGCTGGCCATTCGATCCGGCAATACGCAGGCGCTGTGTGATGTAGGATTTGGTCTCCTCCGGAGTAAGCGGAAAAGTTTTGGCGCGAAGCGTCAATCTTTGCCGCAACTGCCGAAGCTGGGGCTGCCGGAGTTTCTGCTCTAATTCGGGCTGGCCAACCAGCACGACTTGAAGAAGCTTCTCGGTGAAGGTCTCCAGGTTGGTCATCATGCGAATTTCTTCCAGCAATTGCTCGGAAAGATTCTGCGCTTCGTCAACGATAAGTACAGCGGTCTCGCCCGCCCGGTAGCGGTCCAGAAGCCAGTTGTTTAAATTGCGCAGCATCTGACTTTTGGATTGGCCTTCGCAAGGAATTCCGAAATCCGTCATCATGTACTCGAGCAGTTGCGCCGAGTTCATTTTCGGATTGAACACAAACGCGGTGGCCACCTGTTGCACACGCAGCCACTGAAGCAACTTATTGATTAATGTGGTTTTGCCTGTGCCCACCTCGCCGGTAAGCAACACGAATCCCTTGCGGCTTTGGATTCCATAGGTCAGGCAGGCCAGCGCTTCCTCCGTATGCCGCGTAAGAAAGAGAAATCGCGGGTCAGGATTTACATTGAACGGGTTGGCCCGTAATCCAAAAAATTGCTTATACATTGAACTCGCTGCGGTCCCGGCCGCACCCCTTCACAAAACCACGCGCTTGCGCATGTTACCAGGGCAGATTTTCATTTTAATTTACTACGTGCCATACTGCACGGACACCTGAGCATTGCACTTTGGGGGACTCTTCTAGGATCGCACAAATACTATGACGTGGGTAACTTTTGTGATAATAAAGCTTCAAGTAGCCTAAAGCAGGCACTTTAGGCAAGACTGCCCATCAAGGCTGCCTTAAATTCAAGCTTTTCGGAGACGTAAATGAAGTTTTCCCCGTATTTTCGGTCTTCCCTGCTTGCAGGACTCATGGCTATTCTCTTGGTTGGGTGCACCCGCGACCCGAACGCGCGCAAGCAGAAATATCTGAAAAATGGGCAGTCATTTTTCGCCAAAGGCCAGTACCAGGCGGCTGCCATTGAATTCAGCAATGCTATAAAAATTGACCCAAAATTCGCCGATGCCCATTACCAGCTGGCGGAAACGTATTTGAA
>JAICKN010000206.1 GCA_025927855.1 Terriglobales bacterium
GCTGAAAAACGGCGGGCCGGACCTCGATTATTTTTCTACTGAAGCCGCATTGCAGCGCGCCGAAACGCGCTTGCAGGTGGCGAATAAAGGCAAGTAAATTTTCCGCAAGTCTCGCAAAATATAATACAAAGGTACGTTCCCTCCATTCTCAAAACCATCTCATCCCGATGTTGAGCGCAGGAAGAGGGGCACCTTATAGGGCCCGAATGCACAGTAGATAAGAAAAGCCTGCAATTCACGACGCGCAGAGGCGGAAGCTTATCGTAAAACCATTCCCGGCTCAGCGGAAAATTCCATGGATGCGAAATCCCGGGCAAGGTATTTGGGATAAGCTGCGGCGGCGATCATGGCAGCATTGTCGGTGGAAAGCGGGCGGGAAGGAAAAAATACCGGCAGTCCCTGTTCGGCGGCTTTGCGCTCAAAGGTCTGCCGCAACTCCTGGTTTGCTGCCACTCCACCGGAAACGAAGACGGTGGCCGCGTTATATTCACGAGCGGCGGCCAGAGTTTTGTTGGTCAGGTCTTCGATGAGCGCGTATTGAAAAGATGCAATCAGGTTGAGGGTTTCACGGTCGCAATGCAGAAGATAATCTTCCAGTTTTGGCTTGGCAATGGATGAGAGCGCTTTCCGTCTCGCTTCGATGGAATCGCGCATGTTGTGCGTCTCCACATAGCGCAGGACCGAAGTTTTGATTCCGCTGTAGGAAAAATCGAATCTCGGCCCGTGATCTTCCGCGGTTGCAGAAGTTTTAACCGCATCTGCGCTTAAAGTCCGGCGGTCGGGATGTTTGAGTTGCACTGCGGGAAATTTCACCGCCCGCGCGTCTCCGTGAGCAGAAAGGCGGTCAATGACGGGACCTCCCGGATAGCCCAGGCCGAGCAGTTTGGCGACTTTGTCAAAGGCTTCTCCGGCAGCGTCATCGCGAGTGCGACCGACATTTTCATAGGTCCAGCTTTCCGCTTTTTGCCGCGCCAAATACAGGTGTGTGTGTCCGCCGGAGACCACAAGCGCCAGCACGGGAAATTTCAATTCACCGCCGGATACTGAGGAACCATGGGGCGACGCGTCATCACCGGAGAAGCCGCCCTTCTGCCGCTCTTCGAGCAGCACGGCGTGAATGTGGCCTTCCAAATGGTTCACTGCGATCAAAGGTTTTTCCAGGGCAAACGCCAGAGCCTTGGCGTAAGTAATACCAACGAGCAGGGCCCCAGCCAATCCCGGCCCCTGCGTAACCGCAATGGCATCGATGGACTGATAGGTTTGGCCCGCGCTCTCCAGCGCCTGGCGCACGACCGGAACGATGGCGCGCAGGTGTTCGCGGGAAGCGAGTTCCGGGACAACACCACCAAAGGGCTGGTGGGTGGCAATTTGCGAAGCCACAATATTAGAAACCATTTTTTCGCCGGCAGACACCACCGCGGCCGCGGTCTCATCGCAGGAACTTTCAATTCCGAGGATGAATGCAGGAGGCATTTGCTCTCAAGAGAAGATGGCAGGCCGCAAGTCATCCCTTGAGACTTGCGGCCTGCCCCAGTTTAGTTGATGTCGAACTGTTCCTGGTGGAGCGCGGGATCGCTCTTCACGATGACTGTTTTCTGGGTCATCTCTTCCATTTCGTTCATCAGGCGGCCATTGCTGGATTTCAGCGCCTTCGCCACTTCCGGATTCACGCGCAGCATGACGTCCGTGTGCTCCAGGTGCTTCGAAATTTTCCGCATCTCGACATAAATTTCATTGCAGATGGTGCCCACCGACTTCACAAAGCCGGTGGACTGGCAATAGGGGCACGGCGCACCGATGGTGCGTTCGAGTGATTGCTTGATGCGTTTTCGCGTGATTGCCACCAGACCGAAATCGTTAAATTGCAGCACCTTCGAGGGCGAGCGGTCCGCGCGCAACGCCTCTTCGAGAGCCTGCATGACCTTCTGGCGGTTGCGCCGTTCGTCCATGTCAATAAAGTCAATGATGATAATGCCGCCGAGGTCGCGCAGCCGTATTTGCCGCACGATTTCCTTGATGGCATCCACGTTGGTCTTGACGATGGTGTCTTCGAGGCGCGCTGTCTTGCCGACATATTTTCCGGTGTTGATATCAATCGCGACCAGCGCTTCGGTTTGATTGATGACAATGTAGCCACCGCTCTTGAGCCACACTTTGGACTTGAGCGCTTTATTGATCTCTTCGCTCAATCCAAACTGGTCAAATAGCGGAGTTTCCTTGCTGTAGAGCTTGACCCGCTTGACCAGCGCGGGCTGAAAGCGGTTGGCGAAGCGCAGAATGCGCTCATATTCCTGTTCATTGTCGACCCAGATCACGGAAACATCGGAGGTGACCTGGTCGCGCAGAATGCGCTCGACAACGTTGAGATCGTGATAAATCAGCGCGGGAGGCTGGCTGTTTTCCGCGCGCGTGCGGATTTCATTCCATAGGTTCTTCAGGAAGCGGATATCGGCCCGCAACTCATCTTCGGAGGCGCCCTGCGCCGCAGTGCGGACAATGAATCCTCCGTGGCCGTTTTCGCGCTCGCTGATGATGATCCTCTTCAGGCGCTGCCGTTCCTCTTCGGATGCAATCTTGCGTGAAACTCCAGTGTGGTTGACGGTCGGCATGTAGACCAGAAAACGCCCGGGAAGCGCGATGTGGCTGGTAATGCGGGCGCCCTTTTTTCCGATCGGTTCTTTGGCGATCTGCACCAGGATTTCCTGGCCTTCTTTCAACAAATCGCTGATCAGGGGAACGTTTTGGGGCTCGCGGCGGCGGAAGCGGCGTGCTCCTCCTCCCCCACGGCGGCCGCGCTGCGGACGGCGGTCCTGCCCCGCGCGTTTAGTGCGCTGCGTATAGGCAGCAGTGCGGGAAGGACCACGCACTTCAGCCTGAGCGTCCACCGTACCTTCGCCACGGGCCTCCGCCTCCAACAGGGCTTCTGCTTCCGCCTGGGCCTCTTCCAGTTCCGATTCTTCCTCTGACTCTTCTTCCACTGTTTCTTCCGCTTCGGCGACCTCGGCTTCTTCCGGAGAAACCGGCTCGGCAGAAAATGCTTCTATTTCTTCCGTGTGGTCTTCTTCAGTGTGACCATGGGAAGCGGCAATGTCATGCGCTGCGGAACCGCCATCATCCGATTCATGGGAATCATCAACGGCATGGACCTGCTCTTCCATCTCTTCGAAATCCAGGTCTTCTGCGGCTTCTACATAGGGAGAAATGTCGGTTTCATCCTCTTCAATTTCTTCTTCCTCCAGAGCATGGAAACCGTGGGTTTCAGGTTCTCCGGAAACAGATTCGGCGTTGAAGTCATCTTCATCTTCCCCATCGTTTGTTAAATTCCGCGCAGAGTTCCGGGCTTCGGAATGGCGGGCCTGAAGGTCCGCAACGGCGTCGTTTCCAAAAACTGCGGCAACATTCATGTCATGTAGCCGTTTCTGTTCGCGGTCCCATCGCTCCGAGCCGACGGTGGATTCTTCACTTAAATCTTCTTCCTCCGCAGGAACTGCATTGCGACCGGCAAAGGTTTCAGGCAAAACATCGGGAGCGGATGCAGCCGTTTCCGGCTCGACGCTGGCGAAGAGCGGTTCATCCTCTGGAAAACGAGCGGCTAACGCGGGCGCGGATTCCGCCGAAGACCCCGGGGACTGGGAGCTCTGGCTGGAAGCCGCACGCGGCTGATTGGCCTGCGCGTAGCGTCTGTATTTTGAAATGGATTCCCCCGGAAGAAGGATGGGCTCATATCGTTCGGAAGGCGTATCGGCAGCGGCCTGCGGCTCCGGGCGGCGAGTTTCGCGCGGCTGCTCAGTCCGGCTAGATTTTGAGTCCACTGGACCGCGCTCCCCCCGGCGGCCGCGGCGGCGACGGCGGCCCCGCCAATCACCCCGACCTTCACGGGCTTCCGTATGTCGCGGTTCTGTATGGCGGGAAGTCTCCGCCGAAGCTACATCTTCGGTTCCCGCGGCGGCTGCGCTGCCATTGGAAGGATTGCGTTCGCCGGAAGCATCCTCCGGCTGCGCTTGCCTTTCAAATTTTGGTTGTTCCGTATGACCGTTATTTCCGTTCGTGGGAAGCACATCCACATCATCCTGGTCTTCCAGTTCCATGAAGTCGGAGACGTAGAGAAACGCATCGCGTTCCAGGCCAATATCCACAAAAGCTGATTGCATTCCCGGGAGAACGCGGGTCACCCGGCCTTTGTAGATGGATCCGGCCAGGGTGTATTCGTTTTCACGTTCCAGGTAGATTTCGGCGAGCAGGTCATCTTCGGTAATCCCGACCTTGGTTTCGTGCGGGGTGGAAGACACAAATAATTCTTTAATCATGCAAACTCCGGTTCCGCGCTAATCAGGCGCGGAATTTCACCGGACGCAAACAGAAGAGGACAGGAAGGAATGGAACATCGCGAAGGCCCGCTCCAGACAGAGCAGCCCGTTCACCTCGGACTTCAATTGAGGCGGAATCCGCAGCCCACGCTTAGGAATCTTTCGCACTTATCGCATCTTGGCGTTGTCCAGGTTTGTGACCGCTCTCTCGCGATTCCCACCCTGGGGAATGCGAAGGGGCCGTTACCTGCCCGGTTGCGCCAGCTTTCAATCCTGCCCGGCCTTCAATTCATGCGGCCAGTGAGTTGCCCTTCTTTACGCGAGGGCCATCGTAATCTTTTTCCGCCACGGAGGCGGTTACAACACTTCGTTGATCGTTAGATCTTTTTGATCTTTAGCAAATGCGTCCTGCTTCAATTCACAAACCGGCGCATACGAACATTCATGACAATTCCCAGCGCCAAAAACATAAACAGGACAGAAGACCCGCCGTAACTCATTAACGGCAAAGGTATTCCGGTAACAGGCATAAAGCCCACCACCATGCCGACGTTGACCAGAATATGGAAGCTAAGCACCGCCACCACACCCATTACCAGAAACGTACCAGCGCGATCAGGCGCTGTCTGCGCGTTCTGGATGAGGCGCATCAGCACGATAAAGTATAACAGTAAGAGCAAGAGCGCGCCCACAAATCCGTGTTCTTCGGCAAAAGCCGCGAAAATAAAGTCGGTTTGCGGGACGGGTAAAAACGACAGATGGGTCTGGGAACCTCCCTGACTGCCCCAAATTCCTCCCGAACCCACCGCAATCAAAGACTGTATGACCTGGTAGCCTGAGCCGTGGCTATCGGCATCCGGCTCAAGGAAGCTGGTAAGACGGGCCTTCTGATAAGACTTGAGCACGTGAACGCGCGGCACAAAAAACACAGTCCCTATGGCGATCGCAGCCAGCAGAACGACTGTTAGTCCCTGCCGCCACCGTAGCCCGCCCAGAAAGATTCCCATTACAGCAATGGGGAGATAAGTCAGAGATGTGCCCAAATCCGGCTGTTTGAGCACCATGAGCATGGGGAAAATTACGATTGCGCCAGCTTTTAGAAAATCGGGCCAGGAGAGCTCCCGGTCATGCAAATCCGCGAAGAACTTTGCCATTGCCAGAATCAAAATGAGTTTGACCCATTCCGATGGCTGAAAATGCATTCCTCCCGGCAATTTGACCCAGCGGCGCGCGCCCAGATATTTTTGCCCGAACACCAGCACCGACATGAGCGAAGCCAGCGCGACGATGTAGAACCAGTGCGCCTGCTCAAGCAGCACCTGGTAGTTAACCAGGCTCACAATAAACATGCAGGCTACGCCGCTCAGAACCCAATAGATTTGGCGGATATGGGAGCCGGCGAATTTGGTGTGCTCGGTGGCGCTGCGAATCTCGAGCACTCCCAGAGCGCAGATGATCAGCACGAAGAACAGGAGCACCCAATCGAAATCGCCGAAGGAAA
>JAICKN010000174.1 GCA_025927855.1 Terriglobales bacterium
CCTACATTTTCTCCGCCACCCGGAGGCGGCGTAATATGGCGCTCCACCATCATCTGCTGCAAAAATGTCCCTTGCCACACGCCCGGCAATTGCGCGCTCGTGGCATAAGCCGGATCGCTCTCCGCATCCTGCAATGAGATAAGTTTCACGCCGTGCTGCTTTAGTGTGTTAATCAGGCTGGGGATCATGATTGCGTCAAAACCGCCAATATGCAACAGCATGACGTGCTTAATGTCGCGGCCATACACTAGCTTGGAAACCTGTTCGGCGTGATCGAGGTCTGCGATTGAGCCGTCGAGATAGCTTTTCTTCATCCACTCAATCGCCTGCGTATCATTTTTCGCTACACAACGCGCATACGGCTCGTTATAGAGATAGTCGCCAAAACTTAGCGTGACTTCGGCGACTTCGTATCCGCGCTTCTTCAGGTAATCTTCGATTTCCTTGTGCTGCTCCGGGTTTTTTCCTTCATGCAGGAAAGGGAAGCGCAACCAGCGGTAATCCTGACCATCCATGTACTTTTTGAGAATAGGTTCGTCGGCTTCAAGATCTTTTTCGAAAGCTTCCGTCGTGTTGGAGTTCAGGTCCATGTGCGAGAAGGTGTGATTGCCCAATGGAAAGCCCGCATTTCGCCATAATTTCAACACCTGCTCCGTGGAAGGGTCTTCCTGTATGCGCTGGGCATTCACAAAGCCATATGTTGGAGGAATCTTAGCTGCCTGCAAAGCATGAATAATACTGTTGGCAATATCCTCGCGCGTCACCTTCCCGGGCAAAGGCCCATGCACCGGAAGGTCATCGAAGGTAAGCGCGACTTCAGGAGCAGCGTCCGCTGTTGCAGCGGTGCTGCTGGAAGGCGCAGATTGAGTGGCAGAGTGTCCCGCCGATTTTGCCTGCGCTGCCCTCTGGGATGAGTCCTTAGGGGACGAATCCTGTGCCGGACTATACAAAACCAATGCGAACAAAGCTAAAGCTGAACAGCACGCAGCCATACGCAACTTAAACAAGGGGACCTCCTCGACGCCGGTTCAGTTACAGATAAGTTCGCGGCAAAAACAAACAGCCAAATTGAAAACTGGTCATTTTACGCTTGTGAATTGAGATGTGAACAGGAAACTTACAAGACTTTACAAAGGCGAGGAGGCGGGATTACTGAATGCTAACCCTGCTCATATAGGATCGCCGAGCCTACAGCAATAATTAGGCGCGGCCAATGGCAATTACGAAATAGTGCGCCGGAGTTGTCCCCACATTTTTCAGTCCGTGCATCACGTTGGACGCGGTGAACACTACTCCGCCGGGGCCGACTGGTTCAATCTTTCCATCGTTGATAAATTCCAGCTTGCCGTCGCGAATAAACAGGATTTCAGAATTGCGGTGCTTGTGGGGCGCGTGCGGCATCTTTCCGGCGGGCAGCATTGTCTCATGTACTTCGACGAATTCTCCAGTCACGAGCGTGCCGCTGATGACCCTCCGCTGGGTGCCGCCATTGGGCAGCTTGATTACCGGGAGCCTGTCATATTGGAATGTCTCTGAGTGGGAGAGCACGGCGCTTTTGCGCATCGCGGGATTAACGGACATGCTCATGCCGGAGTTGCCCGAATCTTTTTCCTGCGCGAAGGACAAAACACTGCCTAAGGCGGCAAAAGCAGAGAGGCCAACGAAAAGTTCACGGCGGTTCATTTTGTCCATATGATTTTCTCCTCGATCATTTCCCAATCAGGCATGGACGTATTTCAAAATCGTTCTACTCTGAGCCAAAACTCCTACTTCGTATCTCCGCCAATTGCGATTACAAAATAAGTCGCTGGCCCATCGCCCACATTGCGGACGGTATGCATCGTGCCATACGCCACAAAAATTGTGCCTCCGGCGCTGACCCGCTCCGACCTGCCGTCATATTGAAAATCGAGCGTGCCCTCGCGTACAAAAATAAATTCCGAATGTTTAATCTCGTGCGCCTTATTGGCAGGCGTTCCGGCAGGCTGTGTGGATTCATGCATGGCCACGATTTCTCCCGTGGCCAGCCTGCCGTGAAGAATGTCCCAGCTTTTGCCCCCGTTGGGCATGGTCCGCATCGGCAACTGGTCCAACGGGAATACTTTGGATTGCGAAAGCACCGGCTCGCTGGAGGAATTTCCAGATGAAGAATTCGCCGACTGCGAGCTGCCCGAAGATTTCTCCATGGATGTTTGCTTTTTAGCCATCATTCTCCTTCAATTGAATCCTGGCCCAGAATTTTCACATTACCGTGCAGCCGGGTCTCTTTTATAGCTATACAGCTTTACGCGATACACATTCATTTCGTGCGCAGCCATCAGGAGCCGCCGGCCCTGGTCGCTTTGGTCTCCGTTCAACTCGCCCACAACCTGCCATGTTCCATTGTTGCTGGATAGCCGCTCAATGCCCGCGATGCCCGCTACCTGGTCATCAATATCCGGGTCGCGGAAGAAAGTGACCGATAACCCATTGCCCACGACGTAAAACTCATTCGCGCCGGTCTGCAAGATCATCATGGCCCCATCATTGGTAGCGAGCGCATTGCTTGCCCAGCTGCGGGAAAGCGTCGCCTGAAAAAGATATCCCCCGAGAGAAACCGTTTGCCGCGGTCGCAAGCTTGAAACATGCAAAGCGAGTCCCCGAATCTTGTGCTCCTGTTGGGCCTGCAAGATTTCATTGCTCAGCTTGCTCAGCGTGCCATACACGTCACCCATGGTCGGATGTGCTTCCGGCTTATTCTCCACCAGCGGCAATGAATCCACGTCAAAAGGAGAAAACCCGAAGGCCAATCCTTCACCATATGCATAAAGAGCGTTGGCGGCTCCCGATTCAAGGCGCGCCTCCGGAATAAAAGCCGGATTTCCGGCGGCTTTGTAGCGTTGCACCCAATAATCAAAGTTGGGCCAATAGATGTCGGGCGCGTAGAAATCTGCTGCCGGAGCCGCAGCGCGGTAGATGTCGAGGTTGTACGGATTCGGCCCGCCGCTGGGATAATCTCCCGGACGTTCGCCCGGCGCGGGTAGCTGGGCATTCATATACATGGGCAGAGCGTATTCTTTTTTGCCCGCCTCCATGACCTGATTCACATAGATGCCGTAATGCCATGCCATAAAAGCTTCATCCGCCGGCGCGCCGAACATCTCCTTCCATGTGCGCCCTTCGGGGTTGAAATTCGCCGCGAGTTCCGGCGCCATCTTCAGGCGGTTCTTCTTGAGCGATTGCACCAGTGTGGCGGGTACCGGGTTTTCAAATGCCTGGTTCGCCGCCGCGGAGCGGTCCCTTCCGCCCCGGCCCAGAAACCCCATTTCATTTTCTACCTGCACCATCAGTACGGTTTGCCGCTCCGCATCTTTTTCGCGGACATGGCGCATAAGCGCTGCGAATGCCCGGCTGTCACAACGCATGGTTTCGCTGCCAAACGTAGAGAGAATTTCTGTGGGCAATCCTTCCGCGGAAATCGCCCGTGGAAACCGTGTCGTATCTACCTTCACCCATTCAGGCGTATATTCCGAAAATGCATTCTTCCAGCTTCCGAACCAGAGAATGACGATGTGCATGTCGTGCTGACGCGCCACATCAATCCAGTGGTCGAGAATGGAAAAATCGAAGTGTCCCTCGGTCGGTTCAATTTCCGCCCATGCCACCGGCGCCAATACCGTGTTGAAATGCATCTTCGCCAGCTTGGGGAGAATTTCGTCGGCTTGCGCCGCCGTTCCCGATGAAGAATTGCCCAGTTCTCCACCAAGAATGAGGAATGGCTTGCCGTGCACCAAAATTTGCCCAACGCCATTTGCAAATCGCACGGTGGGAATCTTGCTGGTCGCATCATTGGAAGCTGCATTCTCCCTTGCAGATTGCGCGCTGGCCATCGCTGCCGCGAGTAGAAGGCAAATAAGAATTTCAAATGGCAGCAGCATCGCAAAACGCCGCTCTCGCCTTCGCATAAATTGCTCCCTAAATTGCGGATGTTCCAGCAGAACATTGCGCGAAAGTTATTTCTCAAATCTTATTTCTCAAACAATGATAGCGGCACCGCTCCTCCCATAGCGCGGTATCCTGCCGGGCCGGGATGCAGATGGTCGCCCGAATCATAAGCAGGGAGCATCGCATCGGGATGAGCCGGGTCTGCCATGGTTTTTGCGAAATCAATCACCGCATCGAAGTGCCCGGACGCGCGAATCCAGTCATTGACGGCCCTCCAGTCCGCTTCTTCCGCCGCATTGGAGCGATTGTAAAATGAGCCGCCATAAGGAAGGATGGTCGCCCCAAACACTTTAATGCCATGCTCATGAGCGCGCAGCAGAATCTGCTTATAGGCGCCAATCATCTGGTGCACCAGAGCATCGTGCGCGGAGTGCGATGCGTTGGGTCTTCCCCATGCCACGCCCAAATCGTTCACGCCTTCCAGAACGATCACATATTTGATACCTGGCTGCGCGAGAATGTCGCGATCTATGCGGGAAACCGCATTTGGCCCCAGTCCATCCAGAAGAAGACGATTTCCGCCCAGACCCTGGTTCAGCACAGAAATCATTCGCGTCGAAGCCGAAGCCTGCAACCGCTCGGCCAATACATCCGTCCAGCGGTCATTGCCGTTGGTTGTAGTCGCATGACCGTCGGTAATGGAATCGCCCAGTACCACCACAGCCGCGGCCCCCGCAGGCGCGTTTACATCCACGCCGCTGATCCAGTACCAGTGCTCCATCGTTTTCGCATTCGGCAAATCAACGGCGGAAACCAAATCGCCATGTGCAAGATACGACGTCGAGCGCGACCCCGGATGCCCGGTCTGCTGCAGCGGCGGTGTTTCCATATGGATCGTGATCGCCAGATTCGAGAGCGCCGCTACCGGATATTCGATGGGATCAGAAATATATTGCGCGCCCGCCGGAATCGTCACATCTCCCCTTCCGGCAAAAGTCAGTGCCTTGTCCGTTGCAGGATCGATTTTTGCACCCGCCGGAGAGAGCGGTTTGGCAATATGCACTGAGGTCAGGTGCAGCGGCTCTATGCCAAATGCGTTAGAGAGATGTACGCGCAGCATCTTGCCGCCCACGGAAAGATGAATAATCTGGCGCAGAGTTGCGTCCTGCAGATCGTTCGGATCAAGCGAGTTGCGCGGCTCAGGAATCTGTTGCGATGTGGCCCATGTGCCCAGCCATTCCGGCGAAGGCACGGTATGTTTCGTTCTGGCAAATCCTAATAAAGACAGATTGCAGGCAATGACAATAAGGCAAAAAATCTTTACATTTCTTTTCATAAGAGCGATGTCCATACATCTATCCAGCGGAGTAGACTACAGACATCTTTCGTTCGCATCAACAACAAAACCGTGGTATCAGGGAAAATCTCAATGCTCACCTCGTTCGTTCTTCGCAGAGTGCGGTATCACATCCCGTCTGTCCTCAGCTTCCTATTTCTGTTGGCATTCGCCGGCAGCGCAGCAGCGCAAAGCGCCTCGAACGCCGGCCAGTTGCCGCCGCCTGTGAATTTCACCTCCGAGCAGGACCATCAGAACATGATGGAGCAGCTCGGCATCAAAGCTCTTCGTCCCGGCCCCAGCGGCAATGAGTCCGATCCCAACCATGCGAATTACGATCCCGCTACCGCGAATCCCTATCCGGATTATCCCGATGCGCTGACCATGAAAGATGGCCAGAAGGTCACGACTCCCGCCATGTGGTGGACCAAGCGTCGTCCCCAAATTGTGGAAGATATGTCGCGCGAAGAATATGGACGCCTTCCCCGGCATGTGCCGAAGGTGACATGGACGGTTGAAGTCAACGAACGCGAGCGCATGGGCTTTACGCCGGTCATTTCGAAAAAGCTCATCGGCCACGTGGACAACTCTTCGTATCCGGCAATCAACGTGAACATTAAGATGGTCGTGGTCACTCCCGCCAATGCGACGGGCCCCGTTCCTTTGCTCATGATGTTTGGCCGCGCCGCGCTTCCCGGTCCTGTTCAACCTACAGAAGACGAGCTCGAACAAATTAATAGCAAGTTGAAAGACATGCTTTCGGCCAGCGATCCCGCGATAAAACAAATTTTCGAAAAATATCCTGCCTACGAGCCGATTCTTGCGCCTCCTTTCGCCGGCTTCGGAGGTTTCCGTCCCGGCCAGCCTCCCTCCCGTGAACAAGAGTTGATTGCGGCTGGGTGGGGATATGCGGAACTCGATCCCTCGAGCGTTCAGGCCGACAATGGCGCGGGCCTTACCCGTGGAATCATTGGCCTCGTCAACAAAGGGCAACCGCGCAAGCCGGATGACTGGGGCGCTCTTCGCGCCTGGGCCTGGGGTGCCGCGCGTGGTCTCGACTATCTCGAAACGGACCCGGCCGTGGATGCGAAACACGTCGGCATCGAAGGCGTCTCCCGCTACGGTAAGGCTGCGCTCGTCACCATGGCTTATGAGCCGCGCTTCTACATGGGCCTCATCGGTTCCTCCGGCAAAGGCGGAGCTACTCCCATGCGGCGCAATTGGGGAGAAGCCGTCGAAAACCTCACCGGCGCCGGTGAGTACCACTGGATGGCTGGAAACTTCCTGAAGTATGGAGCCTCCGACGCGACCTTCGGCAGCAAGACCGCCAAAGATCTGCCGGTGGATTCGAATGAACTCATCGCGCTTTGCGCGCCACGCCTGGTCTTTATCAGTTATGGCATTCCGGAAAAAGGCGATGCCAAATGGCTCGACCATCAGGGCAGCTACATGGCGACCGTGGCCGCGGGCGAGGTGTACCGCTTGCTCGGCGCGAAAGACATTGGAGTCACCGAGGACTACCACACCGCCAAGATGCCGGGCGTGAACGTCGGCCTGCTCGATGGCGAACTCGCCTGGCGGCAGGATGACGGCGGCCACACCGACGCACCCAACGTTCCATACTTCATCCAGTGGGCGGATAA
>JAICKN010000065.1 GCA_025927855.1 Terriglobales bacterium
CGAAAGTCGGTGGTGAGGGCCAGATCGCGGCCTTCGTAGAGTTGCGATTGATCCAGCCCGGGCCAGCGTCCGTAGACCTTGCCACCTTTCACCGGACCGCCCAGCACGAACATCACGTTGGCATGGCCGTGGTCGGTGCCGCGATTGCCGTTTTCGCGCGCGGTGCGGCCAAACTCCGACATGGTGACTACGACCGTGTCTTCCGCCAAGTCTCCCAAATCAATCCAGAATGCCGCCAACGACTGCGAGAAGTCGCGCAGAACATTCGCCAATTGTCCCTGCGTATTGCCTTCGTTCACGTGATGGTCCCAGCCGCCAATATCGGCGAAGGCGATCTGCACTCCTAGGTTGGCCTTAATCAATTGCGCAAGCTGACCGAGGCCATCGCCAAAACGGCCGCGTGGATAATTTGCTCCCGGCGCTGGCTTGTATTTCTGCGGATCAGCCGACTTCAACATTTTTACCGCTTCGAAAGTTTCCTGCCCCGTACCGTGCAAAACCGAGTCCACCGATTGCGCATACATCGCTTCAAAAGTATTTGCGATCGGGGCCGCGTTGGGATTGCGTCCGCCCACACCGAAATCATTGATGTTGTTGATGGCGAGAGCCGGCTCAGGCCCGGTAAGAATTCGCGGCAATGATGGTCCCATCGCCACTGCGCGAAATTCAGATGATGCTTCATCTTGCGTCACTGGCAACGAATGGATCGTGCGGTTCAGCCAGCCGTCCTCTGTGGCTTTTATGCCGGGCGTACCCGATTCCATGAAGTCTTGTGCATCGAAGTGCGAACGCGTGGGATCGGGCGATCCAGCCGCATGAACAATCGCCAAATGCCCTTGTTGCCATAACGGCATAAATGGGGAAAGCGAAGGATGCAGCCCGAAAAATCCATCAAGATCAAGAACTTGATTGCGTGGAATGTTGATGGATGGGCGCATGGCGTAATAAGCCTGCTCTCCATGGGGAACAACAATATTCAAGCCGTCGGCAGCGCCGCGCTGAAAGATCACTACGAGCCGCTTCGTCCGTGAAGCCGGTTCAGCCGCGCCATAAGCGGCCCGCGTCAAAAAACTTGGCACCGCAGTGGTCCCGACAACAGCCAATGCGCTATTACGAAGAAATACCCGGCGTGTAATGGACATAAAACCTCGCTTTCAGCTTCAACCTTCCATGTTACCGCCGCTGAAAATCCGGCGAGCCCAGCAGCAATCCTGCAATTACATTCATGTTTGGCGGACGCGCCGGATCATCCAGCCTGCGCTGGCTGATCTTGGGGTTCTGCAACCGCGCCTCAATCGTGTCATGTGTCTGTTTCGCAACTTCTCCATTGAGCAAACTCGCTTCCAGCGCAAGTAGTGCATCTTCTCCGCTCTCTGCCGGATTGTTCTCACCGAGCGTATGTGCTACGTCGGCTTCAATCCCCCTTAACCTTCCAGAAGTCAGCGCAAGCGCGAAGTTCATGCGATCCAGCAGCGCCGATGAATTGACCCAGGCAGTTGCCTTCATCGAATAACCCGTTGGCGGCTGCATTCCGTAGAGCGGCATTCCCATTATTTGAAGCTGGCGTATGAGTGGACGCGCATCGGTTACATCGGCACCGCTCGCACGCACTGCTGAAACTACGAATTCCAGCGGAGTTTTTACTTTTGCGCGATATGATTCCGGCGCCCAAAATTCCGGAGAATCAAACATCGTCTTGAGCACTTCTCGGATGTCTCCATCTTTTTTCAAAAAGGTCTGGGCCATGCGGTCCACCAGCGACGGAGGAGGTTCGTCCGAGACGAACCGCATTGCCAGCTTGTTGCAAATGAAGTGCGCGGTCGCGGGGCTATGCGCAAGAATATGTAAGACTTCGAGGCCTTCTTTTTCGCCATTCGGCTTGATCTTGTGGCCGAGCACAATCTTCACGCCGGGATCGTGCATGCGCTCGTCGAAATAAAAACCGCCGCCCTGGTTCGGCTGTTTCAGCGTCCAGCCAGTGAATGCGCGCGCCACTTCGATCACATCTTTTTGCGCGTACCCGCCATTCACGCCGAGCGTGTGCAGCTCCATCAGTTCGCGGCCATAATTTTCGTTTAATCCCCGGCGGTTATTGGCCTGCTTCGCGGCACTGCGATTTGCAGGGAGACGATTTCCCGGAAAACGCCGCCCGCGCCAGGCGGCATTGACTCGCCTTTTCGGAATTCCCAGCGCAGCATCCGAATTCGGCCCTACGCTTAGCCAATTATCGAGATAAAACAACATGGCTGGACTTTGCGCCGTGGCCACCAGCAAATCTTCAAATTTTCCCAGCGCATGAGGACGGATCACATCACGCTCATAGCTTGTGAGGAAGTAGCGGTCAATTCCCTTCCCTACAAACACGTTGAAGTGATTGAGCCAGAAATCATCCATCACCTCCTGCAATTGACGCTCGCTATAAATTTCCCGCAAGAGCTTGGCCTGCATTAATTCCTCCCCAACTACTTGTTGAGGATTGCCTAATGCCATCACGGTCTCCTGCTGCTCGGGTTTCATCCCTTGCAGCAATTCCTCCTGCGGAATGCCTCTTAGCGAGGCCAATGCGATTTGCTTATCCGATGACATGCCAAGAATGCTTTTAAACCGTTGGTCAGGAGACAGCGCCGCTAACTCCTGCACCTCCGCTCGCGCCTCTTGCCTCTCTTCACGGCGGTCGTTTTCTGGGGCGCTAGCGGCAGGAAGGTTTACCGTAGCCTCTGACGCCATCGCAGGCCGCATCTCTCCGGAAGCTGCATTGTCCGGCTCTGCGCCTTCCGCCGCCGCGGATTGCGAAGTCATGGCTGCTTGAGCAGTTTCGACGCTGGCAGCAGGCTGCGGCGCATCTGCCTGCTTCTTCTCCAGGCGCTCTTCGTACTTCTCCATCTGCGCCATATAAATCGCATGCTTCACCGGATTGGATGGCATGGGCTGCCTGCCGTCCGCAACCGCTTTTATGACCTGCGCCGGAGGAAAATTCTGCACCATCTCTCGCGTATCCATGCGTAAGGTGCGAAAAGGCTCCAGGTGGGCATCGAGCGCGCTATCGTCGATTTTTTCAGGATGCAACTGCTGGTCAATCCACTTATCTACGCCCATGGCGGCAACGCGCTGCACATCTCCTGGTCGCGGCCCAAAAGAAAGTCGGTTCAGAGCGTGCAAGGCGCGCTTCTGATCATCCATTTGGGAAGAGACTTGTTTCTTCTTCCCTAACGCCAGCTCCACCGTAATAAGCCCAGCCACAACCAGCAGGTAGATAAACAAGAGCTTGCTTCTTGACATCGCTGCTCCTCAAGAAGAATGTGCTTTCAATTATTAACCCGTGACGGATAAAAAGTTGTTGTGATTAAGATTACTTTTGGGAAGGGGTCAGCAAATGCAAGGCACACAAAATACGGCACAATTAGGTTAGATACAGCCGTCCATTGCTCATTTTATGCTGCAAAGTCGCAGCCAAATGATCAACGTCGGTGGGGGCGAGATTCAACGCGGCACGGTCTTCAAGAAATGCGATACGATTGCTTCCCACGGAATCGCGGCGGACCTGCACGAGCAGCGCTTGGACCACATTAGGATCAAACTTCTGCGGGGTCATGCGTACAATTTCACTCAATGTGCCTCCAAGCGTTAGCGATTCCCTGTAGGGACGCTCGCTCATCATGGCGTCGAAGGTATCCGCCAGACCCACCACGCGGACCTCGATCGGCACATCCTGCATCATCAATGAATCGGGATAACCGGAGCCATCGGCGCGCTCGTGATGCCAGCGGACGATCTCCGGGATGCGCGGCCAGGGGAATTCAATGCCGGTAACGATCTGATGTCCCACCACGGTGTGGTCTGCCATCTCGCGAAATTCATCGGGATCGAGCGCAGTCGGCTTGCCAAACAGCCGTTTGTCTACGGCCACCTTGCCAATATCGTGCAAATATCCGGCCGCGCGCAGCGCCGCGACTTCGCCCGGTTCCATGCCCATCGCTTCTCCAATGGCCGCAGCATAACGGCCCACTCGCAGCGAATGCCCATGGACGTTCACATGCTTCACATCAATCGCAGCGGCAAAGGCCTGCAAAGCGTTGTCATAGAAACCATGCAGAGAGGCCAGCAACCGTAAATTTTCCGAAACTCGCTGAGTTAACGTCTGGCTCAAAGAATGGTTCTGGATGGCGAGAGCAACGTAATGACACAGTAAATCCAGCGCTTCGAATTCCCCAGGATCATACAATGCTTCGCCTTCGCGCCGTCCCAGCGCAACCATGCCCACCAATTTGCCGCCGGTTTTGAGAGGGGCAATGCATTTGAACAGCTCGGGGGCGACATTGCCATTGGAGCTCAGGTAAATCTCATAGGAAGCGGCATCGAGGATTGTTGGCCCTTGCAGGGTGGTCAGCGCGTGAATATGTTTGGGGAGAAGCGGTACCACCGCCGGGTCCGGCATGAGAGCAAACCCCTCAGAGGCCAATGACCGCAATAAGGAAGGACGGTCGTGGAGGGCAAAAAGCGCAGCCTCACGCGCGCCGCCCGCCTCGCGCACAACGGAGAGCATGGCCTGCGCGCATTGTGAAAAATCGCGTTCAGCCGTGATCACCGGCCCAAGGTCGGAGAGCGCTTCTACAGTGCGCAGCAATCGCCGGAGATTGTCTTTTTGCAAAGCCACGCGTGTGTTCGTGGCGAAAAACCAGAGCAAAATGAGAGTAACACGCTGTGAATGGAAGCAGTTGGCAAGGTTTGTTGGTTAGTTTGGTGCCATTTTTGTGCGCGACGCTGCACGACTTCCCGTTCCGCTTCTGTTATCCGGCTGAATATCATCCAGCAGTTTGTCCTGCAGGAGATTTGTCATGCTGTGGCCGGCCTCGCCAGAGCATTTTCATGTTATGCTGCGCTCAACTTCTGTTTCCCAGGAACACAGGTGCTCGTCGAACTGCGGCTTGAGAACTACGCGGTGATTGATAATGTGGCGGTGGAATTCGCCACAGGCCTGAACCTGCTCACCGGCGAAACCGGCGCGGGCAAATCCATCCTGATTGACGCTTTGGCACTGCTGCTCGGCGAAAAAGCGTCAAGCAACGTGGTGCGCATAGGCGCGGAAAAGGCCGTTGTCTCGGCAGTTTTCGAGGCAGAAGCCGAACGCGCGAAAGCTGTCGCAGCCGTGCTCGAACAGAACGGTATTGATGCCGATGACGATGGTTCAGTCATTTTGCGGCGCGAGATTGCAGCCGGGGGCAAGGGCCGTGTATTCGTAAATAATCAGCCCGCGACCGTGGCCGTGCTCAAACAGCTTGCGCCGCATCTGGCCAACATCCACGCCCAAAATGAGTCTTTGCTGTCATTCGATGCGGACGCGCGTTTGTCTCTGCTGGATTCCTACGCGGGAACACAGTTGGAAGCTTTGCAGGAAGCTTTCAGTGCATGGAAAGCAGTAGCTTCCCGCATAGAAGATTTCCAGCGGGACGAACAAGACCGCGTGCGCCTGCTTGACCTTTGGAATTTTCAAAAACGCGAAATTGAAGAGGCGAGGCTGAAGCCGGAAGAAGACCAGCAGCTGGAAACCGAAAAGCGCGTCCTGGCGAATGCGGAGAAAATTTATTCGGCGGCCATGCAGGCATTCGATCTGCTGTATGAGGGCGATGCTTCCACTTCGGCAAAATTGCGCGCCGCGCAAAAGCATGTGGAAGAATTGGCCCGGTTTGAACCTAAATTTCAGGAAGCACTGGCGGCGCTCGATGCTGCGCGCATCAGCATTGAAGATGTAGGCGCAAATCTGCGCGACTACGCCGGGGGGATTGAGGCTTCGCCCGAGCATTTGTCCGAAGTTGAGGACCGCCTCGCGCTGCTTGACCGCCTCAAACGAAAATACGGCCCCACGCTGGCCGAGGTAATCCGGCTAGGCGAGGAGGTCAGCCGGAAAATTTCCGAAACAGAAAATAAAGATGAAGTACTAAAACGATTGCAAGTGGACCTGGCGCACGCAGCTGAAAGCTACCTGCAAGTGGCCCATGCGATTTCCAAAAAACGTTATGCCGCGGCGCGCAAGCTGGAAAAGCTCGTGGAAACCGAAGTCAATCAACTTGCGATGAAATCCAGTTTTCACATTGAAGTCAGCGGCACCGATGACCCGGTAAATTGGCGGCCCTCAGGTTTCGATGAGGCTGGTTATCTCATATCCACCAATCCGGGGGAGCCTCCGCGCCCTCTGGAGCAAATTGCCTCTGGAGGAGAGTTGTCCCGCGTGATGTTGGCGCTAAAAGCCAGCATAGAGGCGGGAAGCGGCAAAACCAGGAAAGATTCCAGTGCGCAGCGTACGCTGGTCTTTGATGAAATTGATATCGGAATTGGGGGCCGCGCAGCTGAAGCTGTGGGGAAGAAATTGAAGGCTCTGGCGCGCGCCAACCAGGTCCTCTGCGTTACGCACCTTCCGCAGATCGCCACCTTCGCGGACCATCACTATGTAATAGAGAAAAAAGAAAGCGCCGGGCGCACGCGGACTTCAGTCCGCATGATTACCGGTGAGGAGCGGACCGAAGAAGTCGCGCGCATGCTGAGCGGGGCCAAGCTCACCGAAACATCATTGAAACACGCCGAGCAGATGATCAAAGCCAACGCCTGAAGTTATTCCCGGTTCATTCTTTTCCCAGTTCGGCGATAAAGCGGTAGCCAATTCCGCGCGCTGTCAGCAAGTGGCGTGGTTTGGCCGGATTCTCTTCGATGTACCGCCGCAAACGCACAATAAAGTTGTCAATCGCGCGCGTATCTGTGTCCTCGTGCAGACCCCACACATCTTCCAGAATGGACTTACGGGAGACCACGCGCCCGGCGTTCCGCACCAGGTGCCGCAATAGCTGGGCTTCCATGAGCGTGAGGTTGGTGGTCGCACCATTGGCGCGAAGTTCGAGCTTTCCGAAATCAATGGTCTTGCCTTGGAAAGAAAATGTGTCAGCGTCAGCGGCAGATCCATTCTGCGCAATTGCTCCGTCGTTTTGCATCCACTCGCGGCGGCGCAGGAGCCCCCGTAAACGAGCAATCAAAATCGCCAACTCAAACGGTTTGGGGAGATAATCATCCGCGCCGGAAGCGAAGCCTTTGAGCACATCCTCAGGGCGGCTGCGCGCGGTGAGCATGAGAACGGGGATGTAATTGCGCGCCGCGCGTAGCTCACTGACTACGGCAAATCCGTCTTTCCCAGGAAGCATTACATCGAGCACAACGGCGTCAAACTTTCCATTTGTCTGCAAAAGATGCAGCAGCGCCGATTCACCGTCGCTCGCCACCTTCACTTCGTGCCCTTCCGCTTCCAAATTAAATTGCAGGCCCTGGGCAAGGTGGGTTTCATCTTCCACAATCAGCACCCGGCTCATAGGGGACTCCTTGGCAGCTCGAGGGTGACGGTGGTTCCCCGGCCTTCGCCTTCGCTTTCGGCAAAAGCGCGGCCGCCGTGCTTGCGCGCAATGGAGCGGACAATAAAAAGTCCCAGTCCGGTTCCATTCACCTTCGCCGAATGGTTTGAAGCGCGGTAGAAACGCTTAAACACCCGCTTTAGATCGGCGTCGGGAATGCCGATACCGGAATCCTGCACAGTCAAAGCTATACGCTTTTCATCCGGCGCGTCGAGGCGAACGCGAATATTCACCTCTCCGCCTGAATATTTGACCGCATTGTCCAGCACATTCGCCACCGCAGTACGCAACTCCTCAGGGTCTCCATTCACGCCCGCTTTGCCGCTATGGTCGAGCGCATGGTCATAGTGTATGGACCCGGATTGCAAATGGTAACGCGCCCGCGCAATCTCAATACATTCGCCCACCAACTGGCCAAAGTCTAGCGGCGTCCGATGATGCGGGCCATATTTATGCCCTGCTTCCCCGGCCTTGAGCACTTGTTCGACTGTCGTCAAAAGGCGGTCACAATCATCGAGCATCAGCCTGTAGAATTCGCGCCGCTGCGCCTCGCCGACGTCCCGGTGCTGGAGGGTTTGCAAATAGAGGCGGGTGGAGGTAATAGGAGTTTTGAGCTCGTGCGTCACTGCATTGATAAAGCTGTCGTGCTGTTCATTACGGCGGATTTCGCGCAGCAGGAAGGTAGTGTTCAGAATAATTCCGGCTGTGATCGCTCCAAAGAAGATCACACCCAGCACAACCTTCACGTCAAAACGCCAATTCAGCAGGATCCAGCCGCTGCCCACGGCTACGGCTATCGCGGCCAGAGACACTCCGAGAGCGAGAAAGAAAATCGTGGCCCGGCGGCGGCTCACAATCCGCATGGAAAGATTCTAACCTGCGTAGAGACACGCCGAGGCGCCGGAATCTAAAACAGCGATGATGAAGAATCAGTCGGCGGAGGCAGCCGGTGAGGTTTGCGGTGCCAAGTCAAGCGCGGCCGCTGAATTCGCCAGCGGCGGCGTTGAAGGCAGGCTCGTCAGCTTCACCCGATAGATGTGGCGGGCCAGATGAAGCTTTTGCAATGCCCAAATTCCATACCAGTTGAAATCAATTTCATACCACTTCAAGCCATGCCGTGCAGAAACCGGATGGGCGTGATGATTATTGTGCCACCCTTCGCCAAAGGTCAAGAGGGCAACGAACCAGTTATTGGTGGAAAGATCGCGTGTCGCAAAACGGCGTTTTCCCCAGGTGTGAGTAATGGAGTTGACCATCCATGTGGAATGAAGGCCCACGACGGTCCTGAGGAATATTCCCCAAAGCAGCATGGGCAGGCCGCCGAATACCAACAGCGCAATTCCCAGCAAAGTCAACGGAACATAGTGGTATTTGGTGATCCACACGTGGAACTTGTCTTTCGCCAAATCAGGGACATAGCGGGCCAGCGTCGTGGTTTCGTGGTGCATGGATTTTCCGGTGAGAATCCAGCCCATGTGCGCCCACCATTTTCCATCGCGCGGAGTATGCGGGTCGCCTTCCTCATCCGAAAACTGGTGATGGATGCGGTGCGTTGCCACCCAGAAAATCGGTCCGCCTTCGAGCGCGAGAGTCGCGCACGTGGTCAGAAAATATTCCACCCATTTCGGCGTCTTGTAGCCCCGGTGCGTGAGCAGGCGATGGTACCCCATGCCGATCCCCAGGCTCCCGGAAATCCACCAAAGAATGGCCGCCAGCGCGACCAGCTTCCAACTGAAGAAAAACAAGGCCGCAATGGCGCCCAGATGAAACAAGGCCATAAAGCCAGTTGTGATCCAATTAATTTCGTTGTCGGAAGGCTGTCGGCGTTCGAGAGATTGAAGCTGCATTATGAGTGTCTTGCCCCGTGACTTGAGATTTACGATATCAGCGCAGGACGCCGCTGACTGTAATAGTTGTGTAATAGCAACCTTACCAGAGTAACTGAATTGATATTTGGGAAATTGCCCAAATCAGGCCTGATTTCAAATATTCCGGCGTAATTTTCAGACCAGCACTCCCTTGACTTCTACTCCGGCCCATTTTTCCAGCAGAGTTAAAGTTGCCGCGAAATCGAGATTGCCATCCCCGTCTTCAGCGGCGACTTCGTAAACCTCCTCCACCGTTTCCAGAGCAGGAAGCTTCACGCGGGCTTCTTTAGCGGCCTCAAGCGCCAGACGGATGTCTTTGTGCATAAGGCGCAAAGGAAAATTAGGCGTGAAATCGCGGTTCAGCACTGCGGGAGCTTTGTATTCGACCACACCGGAGTGAACCATGGTAGCGTTAATCAGCGGAACCAGCGTTCCCGGATCAACCCCCAGTTTTGCAGCCAGGGTAATGCCCTCAGCGAAGCCCTCATAGATAAGCGCGATCTGGAGATTCATGGCGATCTTTGCCGCCTGCCCCTTGCCGGTGTTGCCCATGCGGAATATTTTTTTGCCCATGGCGGCAAAAAGCGGCTTCAGGCGTTCAATGTCCCGCTCTTCGCCGCCTACGATGAAGACCAGGGTTCCGGATTGCGCTCCGGCTTTCGAACCGGTCACCGGAGCATCCACGTAGCGCGCCCCCCGCGCTTTCACCCGTTCAGCAAATTTTGCGGTCGCAGCGGGAGAAATGGTGCTGGAATCGGCAACAATCATCCCCTCGGACAGGGATTGCTCCACTCCATTCGCGCCGAATAGTACCTGCTCCACCGCATGCGTGTCCGCTACGCACATCCAAACAACCTCTGCGCCCTGCGCGGCCTCAGCCGGAGAACTTGCGCTTCTTGCTCCCTCAACTTGCTTTCCCGGAGTACGGTTCCAAACGACGACTTCATGGCCGGCCTTCACCAGATTCGAAGCCATTGGCCCGCCCATAATCCCCAAACCTAAAAATCCAACCCGCATTCATCTTTCTCCTGTCAGCTTCATCTAAACAAGCATTGTGTCTTAAGCGATTAGAACCGAGCGGAGACAGAGGGTCAAGCAAGAGCCTGTGGATTGTTTTAGAATGAATGCAACGCATTCTGCCACCGCGCCATCGCAAACCTAGTGACTTAGCTGGACCGCAAGCTCATCAATTTTTGTTCTTGTGTAGAGGCAGAGAGTTTAAGGTCCGTTGCCAGGGTAAATGTTAAAAGCAACTCTCAGTAATGCCGGATTACGAAAGCGTGCCCGCCAATTCGGGCGCCTGGTAAGACATTCTGCTGTTACTACCAGAATAGGAGAGACGCATACCCCGGACTTTGTTTCCAATGGAGAACTGGGGGTAACCTTTATTGGACATGCCAGTTTCTTTCTGCAAATTGGCGGAAATAACGTTGTTATTGATCCCAATTTTGCCCGCTGGCTCTTTGTCTTAAAGCGGCTGCGTAAACCGGGTCTGCGCATACAAGATCTTCCCGCTATAGATTTGATTCTGGTTACGCACGCGCATTTTGATCATCTCCACCGGCCTTCGCTGCGGGCCATTGTCCGGCACACACAACGCAAGCGGGGATACCCGCCCACGATTGTTGTTCCCCATCACGTTGCCGATTTGGTTTCAGACCTGGGCTTCCGCGATGTGATCGAACTGGATTGGTGGAACACCTATAGCCGGGGAAAAATGACTGTGACCCATGTTCCCTCCCGTCATTGGGGCGCGCGTATTTTGCGCGACGCACACCGCGGATATGGCGGCTACGTTCTTCGCGACAATAAGCATTCCATTTATCATGCCGGCGATACCGCCTACTTCCCCGGCTTTCGCGAAATCGGCCACCGCCTTTCTCCGGAAGTAGCACTGCTGCCCATCGGGGCATACAACCCTCCTTCTTTCCGAAATGTCCATGCGAATCCGGCTGACGCAACCCGTGCATTTCTCGACCTGCACGCGCAATGGATGGTACCCATGCACTATGGTACGTTTCGCCTTTCCCATGAGCCGATGGAAGAACCGCTTGAACTGCTACGGCAGGAAGCGAAAACCGCCGGCGTCAGCGAACAAGTTGTTGTGCTGCAGGAAGGTGTCACCAAATTCTTTTGAGTCCGTTGACGGCTGGATGCGCCCCGGCATGACAGCGTTCCTGGCCACGGACAAGCGTCGCGGAGAACTCGCCGAACTGGCCTTCCCCTACAAGCCGCCAACTTCGGCTTCGGCGTCGCCAAGCCCTTCGGAGAGAGCCATCGCTACGACCTGCTCATCCCTGTTCCACCTTCCCGGATTCAATAATGCCTTCGACGGTAGGCCATTTCCGCGCCTTCTTCGATATTGCGAGTTGCCTGATCTTCAGGCCCGAGCAGCACGAGAGCAGCCGCAACTACTATCAACAAGGCAAAAACGAGTTGGGGGTTGTACTGGCACGCCTTCCTCTACACTGGCGCATTTGCGTCTGCCCAGTACCTAAAATTCCTGAACGTGGCCTTCCCCGAACCGCACGCATATACCGCCGGACGCACATCGAGAAATCCGCCAAGCACGTTGTGTTGCATTCCCGAAATTTCCGCCGACTCCTGCGTCCGCTGCCAATTTTTCCCTGCCACGCGGAAATAAAAATCCACTTCCTGCCGGTCGTTCACAATGCGCAACGTCGCGCGCGTCGCACCCTTCTCATAATGGCTGGCAACATATCCATTCGCCACTCGCGGCCCAATTCCCTCGGAGTCAAACATAAGTCCGGTGGCATGGTCGGGGTTATAAAACAAAAGCAGCCCAGCTTCGCAGCCGCCCTCAAGCTCTACATCAATCTCTACCGTGTACGAGTGTCCGCCCACCGGAGTCGTCAGTGCCGAAGTGTCCGCCAGCGACTTTCCTCGCGCCTCAAGCGTCAGCGCTCCATTCCCTACCGTAAAACGAGACGCATCGTATTCACGCCAAAATCCCCATTGCAATCCAAGTTCCGGCCCGTTGAAATTGTCAGACGGATCAAGGAACGCCTGCTGCTCGCTGCCTGCAACCGGTAAAGGAATCGCCGAGTCGGGCGTAATTCCCTTCGGCACGCGGAACCATCCATCATTCGTCCACTCCACCGGAAGCAATAACAATTGCCGGCCCAGCGCACGATATCCGTTCTCGTAAGAATGCACCGTCATGTACCACTTGCCGTCCGAAGTATCCACAAGCCGGCCATGCCCCACGCTCATCCAGCGATCATTGCGCGACATCGTTCGCACTACCGGGTTATACGGCGAGAACTCCCACGGCCCGTCCGCATGCCGGCTGCGTGCGCTGATCACCGAATGGCTTGTCGCCGGGCCTGCCGTGCCGCCCTCCGCCGAGTTCAAATAAAAATATCCATTGTGCTGCAGCAGCTTCGGAGCCTCCAGGCAAATGCATTCCATGCGCGGAGTGTTCGAAAGCGGCCACGGCTCGAAAACCACGCGCGGAGCCGTCTTCACGCTGAGTCCGTCGGCGCTCAATTCCGCCATCCGTCCCCCAGCCATATAGAGAAAACGGCGGCCATTCTCCGCAATGTGCGCGGGATCAATCGCGGGGATGCCGAGATCCACCGGCTCGCTCCACGGCCCCGTGACATGGTCCGCATGCACCACCCGCAAACGATTGTCGGCCGGGAAATAAATGTAGAACTTGCCCTCATACTCGCATAAGTAAGGAGCCCACACATCACCGTGATATTGGCGCAGCGCCGCCGCCACCGGACGCCAATTGAGCAAGTCGCGCGAATGGTAGATCAGCAGCCCCGGCGCATAGTCAAAACTGGAATGCGTGAGATAAAAGTCATCGCCCACACGGATCGGGCTGGCATCAGGATGATCGCCGCCCATTATTGGATTGCGGTACGTGCCGGAGGCGGCCTTCGCAAAAAGCAAATTCTGCGGGCCAATCGCCAGAGCAGCCGAAACAACTCCCGTATTCCGAACAAAGCGCCGTCGCGTGATCATGGATTCCCTCTTTAATTTTTTGTGGATGTCGAAAGCCAACTGCGGATTTTAACTCAGCCGAATAGATTAGGACTGATGATTTATCCAGACGCGGTTGCCCCGCCCTTGTCGCGTTCTTGGCGACAGGGTGGGGCTTTTGACTTTTATGTGTAAGGGCACGCCTCAGTGTTAGCCTGCCCTGAGCGCAGTCGAAGGGCGCCATAATGCTCCGTCATCCTTGTCATTCCGAACCGCTCTAGCGTGAGGAATCTGCTTTGGATTTCGGGTGCCCCATTCTAAATTTTGCGTTTTTTGCAAAATTTAGGGTGGGGATTTTGACTTTGCCCAGGCAGAAGAGCACGACGTCTGCCGAACCTCAACCTGTCATCTCGACCGCAGCAGTTCATCGCCGTCGCGATGAACTGCGGATTGTAGAGACCTTGCGTTTATCCGCACGCCTCACGTCATTTCCCCGCGCAGCGAGGAAATCTGCATTATGATTTTCGGTTGCCCATCCTGAAGCCTGCCCTGAACGCAGCCGAAAGGGGTGCTCTTGCGGGCAAATCCTGCGTCGGCTTCCCCAATTCCTGTCAAGCCCCCAATTGCGCCGAATCTCCCTAACTCGCTGAATTAATTGCCACAACATTCCCCGCCCCCATGTCCCATTTCCCCTCTTCGATTTGCTATGCTGAATCTATAGGCTGAAATCACAGCCTGCGCAGGCGCGGATCACTCCGCGCCTTTTTTCTTTTTCATAGCTTTTCATAAAACTACACGGGACCAAACCAATGCCACGCAGCACTCGTATGTACCAGGACAAGCTCGACGACAAGCGTCGCGGAGAACTCGCCGAACTCGCCTTCACCTACAAAGCCGCCAGCCTCGGATTCGGCGTGGCCAAGCCCTTTGGTGAGAGCCTTCGCTACGACCTGCTCATCCAGCACAAGCGCCGCCTGCTCCGCATCCAGGTCAAGTCTTGCTTCACCACTTACCGCCGCCGCAATCTCCGCGGATTCGCCGTCGTCGTCTGCCGCCACTCCTGTCGCGGAAACGTCAACTACTCCCGCGATGACATTGACTTCATCGCCGCTTTC
>JAICKN010000074.1 GCA_025927855.1 Terriglobales bacterium
CATGCTGCCATTAAGGTCAATATGCCGCTCGAACAAAATAAAATGGAATGGCTGCTGGCCGAGCTGGCGAAAACGGAGTGTCCCATGTCGTGCCCGCACGGAAGACCCATAGTTCTGCGATACTCAATGAAGGACATTCAGAGGGCGTTTAAGAGGATTTAGCTATCAGCTATCAGCCATCAGCGATCAGCTTTCAGAAAATGCCTAGACTTAATGGCCAATCGCTAGTATCCAAAAACTGATAGCTGAAAGCCGACAGCTGAATTCAACCTATGACCGACCAGGAACTGCTACAACTTCGCAAAGAAAAATGGGGACTTAGCGGGCAGCCCATGCTCACGCTGGAGGCGGCGCGCCGCTTCGTGGAATCTGTTGGTTTTTGTCTGATGTATCCGGCGAGGCCCGCCGTGCTTGTGCCGACTTTTATCGGCGCATGGATAGGTTCAGAAGAGCGGTTGCCCACATGGCAACAGGCTTATGCCGATCCGCGGGCGCAGGAAGCCACCGGATTGATGGTTCGTCTGCTGCGCGAGCGCGATGCGTACGAAGCCAATTTATCGGACGGCAACAATGCATTCCTGATCGCCGCTTCCATCTTCCCTTACTTTTATGCGCTGGTTGGCGAGCGCAACCCGCGGCAGGCGCCCACTGCCGGATCGAGATCGGCTTATTCGGAACTGGATTGCGCAGTGTACGAAATTGTGCGCCGCTCTGGCCCCATCTCGAAACAAAAGTTAATGGAAAAAATCGGCGGCGGCCCTTCTACCACTGCCGTGGACCGGTCGCTCACCGACCTGTGGTCGAAGCTGCGCATTACTCGCGTGGACTACAAACCGGTCGAAGGAGCGTTCTGGGACGTGCTTTATCGCTGGTCGCCGGAGGCGGTTCGCGAGGGAATTCAGCTTTCCGTGCCGGAAGCGCTTTCCGCCTTGCTCACAAAATATCTGGATTGCATGATTGCCGCCGACCAGCAGGAAGTGGAAAGCTTTTTGGGCAGCTTTGTCCCGCGCTCCAAAGTTAAAGACGCAGTGAATGCGCTGCTCGCGGCGCGCGAATTGGAATTCGATCACGTGGGGAGCCGCTCGCTCCTGCGGCTTACTCCCTCCAAAACGGCGCCGCTGCCGGCTTCGTCACTGAAGAAGTGAATTCCATTTCTGCGGGGCTTAAAATCATTTGCGGGGCTAAATAGAACGTGAATACAAAGTTGGTTCAGCAGCCAGGAACGGCCAGGCAGTTCAGTCCATACGGTATTTACCGTATGGTACGGGCTCAAAAGTGTGCATAAGCTGTTGAAACTGTGATATTTCGCCCACGTAAGGTCTTAAAACCAGCGAAAATGCACCCGCAAAGTTATTCCTCGTTGTGCACAAATGTGACGTAGAGGGCATTATTTCCTGAGCGCAAATCTTTGCCGTAAGAGAGCGATACGCCCATGCCAAAGGCCAGCGCTTTTACCTGCGCGCCCACATCCCACAGCCATTTCTGGGAACCAAGCGCCGGAATTGCATCGTGCATCGTGCCCGTGTCGAGCAATGGGCCGGCCTGCACGCGGAACAAGCCGAAGTCGTGGATGTTCTTGTCGAGTTCCCAGTTCGAGAGAAAATATCGTGTGCCGAGTGGAGCGCTGCCCTTGCGGCCGTCACGAGTGGCAATGTGGCCCCGCATCCACAAGTCGTTATCGCCGCCAATTCCAAGCGCCCACAATTCGTCAAACGGAAGAGTTCCGTAGGCTTTGCCTACGTTGACGCGCTCATCAACTTCATAGTCGTCGCTATCAGGCATCGGCAGCCAGCGGAAATGAGCGGAAGCCTGCAATTTTTCAAAGGTATGCCTGGGCGAAGACCAGATGCTGCCAGTTTGTGAAACGAGATGGCTGTGGGCGGTGAACTTGTGGTCTGGATCGTTCCAGAAGAGCGTATCGAGTTGAAGAGTTTCTTTGAGCTGATCGCCGGCGAACAATAATCCCGCCGGCAGCGCGGGCCCGGGCACGACGCTACGAAAGTCACGATGCGAAAATTCGGTAGTGGAAGACCACTGCCATCGTCCGCTTTCCACCACCCGGAAGCGGGCCGCGGCCGCTTCTTTTCGCAGATTGAAGCTGCCGAGCGGAGGCGCGGGCCCCTGAAAAGATTGCCGAAGACTCCAATTCTCGTTGCGCAGGTCCATTTGCAGTGCGAACTGTTCTTTGGGATTGCGAAAGACGGGACCGGAAAAGTCGGCTTGAATACGGCGCTTTTCCTTGTCCCAACGGTAAGAGGAAGAAAAATTCAAGCCTTCATGACCGATGTTGGGAAACTCGGGATAAACCATTTGCGCGGGCAGGCCGCGCAACATAAGGGCCAGCGCCATCCATTTATTTCCGCTCCATCCGTTTTTTTCAGAATTACGGAAGTCGAGGTCGAAATTATTTTCGGGGCGCGCTTGCAACGCGAAGCTGTATTGCGAAAAAACATTGAGAAGTCCGAGGCGCGACTCGGTCGTTAGAAGGTCGGGCAGCCGCAGAGTGCTGGCTGGCGAAACGGCAAAGGCGCGGTCCAGAAGTACAGGATCGGTTTTGGGAACAGGATCATCTTCTATATTCACCACATGAGGCTTGCCAATGCGGTTCCAGTGCTTGAGCGCGGCGGGAACGTTCCCTTGCAAATAATAGATCGTGGCCAGGAAGTCTTCTATGTAGGCGCTATCGGCGGATTTTAAGCGCAAAGCATGGCGTAGATTTTTTGCCGCCTGTGAGTAATCTTTTTGTTTGAATTCCACGCCAGCCAACTCAACGGGAAAGCGGGGATCGGCTGGCCATCGGTGCTTTGCCTGCTGAAAAACCTGCCGGGCTTTGGCCATGCGCCCTGTTTGGGCGAGCGCAGTGCCATAGTAAAACTGCAAATCGGCAGAAAGGGTGCCTGATTTTGCAGGTTGCTGTTCCGCGAGGGCAATAATCTTCTGCCATTGCTGTGAGTCTGCAAGCTTTTGTAACTGGCTGGCCTGGGTGGAATTTGAAGAAGTCGCTGCCGCGTAGCAACTTCTTGCGGTAAATGCGACCGTGCAGCAAAGCAGAAGGATGCAGAGAATCACTGGGCAGAACGCGCAGTTGTCTTTGGCACAGCCAGCAGCGTCCATTTTCCGGTGGCATTCCATTCGCGTTCGAAGTTTGCGCGGTCCTCTTTGAGGAGTTTGCGCTGTGCCGGATCATTCACCAGCACGATTCCATGCTGCCAATCGAGGCCGGCAACCACAAGATAGTGCAGTGATGGATCGCCTGCCAGCGGCTTTAGCGCGACAATGAGCGGGCGTCCTTTCGAGAGATTTTCGCGGAGCTCACCCCAGTCGCCCCGAAAAGCAAAAACCTGGAAACCCTTGTTTTCTAAATAATGCTGTAAATCTTTGGCGTAAATGCCGTGCGCTTTAGCGGAATACAACTCCCGTTGAATTTGCGCCGCGTCCGCCTGCGGCCCCCAACGGTGATGTTGTTGCTGCGACCAGTACTGCATCACCATGGCAATACTGGCCGCTCCGCAACCATTTTTTTCCTGGCGGATGAAAGGCACGTCGAGCCAAACTCCGGCAGATTGGTCCGCGCCGACCGCCGCTCCTGCAAAGAGAAGAAGCAGCAAACAAACGAGCGCAGATTGAAACCACCGCATGGATTACCGAACTGCCACAATGATTAGAATCAGCGCGACCATGGCAAGAATAATGATGATGAGATCGCGGTCATCTAAAGTGCCGGCGGCAAAGCTGGATTGCGCCTGTTGCGCGCGCGAGGCCAGGTGGGCGAGTTCCGCATCGCTCAATGCGGAAACCGCGGTCTTTACCTGCTGCGCATTCATATGCGCTTCCTGGAAGGCTTTTGCGGCTTGCGGCGAGGACAAAAACTGCTGCACATGCTGCAAGTTTTGCGTCCGCGATTGCGAAGCCGCCGTGATTTGCTGCTGCAGATCCCGCTCATTGACCACGTGGGTTTGCGCCATCGCCGGCAGTCCGGCGCATATAAGCGCCGCCAGGACGACGAGCGATTGCCACCTGATTTTTGAAAAATCAAGATGCATACATCCGACCTCCGCCATAGTTCAAAGTAAGAAGCATTCAAAAATAATATAAAGATTCTTACCAGACAAGTCCTGTGCAGAACCGGAACCGGCAATACGCATGCGGCGGGGCCTGAGGATCTCGCGCTGCTTCAGAATCCGCGCCAGTCGCTTCCGCGCCCTTGTGCGGGTGCATAGCCTTCCGCCGCGAGCCTGCATCCGGCGTCACTGGGCCACAACGATAATCAAAATAATGACAACCACTCCCAGCACGATGAGCGCAATGTCCGTGTTCGTGAGCACGCCAGCCGCGAATTGAGATTGCGCGCGGTCTGCGCGGGATGCCAATTGCGCGAGTTCCTGGTCGCTCAGGTTCGGAATGGCGTTCTTCACCTGCGTGGCGTCCATGTGCGCGGACTTCATCGCCTGTTCGGCGGTGGAAGTCGAGAGAAAGGCGCGCACTTTTTCCATGTTTTGTTGCCGAAGCTGGCTTGCCGCGACCGCCGACTGCTGCAAGTCAGAGGGGCTGACCACGTGCGTGGATTCCGCCATAAGGCAGGAAGGAAGCGCAAACACCGCGGTTAGACAGCAGGTTGCTAGAAAATGGAAAGAAATTTTACGGCCAGAAAGCATGACTATCTCCTTGGCGAACGTCTTTGCGCACGTTCTCGCTTGCTTCGATGCTGAGGTATATGCCCCGGTTTTACCGAATGCGCACTTTCGTCCCGGTTTCGGATGAGAAATGAGTGTAGTTGGACAGCCCCGCTACGGCGACAGCCACGAACTTGGCATAGATTCGGAGCTTTGCTGCCCGATTTGGTCGCGGGACAAACCGCCCATACCCCGATCCTGCGGGTGTTCACAAGCCGCGCCGGGATGATATGATTGACGGCAGCAATAGACCGGACGCGTCCCTCTGATACGTTCGTCCACACTCCTCAGTAGCTCAATGGCAGAGCATCCGGCTGTTAACCGGAGGGTTGTAGGTTCGAGTCCTACCTGAGGAGCCAATTTTTTCGGATAGTTTACGAATCCCTACTTGCCATTTTACAGGCTGCTCACGCCGCGCCCATGATCCAAAATCGGCGCGTCATACATCATTACCGCGATGGAGGACAGGAGATATAACCTAATAGCTTCTTTTTTAAGGACCCTGCTTTAGCAGAAGTTAAAATCTGCTCCTTGTTCCGGAGAATACCCAAATTCGTTTCGAGAGTTACTACACGCCGACCGTCATTGTCTTTCCTTTGCCGCTCACCAGCTGGTTCATTTCATTTACCAGCCATTCGGCTTCGTGCTTGCTGCGAAGAGTCCGGCCGAGGGTTAATTTTTTTCCGTCGCGCAGCCGCAGTTCGATATCGTAATAAGGAGTGCCTGTGCCGCCACCCATCTGCGCTCCAATTTTGTCCGTGATGGAGGCAATTTCTGCGAGCGGAATTTTCCGCGCCTTGCCTCCTCCTAAAAGCCCGGACTGCAGCATGAGCGACGGTCCAATCACGACTCGGCTTGTGCCTAACCATGCTTTCACAGCGATAAAACCGAGCAGCAGGCCGAAGCCGCCAAAGGCAACGGGAAAGATGATAGGCGCCCGTGACTGGCTGACCGCATAACCAATTCCGCCGAAGACTGCAGCGAAAACCGTTATGGAAGCAGCAAAGCCCTTGTTACGCGCGGCCGGGAAGTAGAATTCTGTTCCCTCGGCCACCGGCCGCACCCGAATTGCTAAATTCTGCGGACGCGAAAGTTCCTGCGCATGCATCCCGAATGCCGGAGCTTCGGCCTCCTCTTCTTCCGGTGTGGCAGGAGTCTGTGCCGTGCGGAATATTGGAACCTCGAAAACATCGTGATAGTCCACGCCCGGCACATTGGCGATAGCCTCCAACTCCCAGAGAAATTCATCGCGCGAGTTGATTTTCTCTGTCGGCTGCGCATTGCGGGGAATGTGAAAAGAAACGGGAATTGCCGTGCCCGCCGGTCCCGGATAAATTTGGCCGGAACTCAGCTCCGCCTCATCGCGCCAAAGAATGTTCTCATGGGTTGTTGCGGTATTGCCCGAGCCGGTTGTGTACCGGTGCATGCAAGAAAGCCGCAAGCGAATGCCGTGGTCTGGCGAGTGAGAAAAGCGCGCGTGGATGGAGCCTTTCAGGTCGCGTCCTACCACACCCGGAACTCTCGCCATTTCAAAGCAAGTTTTGCCGAACTCAAAAAATTTCAGGGTTTCGCGTATCGCATAAATCAGCACGAGTATTCCGATCGCTGGGAATATAAGCATGAAGTATGCGCTTGTGCCTTTTTGTCGCACTGCATCGGGCAATGCAAATACCGTCACAGTCCACGCAATCAGGTTCCAGAAGGCGGCGAATATCCAGCCAAGTACCATTTTGCTTTTGGTGTTGCTCTTCACCCGTCCCGCAGCCCAGTCGTCACGCCAGAGCCACGGCTCCGCCGGATGCAATGCCTGTATGTTGAGTTGATGAGCGTATTTCCGGTTTCCAGCCACCGCGAGATACATCAGGCCGAATCCCAATCCGCTGAAGATAGTTCCGAACATGAACGGATACATGAAGGACTGGCTTCCCGGCGGCGCGCCGATCAAACGAAAAGCTTGCGAAAATGCCCAGAGTCCGAAAATGGCGAAAGGCGAGCCGAACAGGAATAGGAACGCCATTACCGCTTTTCCGCCGATGCTTGTAGCAGAGGACTTCACGCCCATATTGTGCTGGAGGTGCGGAAGCTAAGTAAGAGGCGGGAAGTTGAGCAACTAAAGTAATCGGTTCCGCATCTGTACACTTCCGGAAAGGTAAAAACTATTCTCAACCTGGCCGCGTAGGAGCCTTCTCGTTTTCCTGAACACGCTTGCCTGAGCGGCCACAGCGCATCCGACACTCTACGGAATTTCTGTGCCGATGTGTAACCTCTGGCCCCACTTGCGACTCATTCAATTGGGTGCTTTTTCTGACGTGCTTCTTCTGGCGTCCCAGGCTCAGCAACACCAGCAAAACAGCGTTCTTATGACGCGTGGTCAGTTTGGTGATTTTACAGATTTCATTAAGGAGAGAACCGTATGAAAAAAATGTTTCTTGCAGCACTAATCGCCGCAGCGTTGCTTCTCGGGCCTGCCGCCGGGCAAGCTAACGCTCAAACTCCCAGCGATCCGCAGATTGCCGGCATCGTTCAAACAGCAAATCAGATTGATATCAACACGGCCAAACTCGCGCTCAAAAAATCCAGCAATTCCCAGGTAAAAGACTTTGCCAACCAGATGATTTCCGATCACACCGCCCTGGAGAAATCAGTCGCCGATCTTGCCAAAAAATTAGGCGTAACTCCCGAGCCGAGCGCCACCTCAAAGCAGCTGAAGCAGCAGGCCACAGAAGAGAACAGGAAATTACGCAGTCTTAGCGGAAAGGCATTCGACCAGGAATACGCCTCGCATGAAGTGGCGTTTCACCAGACCGTAATTGATGCCGCTACCAATACGCTGATTCCGGATGCAAAAAACGCTGAGTTGAAATCCGCCATACAGGGCGCTGCTCCGCTTCTACAAGGCCACTTGGAGCATGCCAAACAATTGGAGCAATCGCTTAAAAGCGGCAGCTAGTTAAAAGCTGGCAATGTGCCCAACGTCTCCAAAGAGGAACACACATGAAACGGGCCGCCGCGATGATGCTTGGCAAAAGAAAGCCGCTTTTCTGCTTCGGATTTCTCTTGAGCATGTTCGTCGCATGCATGTCTCCGCATATCCTCGTTGCGGCCCCAGCCGCCCAGCCTGAGAGCGGCCCTACGGTTGTAATCATTAAGCAAATGCATTTTGATCCCCACGATATAACTGTGAGAGTTGGCGGCACAGTAGAGTGGAAAAACGAAGACATATTCACTCATACCGTCACCGCCAACGACGGCAGCTTCGACTCGGGGCCGATTGCTCCGGGAACATCCTGGAAAACGACGCTCACTCGCGCCGGGCAGATTGCCTACCACTGCCGGCCCCATCCCAATATGACGGCGCAATTGACGGTGAAGGGTGCGGGCGCGGAGGCAAACACATCCGGCGCGGGAGCGCCCGGAAAGCCCGAAAACGCGGGCTCTTTGAAGTGGGCGCCGCCGACAATGCCACAGGAAATCCATCCCATATTGGTGAACTTTACCGCAGCCTTGCTGCCTTTGGCTTTGCTTAGCGATCTTCTCGGGAGAATCTTCAAACGGCAATCCCTGCACAATGCGGCATTCTGGATTATCGTCTACGCTGCCTGCATTACGCCCTTCACCGCGGCGGCTGGCTGGTGGTGGAGGCATTCCCTGGGAGCAAATCTCCCCGCCAAACTCATCACCGTGCATGAATGGCTAGGCACTGCCGCCGTGTTTATTTTTATCGGCCTGGGTCTTTGGCGGTGGAGTATTCACAAGCGTGGCGTCCCGCCGACGTTTGCGTATCTTTTTTGCGCGCTATTAGCGGTGCTCGCCCTCGTGTATCAGGGTAGCTTGGGCGGAGCAATGGTCTTTGGCCGCTAGCTGGTTTAGAGCAATTGAGGAACAGGACGCCGCCACGCGTTGCTCATGAAGCGCAATGGCTCGATAGGGCGAAAACAGGGCAACGCCATTCCCGCAACTACCAACTTTTATTGTTCCTTACTCGTACTCATACAGGCGGGCTGGCCCACCCTTCTATCGGATTATTTTATTGGGGCTGCCCACCCTTCGCGGTTTTCGAAGGGTGGGAGCTAAGACGCCGGGTGCCCCACTACGCGGTTTTCGTTACGCGGTGATTCAACGCTCATACCTCCAAAGCACACTCGCATGCGGCGCCAATTCCAAATTCGGCGAGGCTTGCACTCCCAAATCTTTATGTTCCCAAAGATCTCTCATCCTGTACTTGCCCGAACTCAATCCCAGCTCTTCCCACGAAGTAATCTTTTGCGGCGCGGCGCTAATATTAAAGACCGCCAAGTAATGCTCTCCATTATCAGACTCTGCATGCCATACGATTATTTTGTCAGTCGGCACAACCGGTTTACTCTCCCGGTTGTGCTGGTCCACCGCCAGTACCTCGCGGTTCGTCAGCAGCGATAATGTCCAATCATCCATCGAGGGAAGTTTTCCACCGACCATCAATGGTGAGCCGAAAATGCACCACAGCGTCACCAATGTCCTCTGCTCATCATGCGTAAGCCGGCTCTCGCGCGGCTTTCCCCAACCCGGAGCGGGGCCAAGATAGCCCAGGGGCAGCATGTCCGCGTCCGGCCAATGCCCCGGTACAGCAAGGCCCGCCCACTTCGCCACATGGGCAAATTGGTCTCCCACTCCTTGCGGGTAGGGAAACTTGCTATGCCATATGTCCCAAATGTCATTCGACACCCGCCACATCTGCGAGTATTTCCGTAACTCTTGCAATTTCTCAACCGGCGCAGGGCCTGGCGAAAGACTCAACACAATTGGACGTCCCGTTTTCGCGATCGCCTCACTCAGCAGCCGGATTTCATCTCCTCGATAAGGACCACTGGATATGCAATCTACTTTGATGAAATCAACTCCCCAGCCGGCATATAACTGCAAAATGGAATCGTAATAGGCCCGCCCCGCCGCACTTTGCGCATTCAAACCATAGTTATCGGGATTCCACGAGCATGGGTGCGACGCATCCACCGCATCTTTGGCGTGGTATGCCGAACCAAAAATCGCCAGGTTCTTCTCTACGGCTTCCTTCGGAATTCCCCGTAGTACATGGATGCCAAATTTCAATCCGCGCGCGTGCGCATAGTCGGCCAGCGGCTTGAAACCACGTCCATTCTTCGCAGAAGGAAAACGGTTCGGGTCAGGAACATATCTGCCAAACTTGTCCAGAGCGTACCGCGCGTCTTTCGCATTTCCTCCGGCAACGGGATTGGTCACGAACCATTCCATATCAATCGTGGCGTATCGCCAGCCGTATGGTTCGAGGTGTTTCGCCATCCAGTTCACGTTGGCCTTGAATTCCGCTTCATCAATCGTCGTGCCGTAACCGTCCCAGCTATTCCATCCCATCGGCGGCATAGGCGCGATGGTGATGGATTTTGCGATATCGCGAGCGGCAACATTCGAGACGGAGGCGGGAGCATGAGGCTGCGTTCGAGTGTGGGAAGTCTGACCTTCAGCGGGGAAGCCATGGCCAATGACAACTATCACAAGAAAAAAAACAAAGATGCCGGTCCAGCCAAGTTCCGATGTCTTCATGCCCGAGCGTTCCTCCACATTTTTCTGCAGCTTTCCTTTAACTCAAAGAAGGATTGTAGCGGAACAAAAGAATCCTCCCACAAATTAACCTGAGCAGAATGGTTGTCGGCCTGGTTCTCTTGAATCTTTGCCATCTTAAGCGAAACAAAAAGCGCACGCTCTATGGTTCTCTGATTGACAAACAGAATGGTAAGTATATACTTACGGTTAGTTAAAACTTACCACGTCGCGAAACCGGTAGATTCAAAGGAGGCTAAAATGCCGATTACAACCCAAAATACCGCAATCTCACCTATCGCAATGATTTTCTCTTTCAACGACAATTTTGTATTACGAGCGCTCGAGAGTTTAACGCAAGAAGAATTGTGGCGCTCCCCCAATGCCCACACCAACCCATTGCTATGGGTGGCTGGCCACATTGTGCAGACCAGGGCGACGGTCCTGCAAATGCTTGGCGAACAAGCCGAAACTGGCTGGGGTCATTTGTTCGACCGCGGCGCCAAGATCGTAGATGCCAAACAATATCCCTCCGGTGCCGAAGTTGCACGTGTAATGAACGAGATTAGCCACCTTTTGCATTCTAAGCTGGCCTCCCTGCACGACGGCCAATTGAATCAACCATCATCCTTGCCCATCCCTGGCCTCAAGACTCTAACCGATGAGCTGGCATTTTTTGCGCTCCATGACTCTTATCACGTCGGACAATTGGCTTACATTCGGAAGGGGCTTGGCTATCCGGCGCTGGCAGGATGAGACTGCGGACGCGAAAGCTCATTCGTACCTTCCTTTAACAAGGAAAGTAAAAGGCTAAGTCAAAACATTCAAATGGCGACATTGACTCAAATTGAACGGGCCTTGGATGCACTAGGAGATCCCACGCGCAGGGAGGTCTTTAAACGTTTGCGAAATGGCAACCGCTCTGTGCGTGAGGTAGCCGATGGCATGAACGTGAGCCGGCCCGCGGTGTCCCAACACCTCGGTGTGCTGAAGGCCGCCGGCCTTATAGCTGTGCGGGTCAAAGGCACGCGCCGGTTGTACGGAGTTGACCCGCACGGCATCGAAACTCTGCGAAGCTGGCTTGACGGATTCTGGAACGAAACACTCTTGGCCTTCAAGCAGGAAGCAGAAAAAGAAGCAATGAAGGGTAGGAAATTAAGATGAACGCACCCAACGACCCCAACAGTGTCAAGAAGATGGTCTATGTACAGGCTCCTCAGGAAATTGCTTGGCGTGTATTTACGGAAAAGATGGGGGCGTGGTGGCCGCTGGCATTTTACAAAATCGGCAAAGCGCCTGCGGTAGATGCCGTAATCGAACCGCATCCGGGTGGCCGCTGGTATGAACGCGGAAATGACGGGAGCACTTGTGACTGGGGAACTGTACTTGCATGGGAGCCCTATTCGCGGCTCCTACTTTCCTGGGATGTCAGCGCGGACTGGCAATATGATCCTTTGTTGAAGACGGAAATTGAGGTCCGCTTTATCCCTGATGGCACGAACGCTACCCGCGTTGAATTGGAGCATCGGAAGTTGGATCGCTATGGCGCTCGTCGAGACGAAATGCGCCGGATATACGATACGGAAGGGGACTGGGGACGCTTGCTTGCCGCATTTGCGCAGCTCGCCGCAACTGTCAAACAATAAAAGCAGCAAGCCCAGCTGGATGGGCTTGCTGCCTTGCCAATAATTTTAAGGCTTATTTCTATCCCGTGTCGTCGTTGGCACAGGAATAAATCATTTCATGATCGGCGCGCCTACCGGAATTGCCGTCCGGCCCCACGCCGCATTCGTGACTTCCGCGAACGATAAATAAAGCGCCAGAATTCCGCACACCAAGCCAACCCAGCCGCCAGCCATACGCCCGTTCGCCATCCCAAACTCGCCGCCCGCCAGCAGGAAGAATGCGATCCACAAGGTCAAAAAGATCAGCCACAACGTGCGGTTCAATCGGAATGTCGCGATCCACATGTAGAACGTGAAGACGCCCCACATCAAAAGCGTAATTCCCACGCCGGAGGCATGTGGAGGCTTGATCCAGCCCGCGCCCATCGTCCAGAAAAGCAATGCATACCACCACCAGAATGTTCCGTAAGAAACAAATGCGACCATGCCGAATGTATTTCCATTTTTATATTCGAGTATTCCGGCGATGATCTGCGCCAACCCTCCGTAGCAAAAAGCCAGCGGCACAACTACAGTGGCCGCTTCCAGAGGGAACAGTGAAGCATTCATGCAGCTCAATACAATGGTTGTAAGTCCGAACCCGGCCAGTCCCAACGGCGCCGGATTCGCAATTGGACTATCAGCCATAATCCCTCCGAAAAGATCAAAAGCTCGCAACGATGTAACATTGCAAATTCAATGTTCGGAAGGTTTACGCCAGTCCGTTCGCCATGTCAAGCGTCTTCACGACGCTGCTCTTTCTCCATTCTTCGCGCGGAACCCACCGCCGATGCCGCCTGCTTCCTTGCGGCGCAGGACCCATATCAACGGCATCGGTAATCTGCGTCCATCCCTTGTTTGTGTCAAGCACGGAAATGTATCCCCCGCTCCCCAACTGCAGCGGACGCGAAACTCTCCGCTTGAAATCCACGCGGCCTACGGTGGGACTTTCAAACCATGCCGGGGTCACGAAATCTGAGACCAGCACCCCATTAATTTCATATCCCAGGTTGTCTGCCTCCACTGGATCGCAAACTTCCAGCGCATAAATTTTTCCGTCGCCTGCCGCCGCACACCAGTTGATCCACGGATCGGCCAGCATCTCCAGCAATTCATGGCTCAGCGTCACCGTCCACGAATATCCATCCCGCAAATCCAGACCGGCAAAAACTTTCCCCAGTGGCGCTCCGTTCTCCGCCAGTTCGTGGTACCCCAACGCTCCCGCCTGGTCCGGATCATCCAGCACCACAATTTGCCACCAGCCCTCCGGTATTGCATGGGCCTTATCAAAAGCAATCAGCG
>JAICKN010000292.1 GCA_025927855.1 Terriglobales bacterium
GAGACTGCTGGGCGCGGAAGTCCGAGGGGTAGACTCCGGTTCGCGTACGTTGAAAGACGCCATCAATGAGGCTTTGCGCGATTGGGTCACCAACGTCCGCACCACGCATTACCTGCTGGGCAGCGTGCTTGGGCCGCATCCCTTTCCGACAATCGTGCGTGATTTTCACCGGGTGATTGGCCGCGAAGCCCGCCAGCAAATTTTAAAAGCGGAAGACAAATTGCCTGCGGCCATCATTGCCTGCGTTGGTGGTGGTTCGAACTCGATTGGCATTTTTCACGAATTCATCAAAGAGAAGAAAGTAAAGTTTATTGGCGTTGAAGCCGGAGGCCGTGGCGCGAAACTTGGAGAGCACGCCGCGCGTTTTCGCGGAGGTTCTCCCGGCGTTCTGCAAGGCACATATTCTTATGTCTTGCAGGACGAAGCGGGCCAAATCGCAACTACGCATTCTGTTTCCGCTGGCCTGGACTATCCTTCCATCGGGCCGGAACATGCCTGGCTCAAGGACATTGGCCGCGCGGAGTACGTGGATGCCTCCGATGCCGAAGCGCTGGAAGCGTGCAAAACGCTTTCGCGCACGGAAGGAATTATTCCCGCGCTGGAGTCGTCACATGCCGTGGCGGAAGCCATCAAGCGCGCGCCCAAGATGAAGAAGTCTGACATCCTGATTGTGAATATTTCCGGTCGCGGCGATAAGGATATAGGGATTTTGCGCGAGAACCTTGATCTGGATTAGGACCCCTGCGAATTGCGGTGTCCGTTGAAAGTTGCATCGCTAAAAATAGAAAAAATTCATGCCTATCACGTTTGACCGAAAACCCTCACTCGTTGCCTACGTAACTTGCGGCGACCCTGACCTTGCCACCACGCGCGAAATTGTCCTTGCGGCCATTGATGCAGGTGCTAGCGTAATCGAACTGGGCGTTCCCTTCAGCGATCCGCTTGCCGACGGACCCGTCATCCAGCGGGCTAGTGAGCGAGCCTTAAGGAACAATGTTTCGCTGATGCAGGTCATCCAGCTCGCAGCCGAAGTGCGCAAAAGATCCCAGGCCGGACTGATTATTTTTTCTTATCTCAATCCCATCCTGAAGATGGGAATTTCGCGCTTTTCGGCGGCTATTGCCGACGCTGGCATGGATGGCGCTCTGGTCACTGATCTTCCGGTAGAGGAAGCGGATGGATATCTCGAAACCATGCACCGCCGCAGCCTGGCTACAGTTTTTTTGGCCGCTCCTACCAGCACCGACCAGCGCCTTAAGCTGATTTCCCAGGTTTCTACAGGCTTTATTTATGCGGTTTCGCGCACTGGCGTGACCGGCGCGCGCAAACAGTTGCCGGAAGATGCGCAGAATCTGGTCCGGCGCATCCGCAAATATACGAAATTACCGGTCGCCGTTGGCTTCGGCGTTTCCACTCCTGAGCAGTTTGCTGCCGTGGGTGAATTTGCCAATGCCGTCGTGGTCGGTAGCGCCATTGTTGAGACTGTGGAGCGAAATCCGGGCAAAGAAGCCGAATCTGTGGCAAAATTTGTAAAACAGCTTTCAGCTGCCGGCAATCGGCAATTTGCAAAATCTTCCGGATAAGGCCACGCGGGCCGAAACCAATAGAATGGCGGAATGCGCCACGCTGATCGTTTCGCCGAAAGCTGTGTAGCTGAAACTCGAAAGCCGATTTCATGGACATCTCTGACTGGCGCAGGCAAATTGACGAACTTGACCGGCAACTGGTGGAACTCATCAGTAAGCGGGCCCAGGCGGCCCATGAAATTGGGAGATTAAAACGCGCGGCGCGTATGCCTATCTACGAGCCTGACCGGGAGCGCACGGTTTTTGAGAAAGTACGCGGCGTCAATCCGGGACCGCTTTCAGATGTAGATTTGCTGCGCATCTACGAGCGCATTATTGATGTAATGCGGAAAATCCAGAAGGAAGAAATCGCTCCTTCTCTGGCGCAGGAACTTGGCAATACGGAACTTGATTCGGAGGTCAACGACTGAGCAGCTGGAAATTGGCGCTTGGCATTCAGCATTTGGCATTTGGCCCGACCGGCACATCCGAATGTATATGCACTACCGCTAAGGGCAAATAGCCAATGCAAACAGCCAACTTTTATGATTGTCGCAATGCAGGAAACCGCAACCGAAGAACAGATACAGGATGTTATTGAACATCTGGTGCGCATGGGATTTTCCGTGCACCGTACCACTGGCGAGAGGCAATCCATCCTCGCCGCCGTGGGCGCTCGCGTAGATTTCGATACGCGCAACCTTGAAGTGCTGGCGGGCGTGGAGCACGTCCACCGCATCAGCGCGCCTTACAAATTGGCGGGGAAGGCCTTCCGCCCGGAAGGTACCATCGTCAAATTTGCCAACGGCGTGAAAGTTGGCGGCGATGAAGTTGTCGTCATGGCGGGGCCGTGCTCGGTGGAATCGCGCGACCAGCTCTTTACCGTTGCCGAACAAATTGCCCGCGCAGGCGCCCGCGCTTTGCGGGGCGGGGCATTCAAGCCACGCAGCTCACCCTACTCTTTCCAGGGACTTGGGCTCGAAGGATTGAAGCTTCTGCGCGAGGCGGGAGACCGCTTCAACCTGCTCATCATCAGCGAAGTCATGGAAATTTCGCAGATTGAACTGATGATGCCTTACATAGATATTTTCCAGGTGGGCGCGCGCAACATGCAGAACTTCAACTTGCTGCGCGAACTAGGCAAGGTGAGAAAGCCGGTACTGCTCAAGCGAGGCATCGCCGCCACCATCGAAGAGCTGCTGCTTTCGGCGGAGTACATCATGTCGGGCGGAAATTACGATGTGATCCTGTGCGAGCGCGGCATCCGCACCTTCGAAACCTACACGCGCAACACCATGGACGTGTGCGCCATTCCGGTCATCCACAAGCTTTCGCACTTGCCCATGGCCGCCGACCCCTCGCACGGCACCGGAATCCGCGATAAAGTCGCTCCCATGGCGCGTGCTTCGGTGGCGGCGGGCACGGATGTGCTCCTGATCGAAGTGCATCATGATCCGGACAAGGCTTTGTCGGATGGCGCGCAGTCGCTCTATCCAGAACAGTTTTCCAAGCTGATGGATGAGTTGCGCATGATCGCGCCCGCTGTAGGACGAAAACTTGCACCGGCGGCTCAGTTAGTTCGCACTTAAGAACTTATCGGGATTTTTCTGGAAACGATTGAAAAACCGGCGTTGGATGGGTCTATCTCTCGATTGAGTTCATTCCTCAGACAAGATTCATCTGACGTCGAAGGCCTATCCCGGGGGCCAGCTCAAGCTCCGCCCACCCAACAAATGCACATGCATGTGAAAGACCGACTGTCCGGCGCCGGGGCCGACGTTTAAAACTGTCCGGTATC
>JAICKN010000086.1 GCA_025927855.1 Terriglobales bacterium
CCATTGTGCGGATTGGAACAGAATTTGTCACTCAGTTAGGCGCGACCCTGGTCGCGCTTTTCTTTTTGAGTTGTTTCTACTGCGACCTGGCAATGCCGGCGAGGCAGAGGTGACGCCAGTCACGCAGGTTCGAGTTTCACAGGGGACCACAAAAATCATTTTCAGGAGAAAACATGAAAGCACAATTTATGGACCTGCATGCGGCGGCAGATTTTCTTGGGCCGGGTGCAATTGAAATCAACCGGTATCAGACAGAGATTTTCGATATTGTGCGACGGCGGGGGGCGTTTGGGCAAAGAGTGAAGCAGGTGCCGGCGACCGGGCATCCGTCCCGCTTCTTCGAACAAACGGCAATCAATTCGCCGGCGGCGGCACAGGCGTTTGTTGATCCGCGCAATATTGTAGCGACGGTAGGAGCGCCCACGCGGGTAGAGCGCAGCGTTCCTCTGAAGGCCCTGGTTTCGCAAATCAACTACAACCTGTTCGACCTGGAAGTAGGAGCGCAGCAGAGCCAGTTTGCTTTTTTACAAGCCAAAGACCTTGCGGACTCAGTGGATGGATTACTGCGGACGCATGACGTGGCATTGTGGAATGGCAATGACACTTCATTGAGCGCGCCAACGACACCGCAGTATTTTGGCGCCATCGGGCAAATTGAAGCAGGTGGTAACACCGCTTCAATCGGCACTTCGGAAAGCATTGTGGATGGAATCAAGAGCGTAGTAGCGACGATGGTTTCCAATTCCTCTTTCGAAGTGAGGCCAACTGCAATTTATGCCAATCCGGTATTGCTCGATTTGATTGACCGCGAGATGAAGGCAGAGTTCAACGTTGTGCTCTCGACCACTCAAGTAAACGGCGGACTAACGGTAAAGACACTTTCCACACAGGCGGGTGATTTGCCTCTGATACCGGAATGGTCAATCGGGTACACGGGGACTCCGGGCAGCGGATCGGCGGTACTTCCCTGCTACATCGTGACCGAGGACTTGATCGAGTATCACTGGTTAACGGATGCAAATCCAAGAGTGTTCCAACTGGGATTGGTGGGATCACTCGCGACACAGCTGGTGGTCGTGAAGTTCGGCGCACTTGTGGTGAAGGGCGCTTCCTATGCGCACTACGAAGTCAAAGTGACCCGGTAAGCCATATTTGGCTTGGCGAGTTTGCAGAAAGCAACTTCCTCGTCTCATTCGTTTTGAAAGAGTGGGACGAGGAGATTGCGCGAAAAAAGCTTTTTCGAAACGCTTACACAAGGCAGGAATAAATCATGAACTATTTGCAACCAGCGGAATATGTGGCATATGGGCTGGAGGCCACGACACCGGCGGCAGTGGTGGCTGCAGCTTCAACGCTGATTGACTCGCACTGCCGCAGGGCGAGCATCGGGGTAACGCAATACGAAGAACGCATACGGCTGGCGGCGGGCAGGAATACAGTGCGTGTGAGTTACGCTCCACTAGCAGCGGTTGCGCCGGCGACGACGGCGATTGTTTCCGCACGGGGGCGGTTTGCGATTCCACGGCGTGGCGAATGGCCGTTTGACGATTTGAATTCAGATGTAGCTCTGTTGTTTGGACTGCCGGGCACGTGGACGGACATTGTGGGTTCCGGAATCGATGTTTATGCCGAAACCGGAGAGCTGACATTGCCGGTGAATGCGATTGGCCTGGGCTTCAGCGAACTTGATGTGGTGTATACGGCGGGATGGAGCGTGATTCCGGATGCGGTGAAATTTGGCTGCGCGCAGCTTACACGCAATGCACAGGCAACTCCAGCGCTGAATGTGCAGTCAGGCCAGATTGACAGCATGCACTTGCAATATTTTGGCGACAGTCTGCTGGACCAGACAGTGCGCACGTTGCTTGCGCCTTATGTGGCGCAGAAAGTGGGCTGACGATGGAGATGGGATTGAGTGGGGCGGCAATTGCGCGAGCAGCGGATGCGATGCTGCGCGCGTTGGGCGGAGACACGATCACGCTGTTATTCCCCGCGCTGACAGTGCCAAACGATCCGAGCGCGCAATTGGGGTTAGTGGATCCGGGGGTGGAGCAGGTGAACTTTTCTCCCGTTGTCGTGAGGACGTTGCCGACGACAGGCGATGGTCCACGACGGCGGCTGCAATTCCTGATTCCGGGAACCGCGGTAGCAGCCGAGTTGGCTGAGCGAAACGCGCCGAATGCAGAAGCAATGTTCGAAAGCGCGTTAGGCATTTCGTACGATGGCGATCTGTTTCACATTGTGAATGTGGCCACGGAGTATTTTGCGGGGACCGCATATTTGTTCCTAGTTGAGGCAGTGGAGTAGAGATGTTTCGACTTGGCTGGCCATGAAAAAGAAATAGGACTTAACGCTGAGGGCTGATTTTTATGCAATTCGCAAAAGACAGTTTCTACATGACACTGCTCACAAGGCTGGCGGCGCTCAATCCGCAGCGGACGGTCACGTTGAATGGGGTTACGAGACCTGCGGTGATCGTGGCGGAGAATGAGTTGGTGATCCCGATTGATCCGTTGCCCGACGCTTTTTATATCGAATGGGGAAGAGTCGAGCCAGTGAAACGGCAGATGGGTGACCGCGCGATGATGGCAATGGAGTGCACAATTTCGTATCACACATTGGGCACAGTAGAGAGCGGGGTAGACCGGGGGCGAACTTTGGGAGAGCTCGACACAGAATTGTTGAGCATGTGCCAACCGCCCCACGCGGAAAAACGGGACTATACGCAATCTCCCAGCGTGGATCTCGGCACCGGGGTGAGCTGGACAACGCCAATATTCGGCGAGGTGGTGGGCGTTGACGCAAGATACAAAACCGGGCTGGCGCCGAGATTAGAGCGCAAAGCGACGTTGAACGTGTTCTTCTTTCCTGAGGTGAATTTCCTATGAGTTCGTGGGCGGTGCGTCCTGCAATGGTGCCGGTCACGCGGCGAGTGCGCGCATATTTTGCGCCAGTGAACCGGGCAACGGAAACTCCGGGCGGAGTGTTCGATCCGGCAAAATCGGCTGGATTTCTGTTGGATTCGCCCCCTGCGCCCTGGGTGGACCTGGGATGGATTGATAGCTTCCAGCGTTTTTGCGCGACGGCGACAGAGATGATGCGGACGGGGGCCCAAGGGTCCGCGGTTGGGCAATTCCGCTCTGCGCTCGATGCGCGCATTGAATTTTCTTTTCGCGAATGGGGCAAATTGCAGATGGCCCTGGCGGGCGGGTCAGAACACATGAATGTTCTGGCCGCTGATCCAAATGCAGCGGCGGAGCCTTCCGGCGGGACGCCGTTATTTGGGGTCGGCGTACTAGCTGGATCCACCGCGAGCGAAATCATTTTGGGAGTAGGCGCGGTAGATGCATTTTCTGTGGGAGACGTAATCGCAGTGGATGCTGATTATCAGCAGCAAACCGGATACCTTGGAACAGGAATTGCGGCGGCGTATGTGAGCGACCCGGCAGCTGTGAACCACGACCCGAATTATATGCGGCGGGTGACGTTTAATGTTGGCCGCGTGGCGGAAAAAACAACGACCTCGCTCATTCTGGCGCAGCCGCTGTTAGGCGGCGCGCCGGCTGCGGGGGTGAATGCGCAAAAGGTGATCGCGTTTGTAGACCGCGAGGGTGGTTCATTTTTCCAGGAGTGGTCCGGCTTGTTTATTGCAGAGGAAGAGTCCGGCGGGAGGATTTGTTTTTATTATCCGCGTCTGAGTCCGACGACTTCCGTTGCGCACACGATTCGATTCAATGCGAACACTGGCCCGCAGCAGACTTCCATGAAAGTGTTTGAGCGCGAAGAAGAAGTCGCCGTCACAGACCCAATTTCAGCGTGGGCGCTACATGCCGCGTTTATTGCGCTGCCCCATACCGATGAGAATGATGGCCAGACGGCGGTTTGTTACCGCAGCTACTTCCCTTCAGGGATGGCTGCAATCTATTAGCGGCTTCTTATTGGTGGCCTCCGCCCGATACCGGCTGAGAGTGTTTGCTCCGCTGTTCACACCTAATCCCGAACGGAAGAACTATGAAACTTGAGATTGACAATCTCGACGGCCGCGGCCTGCAAGATTACACCGCTGCGGTAGACAGCGAAGGACTGCCGCAAATTGTCCGGCGCTTGAATAAGCCGGCAGAGTTCAAGGCCAGCCTGCTGTCTACTGGGGCGGCATTTGTAGTGCCCGGCGATGGCGCGCGCCTCGTTTTTGCGCGGGCCGGGGGTCAAACGATGTTTACAGGGTACTTAACGGCTGCTCCGGAATTTGAATATCTGGGTTGGGGAGAACGCGGGCCGGTGTATCGCTACAATCTGGTGGCGCAGAGCGATGAAGTTATTCTGGACCGCAAACGCCTGCCGGACCGCTCCCCTTTCGTAAACCGGAGCGCAGGTAATGCGCTCCGGCAGATGACACAAGATCTGTTGCCTGGAGCGTTCGATCTTACTGCGGCGCAGGATGTGGACACGCTCGCGGCTTACGATCCTGATCCGCAAAAGCAGTGGTCGGCCCACGCAGGGGAAATTGCACTTCAGACGCGCGGCGCATATCGCACAATGAACGGAGCGCTGATTTTTTCACCGGAAGGGACGGCTACGTACATCTTAAGTGAAACAGACCGCAATTTTTCTTCCGGTGGACTGAAGCTGCAATCTCCGGAAGCAATTCTGAACGATGCGACTATCCTGGGAAATGTTGAACCGCAGGCTTATGTAAAAGATTATTTCGTAGGCGATGGACTGAGCCTCAAATTTTATCTCTCGCAGACGCCGTTTACGAAGGGGAGCAGCACGTTATTCATTGACGAATTCACCGGGACTTCGCCTGACCCCACGAGATGGTCGGTGACAGATCCGTCGAATGCGGTGAGCACGAACGGCGGAAAGTTACGCGTTGCCGGGGGCTCCGGGAGTGATGGACAGACGCTTGTGCAGTTTGTGGAAGAAGTTGAGCTAGGCGGCGCATGGGTTTTGCAACACGGCAACACAACCTTCAATGCGGCGTCTTTGGGAATCATCGGCGGCCTTTATACAGGCGCAGTTTCGCAGGCCACGTGTCTCGCCGGATTTCAGATCACTCCGAACGGCGTGGCCTCCAATATTCAGGCATTGATTAATGGAGCGCCGGTTGGCGGGGCGCTCGCAACAGTGACCGGACATCAGTATGTTTTCACCACACGTTTTTATTCGCTGGAGATTTACCGGCAGCAGCAAAGGTTCCATTCGGCGTTGCATCCGGCAGGAAGCGCCTATGGCGGAGCGAGCGTCTCAGCCGATGTGCGTATTGTGCTCGAGGTGCACGATATTGATCCCACAAATCCTGGCAGCCTGGTTGCGCCTTCCACGGTGTTGTTCGACGACATTATTTCCAATGCCCCAGGCTTTTGCGCTTACGCGTTGATCAATGCCATCAACTTGCAATGTGATATTGCATTCACTCGCCTGATTCAGGCGGCCGATACGGAAGTCCGCAGTGCGCTTCCGGGTGAGTCATATCGAACCAGGCTGGTGGGAGCACTTTCCGATGGCGCGGAGTGCAATATTGTTTCCGGCCCGGCGCTCGATTTCTTCACCGCTTACGTTCCGGCGCCAAATGAATTGATCGAGGTGCATTACCGTGGAAGCGGGCGCAGCGTGGCCCGTGTGCAGAATTCAGCCAGTATCGCGGCGCATGCTTCGGGCAGTGATGACGGGCTGAGGGGAACGGTTCGCCAGATCGGAAGTCCGCCCACACGGACCGCCACAGACTGCGAGAATGCCGCGCTAGCGCTTTTAGAATATGGCAACACTGTGGCGTGTGCGGGCGAGTACGAGACGTGGAGCGATTTTCTTCCCGGCGGCGCGATCGACATTTTCCCTGGCGATGCTTTGCAGGTAAATGCGCCCTCCCGTGGTGCTGCGTTTAGCGCTATCGTGCGGGAAGCGAATATTGTTGTGCACGATTTGGCGGGGGAACACAGCATCTACAAAATTAAATTTGCCAACGAGGCTGCGGAGGTTCTGTCTTTCGAGTTCAGGTCAGGCGCGGCTTTCATCCCTCAGGGCACAATTGCGTTGAATACCGCGCAAGTCGGCTCAACTTATCTGCCCGCAGCGACCGCCGCTGTAATCACGCAAGTGAATTCTACGACTATTAATGTGGATACAGGTGCCTCGCCCATCGCGGGTGGCGGATTTGAAGTACGCTGGAGCGATACCGGCTGGGGCCAATCCAATGACCGCAATCTGGTTGGCCGCTTCGGCGTGCAAACGTTTGTCCTGCCCCGGCTCGCGCGCGCGCAAAGTTATTTCCTGCGGCAATTCGATGCCTCTGTTCCTCCAAAATATTCCCGCTACTCTGCCGCGCTGCATGTGGATTATCCTCTATGAGCATAGACAAAGATAAAGACGAACATTTCGGTGAATTTGGCCTGGGCCTGCGTGGAAAGCAGTCGCTGGTCGTGCGCGTGACCGATAACGACTTTCAGAAAGAAGTACTGGAAAAGCTGGCGCGCCTCGAAGCCAAAATGGACATGCTTACCGGAGACAGCCAGCCCGGCCGCATGCAACTGGCCGAAAGCCGCATTAGCGAGCTGGAACGGAATGACATTCGCCGCAGCGTTTACGACCGGATGGTAAACGCGGTGATTACGGTTGCGATTAGCGCGGCGATTGCCATGCATGATAAGTGGTGGAGGTGAAGCCTTCCTCTACCTCATCCTCCCCGCCTTATTCACTAGCACAACGTTCGACAATACCCCCGTGTCCGCTTTGTCAGGCAGGTGCGAGCAGAAGCCGATCCCTACATAAAATGGCGCATCCAAATGCAGCGTGATCGGAGCGCCGAACTGGTGCATCGGTTCGCCATCCACGCTGACGAAGAGGGCGAATGAATCGCCGCGCTTTTCAATGCCAATCCGTTTTGCGTGTATGTCCACTAAACTGTCCGGACTTCTCCCGCCCGGCCGTTCTCCCCGGCTGCCAATGCGGAACTCAATGTCTTTCACCCGCACATCTTTTTCCGGACGCTCCGCCAGATGAATCATTCCCCCGCCGTGCAACGCCACCAGCGCCTCCTTCGAATCGTCATCCAGATTCTGCCGGATTACCAGCACCGCCTTGCGGTCGTCATAGCCATTCGGATCAGGAAAGCTGACGTCCGCCGCCAGCGAAACATCGCCCGACATCTTCTTCCACAAATAACGGAACTCATCGCGTGTATACCAAACGTTGTACCCTGCGGAAGTGATGGTGTATTGCTTCGTCCGCGCATCATAACTTGCGCTTCCCGGCACCACCGCGCTGCCAATATCGGACTGCCCACTAAAAATCCCAATCGGCGTGTCGAAATTCCTGCTGGGCCGGTGAAAATCCGCCGGTGGCGCTACTTGCGTATGAGTAGCGGAGCCGGGTTGCGCCCATGCCGGCACCACAGGCGCGGAATTTCCGGGCACAGAGCTGCTTGCGGGAGCCTGCGCGCGAAGCGGAGATATCGCCGTCAAAATAAAAAGCGCGGACAATAATTGATAGAAGATTTTCATAAGCTAGCGGTCAACTATTTCGAGACTTTTCCTACTATGGCTCCGTTCATACTACTCTTGTTCACTTCAGCGGATTCGCCCGGCGAAGGCTTCGGCTTCCCAATTTGACCGGTCATGCAAAACTTTCCCCTCGGCATTCGCCTCTTTACGATAATGTATTCCCATGCGCCGCACTGTTCTCCTCAGCCTGGCTCCGCTGGTTTTCATTGGAGCATTTTCTACAACGCTTTTTGCTGCCGGCAAGACGGCTCCCGTGAGCGGCTACAAAGTTGTTGCGACCTTTCCGCACTCGACCAACAGTTACACCGAAGGATTTTTCTATCTCGACGGTCTTTTTTACGAAGGAACTGGCCTTGTTGGACATTCTTCCGTTTCGGTCGTTCAACCCGCTACCGGAGAAGCCTTGCAACGCCGTCCTTTACCCGAGCCTTATTTCGGGGAGGGCATTGTGGACTGGGGTCCAAACATCTATGAGTGGACTTGGACATCGCATGTCTGTTTCGTTTTAGACCGCTTTTCTCTCCGGCTTATCAAGCAGTTCACCTACACCGGCGAAGGCTGGGGGATGACGCGCGACGCCAGAGAAATCATTACGAGCGACGGGACTGACACAATCCGCTTTCGCAATCCCGAGACTTTTCAGGAGACCCACCACATCACCGTCAAGGATGGTGGACAACCGATAGATCGTCTCAACGAACTCGAATATATAAAAGGAGAGATCTTTGCAAACGTCTGGCACACAGACCGCATTGCCCGCATCTCCCCGCGCGACGGCCACGTCATTGGATGGATCGACCTAACCGGCATTCTGCCCGATAACCAGAGGATGGATGAAGAGTCCGTCTTAAACGGCATTGCTTACGACGCCCAGCATGACCGGATTTTTGTAACCGGCAAACGTTGGCCGAACGTGTTTGAAATCAAAATTGTGCCCAAGCCGAAGATAAAGTAAAAGGCTCAACGTTTTCGACACGCATCGTATTCAGAAAATTGCGGGCAAAATCCCGCGTCATCGCTGCGCAATGCCGGGCATAAAACTAAGCCGGAAGCAAGCAATTTGGACCACTGCGAGAACAACGAAAATGGCGGCTCGGCTCCATGCCGAAAGCGCGGAACTCATTCGGAAGAAAACGAGAATCCCCACAATTGACAAGAGTCCGACGATAATTGTCATCGTGATTTCCCGTGGCGTGAAATTTCCGCTCAACACATTCGATATTCCCAGCAGGTAAAGCCAGATCAGGGCCATGAGGAGGAGCCAAAAACAAAAGAGCGTCAATCCGGCCCATCCGGCGGCGCTCGAACGTCCAGCCCCTAGTGCAAAGACGATCCATAGGGGCAGAGTCTGAACAACATGGCGAAGCACCGGATGGCTTCCCACTCCCACGCCAAGTACAAGCGTCACGATGATCGTGAAGGAACAAGCCGCGATGACAAGCGGCTGCCATTCATCAGCTCCGTTTGATTCACTCATTCCTCACCTCGGAGGATGTACGATGACCCGGCAGCCGAAGTTCCGGGCGGCTTCAAAATAAACTTGAGGCAAGAACGGATTTTGTGGCTATCGTCACTCCTTGAGCGGCTAAGGATTAAAAATTTACCCGAAGATTGAAAACTTCCGTCGGAGCGGACGTTTAGAAGGAACTATACAAGCTGAAACGAACTTTTCTCCCACTATTACTACCCAGGTCCTTGTCCTCCGATGTTCCACCACCTAGCGCAATTCCCCCTAATTTAGACCGATCCAAAAAGTCCTTGACGTTCTACTACAGCGATAGTAGAACTACTACGAGTATAGGAGATGTATGAAAAACCCGCGACTGAGCAAGCTGGAGCTCCGAATTATGGAAGTTATGTGGGACCGTGGAGAGGCATCAATCCGCGAAGTTCAAGACAGTTTTCCGGAGAAAAACCGTCCGGCGTATACAACCATACAGACGACGGTGTACCGCCTGGAGGCAAAACATGCGGTTCGGCGCGCCAGAAAAGTCGGCAATTTCCACATTTTTGAACCCGCGGTTTCCCGCGAAGCCGCGCAGAGCAAACTAATTGACGACTTCCTTGCCTTGTTTGGCGGGAGGGTTCAACCCGTCATGGCCCAACTGATTGAATCCGGCAAGTTGACTGCTGCTGACCTGAAAGATGCGGAGAGAACGCTGCGCAGTCTTGAGCAGGAGGAAAAATGATCTCTGCATTTAGCTCGTTATCCAGTCATTGGAATGCCATCCTGCCGGCCCTGGCGGATCATCTTTGGCAATCAACGCTTTTCGCCATTGTGACGGCGCTGCTCGTGGTTACGCTGCGCAAATATTCGGCGAGAGTTCGCTACATTGTCTGGCTTGCAGCGTCTTTAAAATTTCTTGTCCCTTTTTCTTTGTTCATAGCGCTAGGAAGCAGGTTAAGTTTTGTGCAAAGTTCGGCGGCAATGAATTCAGAAATCTCTTTCGTCGAAGAATTCGGCCGGCCCTTTACACAATCGCTTCCGCAGGCCCATTCCACCATAGCGGCGCACTCCGGGCACGTGTTTCATTGGCAACTGCTGCTTCTCTTAACATGGCTTTCCGGTTCACTCATAGTCCTCTCTATTTGGACCAGGCGCTGGTGGCGGATATTCGCGGCACAACGCACTGCAGGTGCTTTGTCCAGCGGACGCGAAGTGTCCGTGTTGCGGGATTTGGAGCATGCCTCAGGTTTTAAAGCCGGATTGAAATTAGTTTCATGCCCTACCGCGCTTGAACCGGGAGTATTCGGCATCTTCCGCCCGGTATTGCTATGGCCAGACTCGGTTTCCATGCATCTCGATGATGCTCATCTTGAAGCCGTGCTCGCGCATGAGCTGTGCCATGTGCGGCGGCAAGACAATCTGATGGCGGCGTTGCACATGTTCGTTGAAAGCCTCTTCTGGTTTCATCCGCTAATTTGGTTCATTGGGGCGCGCCTGATCGAAGAGCGCGAACTTGCGTGCGATGAGGCTGTGATCGCGATGGGCTGCCATCGCGCGACCTACGCGGAAAGCATATTAAAGGTTTGCGAATTCTGCTTAAGCTCCCCGCTAACGTGCGTATCAGGCGTTACGGGAGCGGATCTCAAAAAAAGGATGGCTTATATTATGACCGGCCTTGTCGTACGTAAACTCAACTTCAGTCGAAAGCTTCTGTTATGGGTGGCGGCCTGCCTTGTTCTTGCTGTGCCCATTGTCTATGGACTATTGAATCCGGCCGTTGGCCGTGCTGATAACGCTTTAGGAGCGGCGCCAAAATTCTCGTCGGTCTCCATCAAATCTCATCCGGCTGATGCAAATGGTATTGCGGGGACACGAATTATGATGTCGCTGAGGAACGGAAGCTTTGTTGCGGACGGCGCAACTCCACAAACCCTGGTTCAAATCGCATACCACATTCAGGGAAGCCAGCTCGCGGGGGCGCCCGATTGGATGAATTCGGCAAAATATGACATCAGTGCGAAGGTTGATAAAGCTGCGCAGAATGAGTTGAACAAGCTCGGCGAAGATCAACGTGGAGCTACTGGACAAGAAATGTTGCAGCAGCTTTTGGCTAGCCAGTTCAAGTTGAAGGTGCATCAGGAGTCGCGGGATCTGCCCGTGTATGAACTCGTCGTAAGCGAGGGCGGCAGCAAGCTTCAAAAAGCCGGCGACCGTGGCATGATGCACCTGGGAACGGGAGAATTGATTTCTAAGGGCACTCCCTTAGCATTGCTTACGGAGCAGTTATCCGCACGCCTCGGCCGTACGGTCATTGATAAAACCGGCCTCACCGGAAATTATGCTTACGCCTTGCGGTGGACTCCAAGCGCCGAGGAGCAGGCGCGAGTAAAGCATGACGAATTGGCAAGTCCCGACACTCGGCTACTGGATTCTTCGGCCCCGCCCCTGCTCAACGCAGTCCAGGAGGAGCTCGGCCTCACTTTGCAACCGGCAACTGAACACGTACAGGTGCTCGTCATTGACCACATCGAACAACCTTCGCAAGACTGATAGTCAGGCCATCCGGTAATTCCCCGCTCTCCTGCATCGCAGGAGGCGGGGATTTTGTTTTTGCAAAAATATTCTTCGCGAGCGAGAGCCTTCAAACCTCCGATGCGGATCGTTGTAAAGTTGAAAAGATGATTGGAAGTTTAGCGGGCTCTTTCCTATGCCCAGCCTGGTTGCCATAAGGTTGGGCTATAGCCATCCTGCAAGGCTCAGTTCTCATTTTTTGTCCGGCCTACTACAATCTTCACGCTTATGGATTTGGATCGCATCTCTGCGCTGCTCGGCCCTTTTTCGCGAGAGGCGGATACCCGCTCCAAGGCGGCGCGGCCACTCCCGGGTGGGCTTCTAAGTGGAGATCAACTGCAAAGTATATTGACGTACATCAATATACTGTTGCGCTGGAATGCGAAGACCAACCTCACCGCCATCCGCGACCCTGAAGAAATTGTCACGCGCCACTTCGGAGAGTCCCTCTTCGCAGCGCGTCATCTTTTCCCGCGTGAACCACAACAGACAGCCAGCAATGGTTCTCTCGCAAGCTTGGGCCCCTCTCGCGCACTGCCGGGTGCCCCATTCAAGCCCGGTTTTGGCTTGGGTGGGGAAGTTCCCAACTGCCATCTTCTCGATCTGGGCTCTGGCGCTGGCTTTCCTGGACTGCCGATTAAAATCTGGGCGCCGTATATTCACCTCACGCTTGTCGAATCCAACCAGAAGAAGGCCACATTTCTCAAGGAAGTCTGCCGCGCGCTTACATTGACGGACGTCAATGTGTTAGCGGTCCGTGCCGAAGCTTTTGAGCCCAACCCGCTACGGACACTGGCCGGTGCCGCCGTGAACGCCAGCTTGCCCTCAAATTCAATTCAG
>JAICKN010000089.1 GCA_025927855.1 Terriglobales bacterium
AAACTCTCCGAACTTGAAACGGCAGCAATTGAATCAACTCAAACAAATTTGTTCGTCTTTAACCCCGCCATGAGCTATCCGCAGGAGCAATGGATCAAAGAGAACCCGGAATTTTGGAAGCCGAAGGCAGAAAAGCCCGCGACAGGCAAAAAGCCGGTGGAAAAACCTGCTGCGAAATAACGTCGAGTAAGTTGGTTTTCTTGAAGTAAGATATGTGTCCGCCGGTTCGAAGGGAGCCTGTTTTTAAAATCAGGTTCCCTTTTATTTTTTAGCGGCTGGCGGAACTTTGCCTGACACAAACTTATTCCCGGCAATAATGTAGCGCAGAGGATGTTCCGCCGCTTTGGTGATGCCAATTCTCGGGGTGATTTGGATTTTAGGCGGAGGATATCCATCGTCCGCAATGTATAAATCCGATTTCGAGCTAGTAAGATCTTTGCCATTGTCGCGTTCACGAGTGACACCAAATGCCTCAGCCAATTTTCCGGGGCCGCTTGTTAGCACTCGTAAATGGAATGCGGTTTTACCAGCAGTGTAAGCCGGAAGGTCTTCCGCCATGCCGCGTTCGCGGGCCATTTCCTTGATCCCGAGCAGTGGCTCCAGGGCACGAAAAAGAATGCCGCCGGGTTCACCATCGGGCAAACAAGAGACGTTCAGGCAATAGTGATTGCCATAAATGAAATACACATAGGCGTAGCCCGGCGGCCCAAACAAAACTGAGTTTCGCGCTGTGCGTCCGGCTGAGGAATGCGCTGCCGCGTCGCCGCTGCCAAGGTAAGCTTCGACCTCCACAATGCGTCCGGCGAGCATTGTGCGGCTGTTGCGGCGCACTAATATTTTACCGAGCAGTTTTTTGCCGACTACTCTTGGATCGCGATTGAAAAAATCACGAGCCAGTGGCGAGAGAGATGTTTTGGATTGGTCCACAGGGCAACTTACAAATTGCGTTTTGATTTGTTGAATTTCAATTTTCCTGCTCATCGGCAATGCCGATTTTAGAGAGCCGATACCGCAATGCGTTCCGGGAAAGCCCAAGAAGCCTTGCAGCCTGGCTCTTATTCCCGTTGGCCCGCCGCAGCGCCTCGTGGATCATTTCGTCTTCCCATTGTTCAAGCGTTAGGCCTTCAGGCAGAAATCCGTTGCCGGCGGCCGCTGGCCGCGTTCGGCTCTCAATGCGGATATCGGAGGAATTGAGCAGCGGGCCGGAAGAGAGCGCGGAACCCCGTTCAATAACATTTTGCAATTCCCGCACATTCCCCGGCCAGTAGTGCTCCATCAGCATACGCATCGCTTCCGGCGCGATTCCGGTAATTTCTTTATTTAGTTCCGAAGCAAAGCGAGAGAGAAAAAGCTGGACCAGCGCGGGTATGTCTTCCTTGCGCTCACGTAGGGGAGCAATATCAATGGGAACAACGTTGAGGCGGTAATAAAGGTCTTCGCGGAACGTCCCTTGCTCAAGGGCTTCGCGCAGATCGCGATTGGTAGCTGCAATCAGGCGCACATCCACTTTCAGGGTCTTGGTTCCGCCAAGCCGCTCGAATTCACGCTCCTGAAGCACACGCAACAGCTTCACCTGAATGGTGGGGGGCACATCGCCAATCTCGTCGAGAAACAGCGTGCCTTTGTCGGCCAGTTCGAACTTCCCCGGCTTGCTGCTGGTTGCGCCAGTGAATGCGCCTTTCTCATATCCAAAGAGTTCGCTTTCCAGCAGATTTTCAGGAATGGCCGTGCTGTTGATTTTGATAAATGGGCCGTTTGCCCGGCGCGATTTTTCATGAATGCAGCGGGCAATAAGGTCTTTCCCGGCGCCGCTCTCGCCGCCAAGCAGCACCGTGGCATTCGTGGGAGCGACCCGCTCCACGGTGCTAAGCACTTCCTGCATCTTCGCGCTTTGGGCGACAACATTCGGATATTCATGCCGTTTCTTCAGGGCCTCGCGCAGCGAGCGGTTCTCTTCACGCAAATGGCGGACGTCCAGTTCTTTGTGCACGACCAGGCGCATCTCCGCCAACGAAAAAGGCTTCAGCACATAGTCACTCGCGCCGGCTTTCATCGCTTCCACCGCGGTTTCCACTGTGCCAAACGCGGTCATTACGATTACGGGGAGCGCCTCATTGGCGCGCTTTACCTGTTCCAGAAATTCCAGGCCGCTCATGCCCGGAAGTTTAAGGTCGGTGATGACTAAATCAGGCGTGCTCTCGTGCAATTTTTTTAGGGCCGTTTCAGCATCGGGCGCGGAAATAGTTGTAAATCCGTCCTCGGTGAGGTCCAGCTCGAGCAACCGCCGCATCTTCGCTTCGTCTTCGACAATCAGAATCGTGGGCATGTCAATTCGCCGTTCGCGCGCTGCGCGCTGGCACGGAACTTTCAGCCAAAGGGAAAAAAGCGACAAAACACGCGCCTCCACCGGGAACATCCTCAAGCCGCAGCCAGCCATGGTGCTCATCCATAATTTTGGAAACGATGGAAAGCCCAAGACCCACCCCCGTCGGCTTTGTGGTCACGAAGGGATTGAATATCTGCTCGCGCTGTGCGGCCGGAATTCCCGGCCCTGTATCTCTTACTCGAATTTCGACGCCGCCCGGACCGCTATTCCTCTGTCTTGCGCTGATCTGCAAAACGCCGCCCTTTTCTCCCATTGCTTCGTAAGCATTCTGTATGAGATTGATAAATGCCTGCTCGAAAAGCCCTTCATCCACCGGGACAGCCGGAAGCCCCGCTTCATATTGACGTTCGATTGTAACCGGGCCGCCTTGCCACAATTCGGCAACCGACTTCAGCGCATGATCGAGAAGTTCGCTTACAGAGTGCGGCTTTACCTCCGCGCGCAAAGGACGGGCAAAATTCAGAAAGCGCGTTACCAGCGTGCTCAGGCGGTTTACTTCGCTGGAAATATATCCGGCCAGTTCGCTGGCCAGGGGATTGGAATCGTTCAGCTTCTGATTCAGCATCTCGGCGGAACCTTTTATCACGCCCAGCGGATTCCGAATCTCATGGGCCAAACCGGCGGAGAGTTGCCCGAGCGCCGCCAGCCGCTCGGAGCGGCGCGCTTCGGCCTGCGCCTTGAGCAATTGCGAATTGGTTTCGGCCAGCTCTTCCGCGAGCGCCTGATAGCGCCTGGTCTGCCGCCGATTTTCGATAGCAAAGCGGTTCACCACCATCGCAACCAGGAAGAAAAATAAGATTCGGATGGCAAGCAGGCCGATGCTTTCCGCCGTCGGCCGGTACTCCTGCATGGCGGGGTAGAGATACGAGCAATAGGCGGCCGAGGAGAGCAGGGTCCACCCGAGCGTCGCCCACATGCCGAAATACACCGCCGCAGTAACGATCGGCACAAAATAAATTGGGAAGTAGCTGCTGTTGATGGCTGGCTCGCTTCCCGTGTGCGCCAGCAACAGCGTGGCCAAAAGGATTTTGAGGAGCACCGCCAGCGAAGAACCGAAATTCGGCCATCGCTTGAGCAGATGTGATTCCGCCAGTTGGACGATTCCGAGGGCGAGCAAGACAAGCTGCTTGTGAATCTCAGCGATCGGCGGAAGCGCGGCCAGGCCGGCGAGGAAGATCAGCCAGAATATATCCAGCCAATCGAAGCGGGCTTGTTTGCCGTCCGTCATAGTACGCTTGGAAAACTTGCCTACAGCGTACCATTAGCGGCCAAAATTTAGCGGGTGGTGCCGCTGTGCGTTCTGGATGAATTGGCGTCTGCTTGAACTGAATTGCCAATGACCCAAATGCAGCCTGAGCCGGGAAGTTCCGTTATGCGTGTTCGCCGTTCGGCCAAATTTGCCAATAAACAGGTTCGACCATAAATAAGAACACCTAATGAAAAATGGCATTTATTCGCCGCGCGTTCCCACGCGAACCATTGCAATGTGGGTAAAATACTCCGTTATTTCTTTTTTGATCGAGAGGACTTCCTATGTCCAACTTTTCGCGACGCGATTTTCTCAAAACCAGCGTTCTTGCCGCAGGCTTCTCCATGGCCGGTCCGATGGCATTTACCAAATCTCTGCACGCCGAGATCTCTGAAAATGTAAGCGGAAGGCTTTTGCCGTTTCCGTTAAGCGCTGTCCGCCTTAGCCCGGGCATTTTCAAGGAGCAGAGCGAGATCAATGCTGGCTATCTCGATTCGCTCACTGTAGACCGGTTGCTGCACACGTTCCGGCTGACAGCAGGCATCTCTTCCGACGCGACGCCCTATAAAGGATGGGAAGATCCAACCTGTGAATTGCGGGGCCATTTTGCCGGCGGACATTTTTTATCGGCAGTGGCGTTGACCTCAGCTGCATCCGGCAATGACGAGCTTAAAAAGCGCGGCAATGAAATGGTCGCCGGGATGGCGGAATGCCAGAAGAAGCACGGGAACGGCTATTTGAGCGCATTCCCAACGGAAGAGTTCGAACGCCTGGTCGCAGGGAAACCTGTATGGGCGCCTTTTTACACTTACCACAAGATCATGGCGGGTCTGCTCGATATGTATGTTCATACGGGCAATACCGATGCTCTTCAAGTGGCAGAAGGAATGGCGCAATGGGTGGGAAATTATTTCGAGGGGATCAGCGCGGAACACCGCCAACGCATGCTGCGGACCGAATACGGAGGGATGAATGAGGCGCTGGCAAACCTGGCCGCGCTGACGAAAAAAGAGAGATACCTGAATACCGCACATTTCTTCGAGCAGCCCAGCTTTCTCGATCCTCTCGCCCAGCGCCGCGATGAGCTTCAGGGGCTCCACGCCAACACGCACGTTCCCAAAATCATCGGCGCGGCGCGGATGTATGAGGTCACAGGCGACCGGCGCTACCGCGAGATTGCCGAATACTTCCTTGGAGAAGTGCTCTCGGCCCGCAATTACGTGATCGGCAACACAAGCATTGGCGAATTCTGGCGAACGCCTCCCGATCAACTCGAGGGGACACTGGCATGGAAGAATGCCGAGTGCTGTGTCGCCTACAACCTGATGAAGCTGCAGCGCCTCGTCTTCGGCTGGACCGCCGATGCGCGCTGGATGGACGAGTATGAACGCTCGCTATTCAATTGCAGATTGGGGACGCAGAATTCGCGCGGCCTGAAGCAGTACTTCTTCCCGCTGGCAGCGGGATACTGGCGCGCCTATAACTCCCCGGAAGAATCATTCTGGTGCTGCACCGGAACGGGGGCGGAAGAATTTTCCAAATTTGTAGACACGATTTATTTCCACCGCAACAGCGATGTTTACGTCAACCAATTCATCTCCTCTACGCTTGACTGGAAAGACGAAGGCCTAAGCATTGAGCAGGTCACGCAATTCCCCCTCGAACAAGGTACGACGCTTAAGATAAAGTCTTCCCGCCCGGTAATGCGGACGATTCATGTGCGCATTCCGCGCTGGACCAGCGGAAATGCAGAGGTGAAGATCAATGGCCGCGTGTTGGAGGCAATCGCCGATCCGGGATCGTATGTGGCGCTCCGAAGGGTGTGGAAGGACGGCGATTCCATTCATGTGAATCTCCCCATGGCATTGAGGCAGGAGCCTCTGCTTGGGGCCGACTCGATTGCGGCGATCTTGTATGGGCCGCTCGTGCTGGCGGCCGATTTGGGGGCTGGTCCGCAGGATGGCCCGGAGCGCGTGATCCACAGCGGAGACACTTCGCCAAAGAATGTGCCTTCGCCCGATCCACTGCCGAAAGCGCCTGCGGCGCGAGAGACATCGCCAGAAACATGGATCGCGACCGAATCGAAAGCTGATTTGCGCTTCCAGGCCAACGGAGAAGGCGCAGCCTACAAACTGATGCCGATGTACCAGATCCGCGATCAGCGTTATTCAATTTATTGGCAGAAGCAAAACGCGGCGAAGAAGGCTTGACCAGCGGAGTGCAAGAACCTCACTAACTCTGGCGGAGAGGGAGGGATTCGAACCCCCGATACCCTTTCGGGTATGCCGGTTTTCAAGACCGGTGCCATCAACCGCTCGGCCACCTCTCCGGATATTGTCTGCGTTGTGGGCGGCGTCCGCGCCCGAACGATTCATCGTAGCACGGGGAGCCGGGAGTTTAGATCGAGAGCTGGGAAGTCCCTGCCGATGGACTTCTCGCCCGCAGCCGGGGAATTTGTGCTCTTGCAAATGATCGAGCTGCGAATCGGGGGCATAAACCCACTAGTGGAATAAGAGGCTTTCAAAGCAGACTAAAAACGAGGCACCGTACACATCTGAAAAACAGGATTCTCGGCTTCACAAAAAGGCATGAAAGACATGTCTTTTGTTTCGCCCGAAACAGAAATAGGAAGTTTCGCTCAAAGGGACAGAGTTAAGGATTTAGGGACGCCGGTAATGAGCTCTGAGATACTCGCACTTTTCCCAAATGCCTTCTGTCGCATCAACGATTTCTATGACCTTGTCAGGCTTTCGTGGCAGCCGGGTTCCGGGCAGGCGAAGCGGACGGTGTTACGTTGCCGGTCAATGCTCAGAATGAACATGGGGCGTCCGTGCTTGTCGCAGCGGGGCTGGTTTGAGGCGACGACCGGCGGATCATCTTTTAGCGGGGTAACGTATCCCAAAACTTCGCTGTAACAGCGCTGGCAGAAGCGGTCCGTACAACGGCAAAACTGAATGGAATAATTCGCATTGACCGGCGCAAGAGCATGCTCCATGGCGCGGTAATGCTTGTCGCAGAGCGGGAGAATGTCGGCGCGCATGCAGGCTCCGAGTTTAGCACCGCTCGCCGGACGATGAAATTCACAAGTGCTAGAGAAGCGGAAGGAGGAACTGCGGTGGAGGCATCCGGCCCAAAATGTGTTAAGCGCCCGGGGCTGCATAGCCGGTGGCCGCCGGACGGACATAAGAAACAGGTTTTTCATGCAACAGCAATTCCGCGCTCTGCACACGCGGATGACTATGAAACCATGATTGAACGACGCCATCATGAAGAAAATTCGCAATGGATAGCAGGCTCATGCCGTGATGATGGGCCATCCAACAGCGCACCAGTTGATGCGTCTGACGCCAGCGATGGTGTTCGCAGGCGCTGAAATCTGCTGCTTCGTAGAAGCCGTACCTGCCGAACCATCCGTCGCGGCGCATGCGTCGCAGATTCCGTAAAGATTCTTTGGCATCCACCGACAGCGCAAGGAATGTGGAATAAGGAGAGATTACAAGAGCATTCATTTCATCCTGGTGCAGGGCGAGGCGGGGGAGGCCGAATGCATGGTATTGATAATTTCCGGCTTCATCCGTTTTGAAGTATGCCGATTCCGAAATTCCCCAGGGAACGCGCTTGGCTTCAGCGTAGGCGCGCTGCAAGCGCACTGCGGCAACGCGGGAACGGTCGAGCAGAGTGCTGGGATAAGAGCGCATCCATAACGTTGGCATAAGATATTCGAACATTGTTCCCGTCCAGGAGAGCAGGACAGCCTGTCCGCGGTCGAGCGTATGGGCGCGGCCCAATAAGAACCACGTCTCCTGCGGAAGTTCATCCTTCGCAATGCCCACAAATGCCGCGATTCGGGACTCGGACGCGAGCAGGTCATAGCAGGCCGAATGGAGCTGGTTCGCCTGCACGTCAAAGCCTACTGATAATAAATTGCGCTTTTTGTCCTGCAAGAAGCTGAAATCTATGCCGGCAGCGAGGTTCTCCGCGGCAGCGGCAATGGCGCGAAGATCGCGAATAAGGCGTTCGGTATTCGCCCGCGCGACGGGCAATAATGACAACAGTTCGCGATAAGCCGAGCGTTGCTCTTCCGAGTTTGACTTTTGAATGGCCAGCAACAACTGCATGGAGAGCTTGCCGGTGAAAGCGGGCAGCTTCTGCAGCATGAGTTCCTGAGCGGAAGCAAGATTCAGCGCAGGGTCGCGGCGGAGCGAATCGAACTCTGGAAGCAGCCAGGGAGAATACTGGCGGATCGTTTTTTCCGCATGGTCCATCCGGACTAGCGCCTGCGCGGCAAACCATGTTGTATCGGTGGCGGAATTCGGCGCGTCATGGGCGGCGCGGTGCAATTCGTCGACAGGCAAGCCGAGCAGGGTCTGCAGCCAGTCTGCCATTTCTGTGCGGGACTGCAAACGCGCGATTTGGTTGACCGAAAAACCTCCCGTTTGTCCAATCTCTCTCAGAAAATCGAGCACGCCATCGAGCAGAGCGGGCCGGAGTAAAGGCTGGCGCAACTGTTGCAATGCTCCCTGTTCCAGAGTCCAGAGCGAAGCGACAAAGTTGCCGTTGTCTACCGATGAAATGAAAAATGGAGCGAGCGGCTCGAGCGTGCGCGTGTCATACCAGTTGAGCAAATGCCCGTGAAAACGCCGGAGTTGGGCGATGGTCGCCAATGTTTTTAACGTCTGTTCAGCAAACTCGGGAAGGGTCAAATAACCAAATTCACAAGCGGCCTGGCGGCAGTTCAGGAGAAAGCCAATGTTTGTAGGTGAGATGCGGGCGGCAATGGAAGGGGGCTCTTCCTGCACATTGTCGGGCGCGAGCCAATGATGTTCTTCATTGCTGTGCTCGGCAAAATAGCGCCAGACGCGGAGTGCGGAGCGGCGGAGGAACAGTTGATCTGCGAAAGAGATTTCCTGACGCAGAGAACCGGGCATCTGATTCAACCAGCCCGCCACAAGCACACTGCTCCCCCAAAGAACTAGAATCGGGACTGCGGCAATGAATGCCCCTGGACGCCCGAAGAAAACCAGAATGGCAAGGCCCACGGCCAGGGCTGGCATCCAACTCAGGTAAATATCCACGGGAGTCCGGCGGTCTTTGCCAAGTTCCGCCTCCGCTGCGGTTTCCCACTCAAGAAGACGCCGTTGGGTAAAGGTGCGGCGCACAAACGTGCGCACCACAGCATCCAGCGATACGAGCATTTGATGGGCCAGGAAGGTGAGCGTGAGCAAGGCACCTGCATTGGCTGCGAGGAATGCATTAGTGGCATCCTGCGCTATGGCGCGCTCGCGCTCGACTGCGGCGCGGGTGAGGTTAAACACGAACTGAAACCACACGGGAAGAAATAGAATAGCGATGGCCGCAAGAGTCCAGTAAGCGGGTTTGCCGGGAAGCACGAGCCAGCCAAGAACAAACAGGAGCAAAGTTGCGGGCTCCACCAGGCTGCGGCGCAAATTGTCGAGGATCTTCCATTGCGAAATGAGCGCAATGGGATTCGGCACCATGCGTCCGGTTTCATCCGGAACGCGCAAGCGCAACCACCCGGCCACCTGCCAGTCTCCCCGCAGCCAGCGGTGTTTGCGCCGGTTGTAGGCGCTGTAATGCGAAGGGTAGTCCTCGATGACTTCGATATCGCTGACCAGCCCGGCGCGCGCGTACGCACCTTCGATCAGATCATGGCTGAGCAGGGCATTGCGCGGAAAGCGGCGGTCGAGCACCTTGTGAACTGCGTCCACTTCATAAATGCCTTTGCCGGCAAAGCTGCCCGTTCCATACAAATCCTGGTAGACGTCTGAGACCGCGCGGGTGTAGATGTCAAACCCGGTTTCGCCGGAAAAAATATTGGCGAGGCGCGAACGCGCCGCGCTGTACACGCTAACGCCCACGCGCGGCTGCAGAATTCCGTAGCCTGCAACCACAAGGTTCCGCTCGGGATCGATGACCGCCCGGTTCAGCGGATGGGCGAGTGTTCCCGCCATCTTGTGCGCGGCTCCGCGCGGGAGCTCGGTATCGGCGTCCAGCGTGATGACGAACTTGATCTGCGGCAGGATGGAAAGATTGCCTGCCTTCACCGGGAAGCTGTCGTACTCATTGCGCAACAGCTTGTTCAAATCGAGCAGCTTTCCCCGCTTGCGCTCCCAACCCATCCACGCGCCTTCCCGCGGGTTGTAGACGCGGTGGCGATGGAGAAAAAGGAATGGGCCGTTTTCATTGCCTGCGTATTTCTGATTGAGGGCGGAAACTAATTCCACACAAAGGCCTACCCGTGCGTCATCTTCTTCGTGCGGTCGTTCGCGGGAATCGGGCAGATCGGTGAGCAGGGCAAAATAGAGATTTTCCGAGTGATTGCCCAGAAAGCGGACTTCAAGATCATCTACAAGCCTGTGTATTTGATCGTCGCTCAGAAGAAGCGCAGGCACCGCGACCAGAGTCGCAAATGTTGCGGGAATGCCTTCGGAAAAATCCAGCTTGGGGATGATCTCTGCGGGAATAAGCGCGGTAATCAGCGAATTCAGCAGTTGTACGGCGGCCTGTGATGCCGGGAGAAGCAGGATCAGCATGGCAAACAGAACCAAGCTGATAGGGCTATAGCGCGGCGTGAGCACAAGCAGAATGAAAGAGATGATCCCAAGAGTAAGGACGAGGATGCCTGGCAAATAGATTTCATCAGGATGGCTGCGCAGAAACATACGCGTGCGCTGGCCAATGGAGGGCCGGAAATTTACGATTTGATGGAGCCGCTCTGCTCCTTCTCCAATGAGGAAAAAGCCTATATGAGAGCGGCGGGCGGCAACCCGGGGATCAGAATAGGTTTGCGTCTGCGCTTCCTGCGCCAGCTTAAGGGCGGCGGAAGCCACTTCCATTTCGCTGCAATCGGAACGTTCCGCGACCTTAACCACGGCTTTGCGGTACAGCTCGCGGCTCTCGAAATCCATTCGCGAATAGGCGCCCACTGGATCTTTTCGCAGAATGCGGTCGAAACGAACCAAAGACTCAACGATGCTTTTCCACGAGGCCTGGGCGATATCGCGAATCCCGCGGATGCAGTCGCCCATACCGTGCGAAACATTCATGTCGCGCAAGGCGTCCGGCCCGCGCGCGGCGATTTGCTCCAGGAACACCAATTTCATGGCGGCTATGACTGCCCACAGTTCCTTAAGGTCGAGCACGACCGTATCCTGCAAAGCTTCTATATAGGCGGCAAAGGCCTGTTCGCTGAATTTGTATTCGCAGGCGCTCAACAAACCTTCCGCTACGGCAGCTACCCGCGGCATAATGCGTCCGTTGGCCGTGCGGACGTGAGGCAGCTTGCGCAGAGGCCGCAGAGTTTCTGAAGTGTTCTGCAACTCCGTGTATAGAAGGCGCAGATTGTCGTGCAGCCAGTGAAAATCATCGCAAACGGGAGTTTTAGGCAGAGGCGCCTGCAGCGCGATAAGGACCGGGCGGATTTTTATGGCAAGGGCAGCACAGCGGCGGGCGAAATAGAATGAAGAGGTTGTGCCGGGCACCCAGGCAAGCGCTGCGGCTAGTTTTTCCGCATGGGCCTTAATGCCCGAGAGTTCGGAAGCCGAGGGTCCACCTACACTGGGCAGCCACTCAGCTTCTTCACTCAACATTTCCAGGTGCGTGTTCTGGGGCATTCCTATTCCTAACGGTAGCTGGCCGCCTGCATTTCGAACATTTCCGCGTAGCGGCCTCCCAAGCTGGCCAGCCGCTCATGGCTGCCTTCTTCCGCAATATTGCCATTCTCCAGTAGTACGATGCGATCTGCCATTCGCACAGTCGAGAAGCGGTGAGAAATAAAAAGCGCCATCTTTCCCGCTGTGAGTTCCGCGAAACGCTGGAAGACCTCGAACTCGCTGCGCGCGTCCAAAGCGGCGGTAGGTTCATCAAGGATCAGCAGTTGCGCGTCGCGCAGATAAGCGCGCGCCAGGGCGACTTTCTGCCACTCTCCGCCTGAGAGGTCCACGCCACCATCAAAGCGGCGTCCCAGCATCTGCTCATAGTGCAACGGTAGTTTTGCGAACACCTCGTCAGCCATGCTCTTCTGTGATGCATGTTTTATCCGCTCGATGTCATTTACATGTTCAATTTGCCCGGTGGCGACATTTTCCCGCGCCAACATCTCGTAGCGCATGAAATCCTGAAAAATCACTCCAATCTCGCCATACAGATCTTCCAAGCTGTATTCGCGCAGGTCAATTCCATCCAAAAGAATTTGTCCGCCGGTTGGATCGTACAGCCGCGTGATTAGCTTTACGATTGTGGTCTTCCCCTGACCATTTTCGCCGATGAGGGCAACGCGTTCGCTGGGATGCAGATGAAAGTTTAGGCCGTTCAGAATCAGCCGCGGGCTTCCGGGATAACTGAACGATACATTAATGAATTCAAATCCTTTTGTGATCGGGCGGGGCACCGGCAAGGCATTCGGCTTCGAGCGGATGGTGGGCTGCATCTGGAAAAATGCCAGCAGGTCGGTAAGAAAAAGGGCCTGATCAGCAACGCCAGCCAGCGTGGAAAATATCTGCTGAATGTTCGAGCTGGCCCCCTGAATGTTGTAAGCCAGGTATATGAAAGTT
>JAICKN010000038.1 GCA_025927855.1 Terriglobales bacterium
AAAACCGCGTTGGTGAAGCAATCTTCAGCGCTCCCCGCCCCCTGCCCCAGGAGCGCGTCGGTTACCGAGCCATCTTCGTCATACACAATGCCCACCGGAGTTCCGGTTGCAGAGGGCAAAACGTCGGCAGGCATGGAGATGGTGCCATCGCTGTTGGTAAATACATTCGATCCGCTTACGTCTTCAGCAAGGCTACTGGCTGCTGTGGCAGAAACAGCGGCGGTTGGAATCGAAGTCCACAGCGCAAACGCGTTTGCGACGAAAGTGTCGGCGGACGAGTGCGGCAACATGGGGCTCAGATCGCCGGGATCGGTGTAGTACTGAATGGCTCCGTTCGCCCAGGCGAGCGGTATTCCCTTTGTGCCGGAATTGAAGTAGCTCACGCCTGCAACATAGCGAGGGCCGCCTGCAAGCGCCACATTCGCACTGAACGCTAGAGCAATAAGAACGGCGGCCCTCCGCAAAAAAGTTCTCCAGCAGGGCAATTGCAGGCGCATATCTACTTTTCCGCCTGCTTCTGAAGGATCTGGAAGAATCTTTGCGTGGTAAGCCGAAGCTTGCCATCCGCGGACGGCTGCAATCCCGCGCCGCGCAACAATGAGCTTTGCGGTTGGCTGACAATAATATTTCCGCTTTTATCCGACGCAAATCTCCCTAAAGCTCCACCTACTGTGCTGGTGAGCCCCAGCCTGCTTTGCGGATAAAGAAACAGGAGTACGTGTTCTCCGGGCTTATAGCGTTCAACCCCATTCCAAAGTCCCGCCCATTCATGAATGCTGAACGTTTCTCCATCCCGCACTCCCCGCAAACCTTGCGTCACGCGGAAGGTAATACTGATTGTTGCGGCCCCATCGGGACCTTTACCGGAATTCGGGGCGATGCTGGTCACCATGCCCTGGAATATGTATCCGGCACGCTTGGTCAACGATTGCAAATCTGGGCCGGATGTTGATTGCCGGGAAGGGGAAACTGCATTCCGCACAGGGGATGCATCAGCGGCAAACGCAACCGCAGAAAATGTGGCGCAGATCAGCACGAACCTACAAATGTGCAAAAGCATCGCGAGCCTCGGTGAGGCCCAGAGCCATACGGGAGAGGTCGAGCATAACTGCGAACTCTGCAAATTCACTGTGTGAGCCGTCACACAGAGGCTGTGAATAATTTGATTTCCTAAATCGGGAACTTGGGGAAGAGCCGCACGAACTTAAGCGTGCTGGCTATGTATTTGCGCAGAGAGATGCGCGCCGGTCAGGAGCAACAAGCCGGAGAGGAAGGCCCAGAACATAAGGCTGACCGATAAAGCGAATGGGCCATAGACCTCCTGAAAATTCAGGCGCGGCAAAGCCAGGATATAGGCGTATTTCAAGACTTCAAACAGCAGGCCCATGACGACCGCAGCCGGCAGCACGGCCCGGGCCGCGATCTTGCCATTCGGCAACAACCAATAAATGAGAAAAAAGATCGTAATGCTGGCAGCGATGCCGAATACTTTCATCAGGATGAAACCCACGATTCGGACCACGATGTTGGCGTGGCCTCGTAACAAAAATTCCAAAATTGCCACGTTCCCGGCAGTCAGTGCGACCGAAACCAGCGTAAGAATTCCGCAGCCAAAGGCGAGGCCTAGAGAAACAATCTGGTTTCCGAAATAAGAGCGATTGCGCGGAAATTGCCATATCCGGTTCAAGGCGACTTCCAACGGCATAAATACACCCGTGGAAGTGACCAGCAAAATCAAAAGTGAAAATAATTGCACACGCTGCCGAGCGCCCACCAGAGCATTGAGGTTTCGTATGACAAAATCCTGGCCTGCCGGCAAAGAGTCCCGCAGCAACTGCACAACAACTTCATACATAATGCGGGAATGGAAAACCCGCCGGATGAGGGTCATCAGCAAAACCACAAAGGGGAAAAAAGAGAGGATTGCGTTGGCAGCTACCGAAAAAGCAAAGGTATGGACTTCAGTATGTAAAAGATATTTGACGGTGGAGAAGGTCAACCCCAAATATTTTTTGCGGGCCGCGGCCGAAGAGGGCGTTTCTTCTATGCCAGCCAGGATGGATGATGTTTTTTGCACGGGAAAAGTGGGTTAAATCCTATCAAAAGCATGCCACTCCATGGCATTTTGGCGGTTACCGCGGTAAGTCCCCCATGAATTACCTAAAAATCTATTGCCTAAATCCAAGTTCCTGATATTATCTTTTGCTCGCTGCTGTATTGGGGCGGCGACGGTTGATATCTTGGGTTGGGTTTTGTGTTCTGCAGTCGAGATGCGCGAAATTTTCCGGGGCCTTGGGACGTGGCGGCGTAGTTTTTCTATCGCAACCGTTCCGGGGTCCCTTTCTATTTGGCGGATTTCAGCGGCGGCAGAGTTATCAGCCGTTTGAGGGGCTTTAGGATTGCCGGGAACTCGCAACGGATTTGCGGCAGGCCTGAAGAAATTTTAGAGCAGAGGCGAAAGGAGTTTTCTGTGAGAGAGAAGGGTACAGTCAAGTGGTTCAACGGGGCGAAGGGTTACGGATTTATCCAGCGTTCCACGGGGGAAGATGTCTTCGTTCATTTCTCGGCTATCCAGGAGAACGGATACCGTTCGCTCAATGAAGGAGAGACAGTGGAGTTTGATCTCCTAAAAGGCCCTAAGGGCTTTCAAGCAGCCAACGTGGTCCGGGTCTAGGGCTGAACCGCGAGGCAACCCTCTCAGTGCTCTGGGAGGGTTTTTCTTTTGCCTGCTGGAGCCGAAGCGCGCTAACGCAATTCTACGGAAACCAGGTCTCCACCGGATTTCCCGCTCGCCCTGTAATTGACCGCGACCGGGATGTCCCGCCAGCTACAGGAAAACTGATCGCCACCGACAACGGCGATATCCTTGTAGTCATCGGTGCGGAGCCGGAAGGTGCGTCCGCCGGCGCTGACCGTCAAAACGGCTGCATCTTTTGTGCAGCTCACCGAAAGCAACTTGCCCTCCATAAATTGAACGCGGCGGGTGTCAGGCTTGGGAATTTTTATGGCCGCAACCGGCGTTTTCTTAGGAGCGCTATCAGCATCTTCATCATCCCCGCCTGAAATCACCACCTGCTGCCCAGAATTCGTCTCCCCATATTCACTGGCCGGGGGAACCCCAAATTTCCGCAAAGTGGGAAGTCCCTTCAACGCATGTTCTGATGCTTCGGCAATTTCTGCATCCGGGTCATCTTTGAGTTGATTGAACAATTTCTCTGCCAGATCCCATTTTTTATCTTCCAAATAGATTTGCGCGAGATGAAGAACATAGTCGTGCCGCCTCGGAGCCAGTTGGATCGCGACCTGGGCCGCGCCTTCTGCTGAATGCAGGCCTCCGCCTTCCATGCGGGCTTGCGCGAGCAAATCATGGGCCCTGGCAAAATCCGGATGCGCGTCTATGACGATCCGCAGGTCTATCAGCATATTCGCCAGGCCCTGCGTGGTGCTATGCGTAGCCCGCGCTTGCCGGTGTTTCGCAACCGCAGAATAGAAATGCACCCAGGGATCGTTTTGGTCATAGCGCGCAGCGTAGCCCAGGTTCTGCAATGCATCTTCAAATTTTGCCTGCTGAAGATTCAGCCATGCAAACGCGCGATATTCAATTGAGTTTGGACCGGCAGGATTATTGATTAACGACTCGAGATCGGCAATCGCGTGCGCGCGCCGCTCCGGAAGTCTCATTTGCATTTCGTCGATGAGCGCCTGCGCAGTCGTGCCGGGGACATCTTGTTGGCTGGTTCCGACATCGAGAACCCCCACTGGCAGCCTTAACGGATGCTCTAGAGCGGCGGACCCGGAATTTTGGTTTTTTGCCGAGCCGGCCGGGCTTGCAGGCGAGTTCCCTTGCGAGCCTCCATTTGAATTCCCATCTAAGTTCCCATGTGTATTCAACGACTGAAAGTAACTTTCTACGGCCTGCTCGAATTGCTTTGGAGAAATACCGAATGCCTGTTGAACAGCGTCGGGAATATCCATATGGCGGGCTTCCACTAAGCCGAAATATGTTCCCATTTCCGGCAACTTGTCCTGATTGATTAAGTAATGCATGACCATCCAGGATTCGGCCTCAAACATTTGTTGGCTGTCCAGACCATTCGCCGTACCGGCATTCATTTTTGCGCCAACCGCATTCCCAGAGGAAGGATGAGTGCTGAACAACGCAGGAATCGTCATCCACTGGTGTGGGCTCAGAATTTTGCTGAATGGTTCACCCCCGTGAGTTGGAGGGTCGCCGCCAATATAGGCCTGACCGTCATGCTTGCTATCTATACGCAGGCTGGAAAGGTACGCCGGAAATCCGCTGTCAAACCATGGCTGCGCCGGAGGGTAGTTGAAATTCAACAATAACTTCGCAAAATCCAGAGACACGGCGCGCCAATTATCGGGGTTGGAAGCATCCAGCAAAATGTAAACGCGATCCTCGCCCGGAATGAAATATCCGCCGTCTCCGCCCGTTTTGCCGGTCATCGCCGGAGCTGCCGCGTCATATTCCTCAGTGTCCTTCAAGAGGATAAAATCCACCGGCACAGAGACGTTCACTGTATTTTTCATCAGGAACTGCCCTAACAAGTTCCGCATTTGTTCAAAGCGCAGCAGTGCCTCCTTCGCTTTGCCTTCCCCCGCATCGGTAAGGATGGAAAAATGCGCGGAGCTTATGCGGAGCCATTTCTGTTCCGCTTGAGCGCGCGAGGAAGTTGCCCCCACCAGGAACAGCATGGCGACAATAATGAGCCTGGAAGATAGCTTGTTATGGCGCATAAGCTGGGCCGGAATATACAGAAATGCTAGCACGCGGCAAGGCGGGATCGCCGGATTTATCAATCGCGACGATTCGAAGATGAGTGGATCTCCGCTGGCAATTGCGCGCTAAGAATCTTTCGCCGCGCCCACCGCGCGTGCCCCGCAATTGTTATATCTTCATCGTCGCAAAACTCCTCAATCACTGAAAGGAATTCCGGATCGCCGCTGTTTCCTATGGCCACCAATGCATTTCGGCGTATTCCATTCCATTTCGCGCGTTTCAGAGGCGAGCCACGGAATTTCTCCCGGAAACCGTCTTCGCTCAATTCAACGAGGCTTTTCAGGTCCGGATTCACCAGGCCTTCTCTCGGCTGGAACTCCTGCGCGGCGCTCACGGGCGCCTTGCGGTTCCAGGGACAAACGTCCTGGCAAATGTCACAACCGAAAATATGACGTCCCATACCCTCGCGCAATGGCTCTGGTATTTCGCCGCGCTTCTCGATCGTCAGGTAGGAGATGCACCGGTTGGCATCAAGCTGATAGGGCGCTAAAAGCGCATCGGTTGGGCAAGCATCAATACAGCGGGTGCAACTGCCGCAACGGTCCGGAAGCGGCGTACCGGGATCCAAATCGAGGGAAGTGAGAATCACGCCCAGAAAAATCCACGAACCCACCTTGGGATGAATGAGGCACGTGTTCTTTCCTATCCATCCGATGCCGGAATACTTCGCCAGAACGCGCTCGGAAATCGGCCCGGTGTCTACATAGCATCGGGTCTGCAGAGGAATATTGTGCGATGGAAGATTCCCGCTATTTGGCGTGTTGGTTTTTTCGTAATCGGGTTTCCCGGCCAACTTAATAATTTCTGTTTCCACAGCCCGCAGTTTTTGCAGCACGATGCTGTGGTAGTCTTCCTGTCCCCAGGCATAGCGGGAAATCCATCCCTTCCCCGGCTCATGGTCCTCGATAGAACGTGAATTTGCCGTGTTGTAATTGATTGCGCAAACCACAACGCTGCGCGCCCAGGGAAACGTCGTGCACAGCGAACTCCGTGTCAGGTTCCCCGCTTCGTCCCGCGCCTCCATATATTTCATCTCTCCGGCGTGGCCGTTTTCAATCCATTCAGAAACTTTTTGCAGCTCGGGAAAATCAGAGACGGGGGCAATGCCGCACAATTCAAAGCCGGCGTTTTGAGCAATATTCTTTATTGCGGAAGAAAGTGGGATCGTATTCAACACCAGAGGTAAATATTACATAAAGAGTAAGGCGAACGAATACGCACAATACGATTTCAACAAATCCAGCAAAATAAAAAACTCAGAGCATCCGCTCTGAGTTTCGGAATCTTTAAAGCAAACCGATTGTGGAGATCAGCCCTGTTGCTCAACTCCGGCCTGCACCACATGAACAATGTTATTGCGGACTGCATAAAGCACGAGATCACTAACCGAATGCAACTGCAACTTACGCATGATGTTGGAACGATGCGTTTCGGCGGTTTTTACGCTCAGCCCCAGAGCCACGGCGACTTCTTTTGTGCTCTTCCCTTCGGCAAGAAGCTGCACAATTTCGCGTTCCCGCGGCGTGAGCCGATTCCTGCCGGGGAGAACCGGACTGGTCGCGGTGCCGCCTTTTAGATAGCCATCGAGGACCATCGCCGCCACTTTGGAAGTGAAGTAAGTCTTATCGCGTCGGAGCGCTTCGACCGCGGCCACAAGATCACGGGCCGCATCCGACTTCAGCAGGAAGCCCCGCGCGCCCGCGTTCAAGACTTCGCGCACAACCTGGTCGGAATCGTGCAGGGTAAGAATAAGAACTTTCGTGCCGGGATTTGCCTTCAGAATGTGCCGTGTCGCTTCCAGACCGTTCAGGCTCGGCATTCCAATATCTAAAATCACCACGTCGGGCCGCAGCTTTTGGGCCTTCTCCACCGCATCCCGGCCATCGGAGGCCTCGCCGCACACTTCCCAGTCAGGCTGCGACGTTAGTAATGCGCACAACCCTTTACGTACTACCTCATGATCATCTGCAAGTAATATCCGAAATGCCGCCACGTCTCACCTCCACCGAACTGAGCTGCCCTGATCCATCCATCACAAATGAATTGCGTTATTATTGCGCGCTGCTAAAGCGGGATTTCCTGTTCTGAATGAACGTCAGCATCGCGACTGCCAAACCAAATGCCCTTAAATCATACGCTTGGGATGCCCTTCCTCCTACAAATCATGTAAATGTTACTTTGGGAGATGTTGGAAGCCCTAGCGTTGCTAATAAATAAATGTACGGCTAAAAAGAAAAGCGCTTCAAATCAAATACCGCTATCTCAGGCGAATCCCTCTCAACAGTTGTTTGACTCGCACAGTTCGTCTTCAGAAAGAGACAATCCAGCCGATCGAGCATCTTCTCGATCGCCTTCCGGACTCATCGGAACCAGTGTCAAGCCACGCCGGGGCTCAAGAACTAATGTCATTTCACTCGCACAGCGTCCGCAAAGCCAAAAATGGGCAGTCTGCCTTTCGGGCTTTTCATCAAAATTATCGTCCGCCGCAGAAATCGAAATAGAAACCACCTCAAACTGAAAAAGGCGTCCTTCGCAAAAAGCCTGCAAAGGCACGTAACAGGTGGGGTTAACGCAGCGTGCCAGCATAATCCCTCTGCGTATTGGCCCTTATTATCACCAAATCCCACAGTCCCAAGGAGCGGCGTACATAAGATCCAGCGCAAATAAATTAAAAAGCTGTAAGAACCTTAAATCACGTCTCCTGATAAACCAATACAGTATCCACTGTATTTCCTGAGTGTACTTTCCTGTTCCTGCAGCTACTTAGCGGGGCACTCCCCCACCGTTGAAAATGGTACATACGAACAAAGCCCCGCTGCTGTCGGCAGCATTCCTAAAAGAAGCGGGCCTGCACCGGGCAGTGGCAACGTCCTGCGAATATTGGACGCGATCTTCTCCCGATTCCGGGCGGCCGGTAGAACCTAAACTTTACAAATTATAAGAATTGTTAAATAATAACTTCTATTAATCTTGTGGTAGCATCTTCCCAATTTCGCGAGCTCTGCCATCGCCATAGCCTTGCTGCAACGCATCAGAGGCAAGTCATTTATGAAACCGTGATGTCTCTGCCCGGGCATCCCAGTCCGGAAGCGATTTACGGTAAAGTGCGGAAAAAGATACCCTGCATTTCGCTTGCGACCGTTTATAAAAACATTCAAACGTTTCTCGATAGCGGTATGTTGCGCGAGGTGAGCCTGCATCATGGAGCGATGCGGCTGGAACCCAATCATGAGCCTCACCATCATCTGGTATGTGTGCGTTGCAAATCCATTGAAGACCTGGACGCCGGCAATCTGCATCCCGTACGACTACGCCAGAAACTTCCCAGGGGTTTTCAGGTAGAGCGCATCGCGATTGACATTCTGGGAGTATGCCGGGACTGCGCCTCCAAAAACCCATCAGGGGAGAAAACCTTAAGTTCAAAAAATCATTTATCAGGAGAACAATAGCTATGTTAGGTGTTGGAGAAAAATTCCCTTCGTTTTCGTTAACTGCCACGGTCAGCACTGACCCGAAAAATGCGTTCAAAACCATTACGGACCTGGATTATGCGGGTAAATGGAAGGTCTACTTCTTCTGGCCGAAGGATTTCACTTTTGTGTGCCCAACTGAAATCGCCGGTTTTGGAAAGCTGAACAAACAGTTCGCGGAACGGGACGCACAAATTCTGGGTGGAAGCACGGACTCTGAATTCGTGCATCATGCGTGGCGTGTGCACCATGCAGACCTTAAAGACCTTCCCTTCCCGATGCTGGCAGACATTAAGCGGGACCTTTGCGGCCAGCTTGGCATTCTCGATCCCAAAGAAGGTGTGGCCCAGCGCGCAACTTTTATCGTGGATCCCGACGGAATCATCCGTTTTGTCTATCAGACTGATTTGGCGGTTGGCCGGAATCCTGAGGAAGTTCTGCGGGTGCTCGATGCTCTGCAAACCGATGAGCTTTGCCCTTGCAATTGGCACAAAGGCGAAGCGACTCTTACCGCGGCATAACAACAATTGTGTGGCGGGGCGGCAATACCGCTCCGCCCTTCATACATTAGGTTGAAGGAAATCATTGAAGTATGACTTTGACTGAACTTTTAGAAACCGTTCCGGCGTATGCGAAGGATTTGAAATTAAATTTTTCCGCGCTTGTTCAGCAGACGGAACTGAATCAACAGCAAATTTGGGGCACCGTGGTGGCCAGCGCGATTGGATCGCGGAATCCAGAGCTGACCCAGGCCGTCCTCGCCGAGGCGGCGCAACGCCTCTCGCCACAGGCGCTTGAGGCCGCCAAGGGCGCGGCCGCTATTATGGGCATGAATAATGTTTACTACCGTTTTATGCATCACCTTACGACCAATGAGAATTACCGTTCCATCCCAGCGCGCTTGCGTATGAACATCATCCGCACGCATGGTGTGGACCAGGCCGATTTCGAGCTATGGTGCGCGGCGGTATCTTCCATAAAAGGTTGTGCCGCCTGTGTTGATTCGCATGAACGTGTGGTCCGCGAAAAAGGCTTGAATGAACAGGCCATACTTGCCGCGATCCGCATTGCTGCGGTGGTGCACGGGCTGGCGACGGTATTTGACGCCGAGAAGCCCGCTGCGATTGGCGCATAAGCTCCGCACGGAAGTAACCAGAATTTCCGGCCAACTTCATTGGCTTTTCTATTACAATCACGTTTCTATTCGGACTAAAGCACTCATTATGGAAAATGCCATTCTGGTCACCGGCGGCGCTGGTTTTATCGGCTCGAACTTCGTCCTGCAATGGATGCGGGAGGAACCTTCTCCGGTAATCAACCTGGATAAGCTGACCTACGCTGGCAATCTGCGGAATCTTGAGAGCATTTCTTCTTCCCGGAATTACCGGTTCGTTCAGGGCGATATTTGTGAACGGGAATTATTGCAAGAACTTTTCGCGGAGCATCGTCCGCGGGCTGTAGTCCACTTCGCGGCTGAAAGCCATGTAGACCGCTCAATTCATGGGCCGGATGATTTTGTGCGCACGAATGTTCACGGGACTTTTTCTCTTCTTGAAGAAGCGCGCGCATACTGGACCGGCTTGCCCGAAGGCAGCCGTCAATCCTTCCGCTTTCTGCATGTTTCAACAGATGAAGTTTACGGCTCGCTAAGAAGCGATGATCCGCCATTTTCGGAAATCACTGCTTATGCGCCGAACAGTCCATACTCGGCCTCCAAGGCGGCGTCTGACCATCTGGTCCGGGCCTACCATCACACCTATGGATTGCCCACGCTGACCACCAACTGTTCCAACAATTACGGGCCCTATCAATTTCCGGAGAAGTTGATTCCTCTCATGATCCTGAATGCGCGCGCCGGTAAACCGTTACCTGTTTATGGTGATGGCCAAAATGTGCGCGATTGGCTTTTTGTGGAAGACCATTGCGAGGCGATCCGGATTGTGCTGGCGCGAGGCAAGGTTGGAGAGACATATAACATCGGCGGCTGGAACGAAATGCCGAACATGGCGATCATTGAGACCATCTGTTCCCTTCTCGATGAGCTTTGTCCCAAAGATCCGGTAGTTCCTCATCGCGAACTGGTGCGTTTTGTGAAGGACCGTCCAGGCCACGACCGGCGGTATGCCATGGACGCGCGCAAGATTGAACGTGAACTAGGATGGAAGCCGCGTGAGACTTTTGAGAGTGGCATTCGCAAGACCGTGGCCTGGTATTTGAAGAATCAGGACTGGGTGCAGGAAGTTACCAGCGGAAGTTATCGCCAGTGGATTGCAAAGCAATATACGTAAACTGCTTTTATAATTTCACAGAATAAAATCAAAATGGCCAATCCCTCCTACAAAGGAATCATACTGGCTGGTGGATCGGGGACCCGCCTCTATCCGGCGACGCAGGCAATAGGGAAAAGCCTGCTGCCGCTCTATGACAAGCCGATGGTTTATTACCCGCTTTCCACGCTCATGCTGGCGGGAATCCGAGATATCCTAATCATTTCTACCCCGGAAGATACGCCCCGTTTTCAGCAGTTACTCGGCGACGGATCGCAGTTCGGCATTCATTTTTCTTATAAAGTGCAGAACAAACCGGAAGGAATTGCGCAAGCTTTTCTGGTTGGGCGTGAATTTATTGGCGCAAGCTGCTGCGCATTGGTTCTTGGAGACAATATTTTTTACGGCCACGACCTGGCCAAGGAGCTGCAACAAGCCGGCGCGCGGAGCCATGGCGCGCGTGTATTCGCCTATCCGGTGCATGATCCCGAGCGCTACGGGGTCGTAGAATTCGATGCGGATGGAAAAGCGCTCAGCCTGGAAGAGAAGCCAAAATCACCACGCTCCCGCTATGCCGTGACGGGACTATATTTTTACGATGAGCAGGTCATCAGCATTGCGGAGTCGCTAAAGCCTTCGGCGCGAGGCGAGTTGGAAATCACTGACGTAAACAAGGCTTATCTTGAACGCGGTCAGCTTGATGTTGCAGTAATGGGCCGAGGCATGGCATGGCTCGATACGGGCACTCACGATGCGCTCATGGAAGCCGCCGTATTCATTCAGACTATTGAACGCCGGCAGGGGCTTATGGTTTCCTGCCCTGAAGAAATTGCCTATCGCTATGGCTATATCACGGCCGCACAGGTGGAGAAAACCGCGCATTCCATGAAGAACAGCGGTTATGGCGCATACCTATTGCAACTTCTGCGGGAGCGCGTGTTTTAACCGGCTTATGAAAGTACTCCCAACGTCCATTCCAGGGGTGCTGTTGCTCGAACCCCGGGTGTTTTCGGATGAACGTGGATTTTTCTTTGAAAGCTACAGCGAAAAGATGTGCGCGGAAGCCGGCATCAAGGAACATTTTGTGCAGGACAATCAATCGTTTTCCCACCGGAACGTGCTGCGCGGCCTGCATTATCAAATAGAACATCCCCAAGGAAAGCTTGTCCGCGTCGCCATGGGAGAAATTCTGGATGTAGCCGTAGATTTGCGGCGAAGCTCTCCGACATTCGGAAAATGGGAAGCGGCGCGGTTATCGGGCGAAAACAAGCGCATGTTTTGGATTCCCCCCGGGTTCGCGCACGGATTTTCCGTGCTCTCTGAGTCTGCGCACGTTTTATATAAAGCTTCCGATGTTTATTTTCCCGCTGGGGAGCGCACCATTTTATGGAACGATCCTGATCTGAATATTGAATGGCAGCTTAAGGGAAAGCCAACCATTTCCGCCAAAGATGAAGCCGGAACGCCGTTCCGGCAGGCTGAAGTTTTTGATTAAGGAAATCACCTTCAAACAATGCGTGTAACAATTTTTGGCGCGACAGGCATGCTCGGCAAAGCACTGATGCAGCAGTGGACGGCTGACAGTGTAGTTGGACTCGGCTCGAAGGATGCTGACATCCGCAATCCCCAACAGGTTGCCCAGGCCATAAAGCAGACGAACCCAGAGTGGATCGTTCTCTCCGCCGCTTATACGGACGTGGATGGCTGCGAAAGCAACCAGCAGTTGGCTTTCGATGTGAACTGCCAGGGACCGGTCAATGTAGCGCGGGCCGCCAAAGACTCGGGCGCGCGTTTGCTTTTCGTCAGCACCGATTACGTTTTTGACGGCAGTAAAAATTGGCCATACCAGATTGATGATCCTCGAGCTCCGCGAAGTGTCTATGGCCGGTCCAAGGCCGAAGCAGAAACGCAATTGGCCGCTATCCTGCCCGGGTGCTGCATTGCAAGAACTTCATGGCTGTTTGGATCAGGGGGCAAATGCTTTCCCGATACGATTTTGAAATTGGCCGCCACCCGCCCCGAACTGGATGTTGTGAACGACCAGCGCGGCTCTCCCACCTATACGGCAGACCTGGCGGATGCGATCATTCGGCTCTGCCGGAAGAATGCGTCGGGCATTGTTCACGCGACAAACCGCGGTGAATGCACATGGTTCGAATTCGCGCGCGAAATTATCGCACGCGAAGGACTGAATACCGTTGTCCGCCCCACAACCACAGACAAATTCCCACGCCCCGCTCCCCGCCCTGCGTATTCTGTGCTCTCGCCCGAAAGCCTGGAGAAATATGGTATACAGTTGCCCTCCTGGCAGGATGGCTTAAGCCGCTACTTATCTGCGCGCAAAAGCAGCAACATCCCATAGCAGCCAGCGCAATATTCCGACCGTCCGCAGCTGTGTGCGCGGAGCGTAACTGCCGCTTGCGTCCTCCTGTACACTAATGTGTTTGCAAGACAGGAGGGCTTCGGATGAACGCTCCCAGTACTCCCCCAGGCGCTGCCGCCAACCCCGCTCCCAACATCGAAGATAAGTTTTACCATCCCCGCATTACCAAACGCGAAGATTTCGCTTCCGATCTATGGATGATCCGCGTGCAGGTGGGTGCCGACTTCAAGTTCACTCCCGGCCAATATGCGACGTTGGGCGTTAACGGACCAGACAAGCGAAGCGAGCGGGCTTACTCGATTGTTTCTTCTCCGTACGAGAACGAAGTCGAATTTTTCTTCGAGCTCGTGCCGCAGGGCGAGTTGACCCCCAAGCTCTACAAATTGCAAGTGGGCGATGAGCTGTTGATGCGCAAGTCTCCCAAAGGCCTGTTCACTTTGGACAAGAAAAGCGGGCACACGAAACATTTTCTAATCTGCACGGTCACAGGGCTCGCGCCCTTCGTGAGCTACGTACGTACTCTTTACAAAGACTGGAAAGAAGGAAAGTTCAACGGGGAGCATCAGCTATACGTCTTGAACGGCGCCAGCCGCTCGTGGGAGTTCGGCTACTGTGCGGAGATGCAAAAATTCGCCAGCGAAGCGCCCTGGTTGAAGTATGTGCCTACGGTGAGCCGTCCGTGGGAAGACGAAAAATGGAAGGGCGAAACTGGCCGGGTTGACGAGCTCCTGCGCAAGTATGCGGACATGTGGGGGATGGCGGGCGACAATACTACCGCCTATCTATGCGGCCATCCCGATATGATTGAAAACGGCAAGGGCATTCTGCGGCGGGCCGGCTTCAATAAGGAATCCATGAAAGAAGAGGTCTATTGGATTCCCCCGAAGGAAGCGGCCGGGCATTAGCCGAGTGCAAAGCGTCTTTATCCTGAAGGATTATCGAGGGGGATGCCGCATCAACTCCAAGAATCTTCAGCAACAGTCATCTCGCCAGCTTCATTGAATACTTCAATGCGGCTGGTGTTGGAGCCGGGATATTCGCCTTTTTGTGTGAGGCGGTCATGCCACTGCACCAATCCGGGATTAAAGCTTTTTTCCGAGACCGCAACATCATTTACATAAATCTTGACTTGGCTGATTTTCTCGCCCTTGTCGGCCTTAGCGGAAGCAATAATGTCCCAGCCTTCCGCCGGATTTTTCTGGTGGTCTAGAGTCGCCTCCATTATTGTCTCTCCTGAAATACGGCTGATTATCCCCATCTGACCAGCAGAACACTATTGCAGCGCGCCAGCAAACAGTATTTCCGTGTACTGCCGCGCCAAGCTTTCGGCTTCTAAAGTACCCGAAGGTTTGTACCACTGATAAATCCAATTGATCATTCCCAACAGAGCAAAGGCCGCTGCCCGCGCGCTGACTCCGCTTTTGGCTTTTCGCTCGCGCTGCGCATCAGAGATCAGGCCCTCCACAAAGTGAATGTAGTCTTTCTTGCGCGCATTGATCCGCTTCCGTAGCGACGGCGGCAGGGGATGATTTTCATGCAGCATGACTGTAATCTCGCGGTCCCCCTCACTCAATACCACTCCGATATGGAGACGTATGAGCGTGCGCAAGCGCTCTTCCGCGCCGCCGATCCCGAGCACTACGTTGACCACGCGTTCCTGCGTGATGTTCATAGCGTGATCCATAAGATGAAAAAGAATCTCGTCTTTGCTTTGGAAATGGTGGTATAAGCCGCCTTTGCTGAGCTTGAGGGCGGCCGCGATGTCATTCATCGAGGTCGCATCATACCCCTGCTGCTGGAAAAGACGGGCAGCAGTGCGAAGAATTTCCTGCCGGGAGCCGGTTAAAGTTTCGCGATTCATGAATGGGACAGGATATACAGAGCTGGACAAGAATGCCAATCATGAAACTTGGGAAAGAGGTCTACGAGGATCGCAAGGAGGTATTTCAGGGGGCTAGCCGATTGAGCTGGCAACGCATGATTTCCAGCGGCCGGGGACAACAGTACCGCAGCGCGGGCAGCGATCATCAGAACTGATTCGATAATCCCTTACGAGATAGCCACGGCGTTCGACCAGGAGCTCTCCGCAGGCATGGCAACGCGTATTCTCCAGATCCCCTACTTTTCCGGGCAAATTTCCCGCATAAACATAGCGCAGTCCGGCTGCTTTTCCGATCTCCGCCGCCCGCAGCAGGTCTTCGGCCCGTGTGTCCTCCGGGCCGGTCATTTTGTAATCTTTGTGAAATGCGGTCACATGCCACGGAATATCGGGTGAAACCCCGGCCAAAAATTCTGCCAGCCTCCGCAGCTCGTCGTCAGAATCATTAAATCCGGGGATCAGCAGCGTGACGATTTCCAGCCAGAAGCCCATCCCATGCAGCCGCCGGATGGTATCGAGAATGGGCCCGATCCGGCCGCCCAGCTCGTGATAATGGCGGTCATCGAAGCTCTTTAGATCAACTTTGTAGAGGTCCACCCAGGGCTGAAGATATTCCAGCACTGGCGGAGTGCCATTTCCGTTAGAGACAAATGCCGTGGTCAGCCCTGCGGCTTTGGCCTCCCTGAAGACGGCTACCGCCCATTCACTGGTAATAAGCGGCTCGTTATAAGTGCTGACTAGTAATTTTGCGCCTTGCCGAAGCGCATCTCTGACCAATAGCTCCGGCGTCGCCTTCAAAGGAGAAGATACAGCGCGGGAATCGCGTAAAGCCTGCGAAGTCACCCAATTCTGGCAGTAGCTGCAGTGAAGATCGCACCCAAGCATGCCAAAGCTGTAAGCCATTGCCCCCGGATGGGCATGAAAAAAGGGCTTCTTTTCGACTGGATCGCACTGCACACCACCGACATATCCCCAGGGCACGTAGAGCTTGCCATCGCGGTTGAAGCGGACCTTGCAAACTCCCACTTGTCCTTCCGAGATGGGGCAGCAATGCCCACACGCATAACAGCGCACTCGATTGCGGTCGAGTTTTTGGTAAAGGTCCCCTTCGCGGACATTTTGCTCAAGAACTTCACGCAACGTGGAAGAGGAAGACACAGCCAATACCTATGTTTATTTTAATCCCATTTGAGATATCGCTTGCCGGGGCAATTGGAAGGCCGAGCGGGATTCGATTACAAGAATTTGCGCGCGTTAAAAAACGCCTAGCCACTTCACCGGAAAGTACGCGGCGAGCGCATTGGCCAGCCGTTCGTCTGCCGTTATGAAGTCAGTGGAGGTGCGCACCGCGAGAGCGACGTAGAGACAATCGTAGACTGTGCGGTTGTAGGCCAAAGCAATGTCCAAAGCCTCTACTAGCAGATCTTCTGAGGGAAACGCGGTAAACCGCCTGTTTCTCATCTCGAGCGCGGCAATTTCTGCGGAATCTGATGACCAGCGCCGCTGCTGGACGCCTTTCCAGAAAATGTTTCCAATTTCCGCCCAGAAGATATCCGGCACAATGAAATCCAGTTCCTGAGCTGTGTAGCGGTCTAATACGCGGAAAGCTTCGGCTACCAAATTTTCTCCCACAGCGGGCACCGACCATTTAATGGCTACACTGGCATCGAGTACAGAGGCCTTCATCTCTCCCGATCCTCGCGGATCATTTCTTCGGTGCCAGGAAATGGCCCGGGAGAAAGCGGAGCACGCGCGGAGAGCTCACGCATTTTTTTCGCAAACTGCTGGCGGCGCTTCAAATCTTCTTCAGTGGGGATGTTTTCGCGCAGCAGAGTAATGACTTCGGCAGAAATCGATTTTCCGTTTCGACGGGCTCTTTTGCGGAGCGCCGCATAAACGTCGTCTGGCACATTTTCTACGTATAGGGTAGCCATAGACATCTCCTAGGCGTAGTCTAGCATAAGACTAGGTCATGATACTGTTTGCGCGGCTTCAGCAAACTGGCGCTGATATAAATTTGCATAAAGCCCTTGCTCCTCAATTAGTTCCGCATGTATTCCCCGTTCGACTATGCGCCCTTCCTGTACCACAAGTATTTGGTCGGCTTTCAGAATGGTCGAGAGGCGATGCGCGATCACAATGGACGTTCGGCCGGCCAGCGCGACTTCAAATGCTTTCTGAATCGCCGCCTCCGACTCGGAGTCCAAATGCGCGGTGGCTTCATCGAGAATGACAATATCGGGGGCTTTAAGAAGAAGGCGTGCGATCGCGAGGCGCTGTTTCTCACCTCCGGAGAAACGATAACCACGTTCGCCTACAAGCGTATCCAGTCCTTTGGGTAATGAAGAGACCAGCGGGAGAATCTGTGCCGCCCGCAATGCCTCATTAATTTCTGCGTCGGTGGCATCAGGCTTGGCATAGAGAAGGTTCTCGCGAATCGTGTCATGAAAAAGGTGGGCCTCCTGCGTGACGACGCCGATGCGTTGATGCAGGGAAGCAAGCTTCGCATCGCGCACGTCAAGATCATTAACCTTCACCGCTCCGCTTTGCACATCGTAGAGGCGCGGCACGAGCTGAGTAATCGTCGTCTTGCCCGCGCCGGAAGGACCGACCAGAGCCAGAAGTTGTCCGGGTTCGGCGGTAAATGTGATCTCGTGCAACACGGTTTTTTCCGGCAATTTGTCTGGCACCGCGACAGATTCGAGGGAAGCCAGAGATACTTCCGCTGCGGAGGGATAGCGGAAAGAAACTTGGTCAAAGGAAATTTTCGCCGGGCCGGGGGGAATGGCAACTGCACCTGGCTTTTCCCGGATCATCGGCGGCAAGTCAAGCACTTCGAAAACTCTTTCGAACGAAACCAAAGCCGTCATCACGCTGACCTGAATATTGGAAAGGCCCATCAAGGGGGCATACAGACGCGCTAACAATGAAACAAGGGCAACTACAGTGCCGACATCAAGTTTATGGTGGACCGCGAGCACACCTCCCCAGCCGTATGCCAGGGCCGTGGCACAGTAAGCCATAAGGGCCAGCACGGTGAAAAAAAGACGGCCATAAATGCTACGTTTAACTGCAATATCGGAAACACGCGAGGCTTTGGCTTCGAAGCTCTTGCTTTCATCCTGACGTCGGCCGAAGAGCTTTGCCAATTGCGCTCCGGCCACGTTAAAGCGCTCCACCATCAAATTGTTCATGGACGCGGTGAGATCATAACTTTCACGCGTGATGGACTGGAGTTTATGTCCCCAAAACCGCGCCGGAAAGATAAACACCGGCAACAAGACGAGGGCCAGCAATGTAATCTGCCAGGAAAGCGCGAACATGGCCGCGATGATCACAGCTGAAGTAATGAGGTTGCCGACCACGTTGGAAAGAATGTCAGTGAACGCGCTTTGCGCCCCGGAAACGTCATTATTAAGTCGGCTGACCAGCGATCCGGTTTGCGTGCGCGTGAAAAAAGCCAGCGGCATTTGCTGAATGTGATCGAACAGCTTCACTCGCAGGGAGAGCACAATCCGGGAGCCGATTTTTGCGGAGAAATACGATTGCGTCAGTCCAAGCGCGGCGTCAAAAACCGCCAGAACAGCCACTAGAAGCGCGAGTTGGACGATGAGATGGGAATTGCCTTTCAGAATCCCATTGTTGATGATGTCGCGGTATATAAACGGATTGGCGATTCCGATAGCCGCATCAACAACTACCACTGCAAGAAAGAAAGCAAGCAAGCGGGCGTAAGGCGTAGCGAATAAGATTGTGCGTTTCGCGGTCCCCGGTTTAACTTTTTGTTTTAAGACAGATGCGTCCTGCCTAAAGGACCGTATTGGCCCGATCATTCTAGATGCGCCCATATTCAACTTTCTGGTCGTTAGGTTTTTGAAAAATCCAGTTAAGTCATTTTATAAGAGAGAACAACAGGGTGATGTGACGCTAGCCACAAGCAGACATGGACGCAAGCAGCGTGGAGAACACTAAACGGCGCGCTGTGCTACACTAATTTTTCTTAAAACGCACACTGAATCTGCACATGCTCCTTTCAAAAGAATACGTGGGCTATTTGGCCCGCGAACTAACAAAAAAGCTCATCGCTGGCGAGTTTATTGAGACAGAGAAGGTTGCGGCAACCACGGAAAAGGTGCACGCCGCTCTGCTCGAAGAGCTTTCGCTCGAAGACCGCATCAATGATGAAGTACGCGTCATTCTGGAAGCCTACGCGGATGAAATGCGTAATGCAGGCGCCAACTATCAAGAAATGTTCCGCAAGGTGAAAAACGAACTGGTGCGCAAGTACAAAGCGGTGCTCTAAAACCGCTCGACCCCTTCTTCTAAAATTTCTGCTGAAAACCAAAAGGCCGGCAATCGCCGGCCTTTATATTTCCAGATAACTGAATTCGCTTAGGCCTTTTTGGGGGCGATCGCGTCTTTCGTGGACTTCGCCACGCGGAACTTCACGACGGTCTTCGCCTTGATCTGAATGGGTTCGCCAGTCTGCGGATTGCGTCCCATGCGGGCCTTACGATGCGCCTTTACCAGGCG
>JAICKN010000298.1 GCA_025927855.1 Terriglobales bacterium
CCCGCCGAAACCGATCTCATCCCAGGCCCAAGGATGGGCATAGTAGGCTTCAATGCAGTCCTGCAGCAGTAGCATCCAGAAGCGATGCACTGGCAACCGTTGCCAAATATCATGCGCGGCCGGCGGCTTGCCATCGTGCAGGGATTTGAAGATCTTGTCTTGTTCGAGTGGGCCAATCTCAACAAATCCGCGGCCATAAAGATGATCTGCGATTTGCGCTATCGCCTTCAGACCGAGCCGGTAGGCCTCCTGGTCTGAGGGCATGTTCTCGAAGCGATAACCGTCGAGCCGGTTTTCAGAAAGACGCTTATCAATTTGAGGGACGATAGGAATTTTGTGTGCGTCATCGCGGTCGTGCTGCGGAAGCACATGATCGCAAACCGCCTGCATCAGTTCGACCTCGTCCGGCGCGAAGAATCGAATCTGCGGAACATCGTGGACCCGATCCAGCACTATCTGGCGCGTTTTTGCATCCCAAAACTTCTGCTGACCGAGAGTGCTGTATCCGGGATAGTAGCCGGGCTGCGCTTTCGGTTTGAGAGGCTCGCCATCTGCAGGATCAACTGGTGAGAGAGGGTTCGCGCGCGAGAGCTTAGTCATTTGCTTTCTCTGCGTAACAGGCTGGCCAGCATGCCCACAAATCCGCAAGCAGCAAAAAGCAAGGGTGCGAAGATGGGGGGACCATACGTGACGTTGTAGAGAAGATGTTTCCTGCCGCCAGGACGGCGCAGGACTCCGCGCGCGTGATAATAAAAACCCAGAGAGCCATCTGCGATTGCGAGCGCCGACATTGCCGGCAGCCAGGTATGCGCAACTCTTCGGCTCTTGATAGCGCCTGCGGCTGCTCCCATCAGCATGGGAGCGATGATCACCGGAGTCCACTGCATTTTGTAGCGGAAGTTGTTTTTGTAGTGTGAGTACCAGGCTTCAAACCCGCTAAAAAACGCCCACATGACAGTAGCGGCCGCCAGGTGTTTTTGAAAGCGTCCTTCGCGGAGGTCCTGTTCCCAACTGATGTTTTCGTGTTCGATTCTGGTGGGGAGATACTTGGCCCAGCTATGCGGATGAGCCGGGCGCGGCATCTTCCCTTCCTCCGGATCGCCCTCTCTGCGAAGATAGTAGGCAATCATTCCAAGATAGGCGCTGATACCAAACAGCAGCGGGGCGAAAATGGGCGGCCCCATAATCATGTTGACGATCGGCAGCCGCCAGCCGCCGGGCTTGCGCTGAATTCCCCGCACATGAAAATAGAAACCGAGAGCGCCATCGGCCAGACTTAGAACCGAAACCACGGGCAGAACCGTGCGGGCCGCCCGTTTGCTTTTGAATGCCCATACACCGGCTGCCAGCAATGCTGAACTGGCAACCAGCGGAGTGTACATGACGCGGCGGCTGTAGCTGCCGCGGTAGTGCTCATACGTCACTTCGAGGCCACTGAGTATGCTCGACAGCCCCGCTATCAGAGCGAGGCTGCGCTGAAACCGTCCTTCCCGAATGTGGCCAAGCACCTCTTCGGTGCCGTGAACCAGTCTGCCAGGAAGGAATGTCTCCAGCATGGCCGGACTTGTCACCGTGCGAAACTCCTCTGTGCCTTTCATTCTGAATACCCGTCTGTTATTTCAGTGCGAGAGGCTAGAGCACTTCCCGCACCTTATCCTTCAGCACAGTCTTGATAATGTCCCAACGGTTGCGCTCGCCCTTGGCCAATGCTTCAGCAAAGTGCACAGCCATTTTCGTGGAGATTTTTCCCGGCATCGGCGGTTCATTGGGATCTACTACGGCCTCTATGACGGCCGGGCCCGGATGCGCAAGCGCCGCGCGCAACACAGCTTCCGCTTGCCCGGGTTCCTCAATGGTAAAGCCCGCTGCGCCGCAGTTCTTCGCGTAACCAGCAAAGTCGATGGGTTGCAACTCAACCCCAAACTCCGGATTGCCATCCATCACCATCTGTTCCCATTTGATTTCGCCAAGCACATTGTTTTTAATGACGATAACTTTGACGGGCAACTTGTACTTCACGAGCGTCGCAATCTCTCCCATTAACATCGTGAAGCCGCCATCACCGACGACACACACCACCTGCCGTCCGGGGTAGGCGATCGCCGCGCCAATGCTGTAAGGCAATCCGTTCGCCATGGTTGCAAGTGAGCCGGACAGCGAGAACTGCATCGTTCCTCGCATTTCAATGTACCGCGCTGTCCAGGTTGCAATAGTGCCACTGTCGGAAGAGACGATTGCGTCGTCATTGAGGAGCTTGTTCAACTGCCAGGTAACGACCTGGGGCTTCATCGGCATGTCAGTTCGGGTGCCCCGCTCTTCCATCAGCTTGTTCCATTTCTTCATATTGTCCTGAGCGGTCTCCAAAAAGCTTCGTTTCTGTTTTCGGTCAACCAAGGGCAAAAGCAAGCGCAATACGGATCGGCAATCACCCACCAAGCCAACATCGACGGAATGGCGCAATCCGATTCGGGCCGGGTCAATGTCAATCTGGATTGTCTTCGCTTTTCCCGGCTTGGGATAAAACTCCATGTAGGGGAAGCCACTGCCGGCAATGATCAACGTGTCGCAATCCTCCATTGCATCCTGAGAGGGAGCGGTACCCAGCAATCCAATCCCACCCGTCGTATATGGGCTGTTGTCCGGCACAACCGCTTTTCCCAGCAGCGGCTTGATGATGGGTCCGGCGACCTTTTCTGCTAGCTGAAGCACCTCGTCTCGGCAACTTAGACAACCGCGACCCGCCAAAATTGCGACTTTGGATCCAGTGTTGATAATGTTCGCAGCTTCTTCCAGCGCTTTCTGGGGTGGCTGCGGATAAGCCGCCGCAAACAGGTCTGCACTATGCCCGCGGATATTCGCGTCCGATCTCTCTTGATCCAAAGCCGACATCTCCTGAATATCTTTGGGTATCGTGATATGACTTACTCCTCGGCGCGCCAATGCAGTCTTGATCGCTTCGTCCACCACGTTGTTTACGTGCGCTGGTCCCATGATCCGCTGGTTGTATTCCGAAACGTCCATGAAGAGCTTGTCTAGATCAACATCTTGCTGATAATGCGTTCCGATCAGGTCATGAAAGGTATGGCCGGTGATCGCCAGCACGGGCTGGCCATCGCACTTCGCGTCATACAGACCATTGAGCAGATGAATGCCTCCA
>JAICKN010000093.1 GCA_025927855.1 Terriglobales bacterium
ACATCAATTTTTCGTTCACCTGATAAGGCGGAAATATCTTCGCGCGGTCTTCTGCCTCATGTTCCCATCCCATGCTTGCCCATGCGTCGGTATAAACCGCATCCACGTCTGCCACCGCTTCCTTAGGATCGGTAAACAACCGCACCCTGGCGCCAGTCTTGCCGGCAATTTCATTTGCCGTGGCAACGATTTCAGGACGAGCGCCGTACTTCTCGGGAGTAGCCACGCGGACTTCAGCGCCCAGGCTCGCGCCCGTCAGCAGCAGTGAGTGCGCCACATTATTTCCGTCACCCACATACGCCAGCTTGGTTTTCTTCAGGTCCCCAAAGCGCTCTTGCAGGGTGAAGAAATCCGTCAATCCCTGGCATGGATGCTCGATGTCGCTCAACGCATTGATCACAGGAATCGAGGCATGTTGCGCCAAGCCTTCAATCGTGTTCTGGCTAAAAGTCCGCAAAATAACCGCGTGCACCCAGCGCTCCAGATTATGCGCGATGTCGCTCAACTTTTCCCGAGCATCGAGGCGCTCATGCCGCTGGTCCACAAAAAATGTCGCCCCGCCGAGCGATGCCATACCAGCTTCAAATGTCAGGCGTGTGCGCAAAGATGGCTTCTCAAAGAACATGGCCATCTGCTTTCCCGCAAGCGAGTTGCGGAAATCGCTGGGACGCGCCTTCATAAGCCCGGCCAGGTCGAGGATGGCCCCAACCTCACCAGGGCTTAAATCGCGTGTGGAAATAAGATCGCGAGAATGGAAGGTCTTCGCCTCGGGCTTCAACTTAAGTTGAGCACTACCAATAGGAATGCTCATGCGTGTTTTCTCCGTGTCTTGACGTCAGTAGTTGTTCGTTTTTTCTGCATCTTATTCTGCATCTTGGCAGAGACCTTGCCTCCGCTACTTTGCAAGGCTTTGTCGAGCGCCGCAACCACTTCATCCACATGTTTTTTCTGGATGATGTAAGGCGGCAAAAAACGCAAAACCGTATCGTGCGTGCGGTTGATGATAATGCCCTTTTCTAAAAGCTCCTTGGCCACCGCTTTGGCAGTTTCCGCTGAATCGAGGTCCACTCCCAGCATCAATCCTGCGCCGCGCATCTCCCGCACACACGCATGTTGCGACTGCAACTGTTCGAGCGAGGCGCGGAAGTAGCTGCCGGTCTCATTAATGTGGGGCAGTAACCCCTCCAATACCTTCAAAAACTCAACCGCTACAGCACAAGCCAGCGGGCCCCCGCCAAACGTTGTGCCGTGCATTCCAGGATGTATGCCGGTCGCCACGCGGTTGGTGGTGAGAATTGCACCCAGCGGCAATCCTGAAGCAAGCGGTTTTGCCACCGTAACGATGTCTGGCTTCAATCCATATTGCTGATAGGCAAAGTATTTCCCGGTGCGGCCGAGGCCACATTGGATTTCATCGAGAATCAAAAGCGCACCGGTTTTCTGCGTCAATTCGCGCGCAAGGCGTAAAAATTCTGCGCTTACGGGATGAATGCCGCTTTCCCCCTGAATCGTTTCAATGCAGACTGCGCACACGCTGCCGTCAAATTGCCGCTTCAGATCATTCAGGTCATTGAATGCGACGAACCCTACGCCCGGCACAACCGGCGCAAATGGGTTGCGGTATTTTTCCTGGCCGGTGGTCGAGAGCGCCCCAAACGTGCGGCCATGGAAGGAATTTTCCAGCGCCAGCAATCTCCATTTGGCTTTATGGCCATTATTGTTGTTCGTCTTGGCGTAGGCCCGCGCCAGCTTAAGGGCGCCATCCCAGGCCTCGGTGCCGCTGTTGCAAAAAAATACGCGCTCCAGTCCTGAGATTTTTGCCAGCCTCTTCGCCAGCTCGGCCTGATATTCGTGGAAGAACAGATTTGAAACATGAATCAGCTTGCTCGCCTGCTTCTTCAGCGCACGCTGGATTGCCGGATGCCGATGGCCCAGGGCATTCACGCCAATTCCGCTCAGGAAATCCAGATATTTTTTGCCGCGCGAATCCCACAAATAGACTCCCTTGCCGCGCGTAAACAACACACGCTGCCGTTCGTAGGTGGGGAGAAGCAGTTTCTCTTCCGCGCTTGCGACTGCCGCCAGATTCATGCCGAAATGACCTCCGTTCCGCACTCCAACTTGGTGAAATAAAATTGAGGCAACACGTCTACCTCGGCGGCAGGCAAAATCCGCACCCGGCCAACGCCTTTTTTCAGCGCCTGAATGCAGGCCTCCAGCTTGGGGAGCATGCCGCCGCCGATAACGGACTTTTCGATCAAGGCCGGCATCTGTGCCGTGGAAAGCCAGTGGATCACCGCTCCATCGGCGTCTTTTACGCCAGGAACGTCGGTCAGGAAAATCAGTGCATCCGCATGGCAGGCAGCAGCACAGGCGGAAGCCATCTGGTCGGCATTTACGTTGTAGTATTCGCCATCGGAGCCGAGGGCCAGCGAGGAGAGCACGGGAATCCCTCCTTCGCCCCAAATGGCTTCAAACCAGCGTGGCTCAACCGCACAAATATCTCCCACGTAGCCGAGATCGTAACCTTGCGTCTGCTTCTTGCGGGCGCGGAATGTCATGCCATCGCCACCGCACAGGCCGATGGCAGGAATTCCCGCCGCGACAACCGCAGCCACTACGCTTTTGTTCACCATGCCGGCCAAAACCATCAACGCCACGTCGCGCGTTTCCGCATCGGTAATCCGCAGACCGTTCACGAAGTCGCTTTTTTTCCCCATCAACTCCAGCGTCCGTGTCAATGTGCTTCCGCCGCCATGCACCACTGTTACTTTATGGCCATCGCGCACAAGCTCAACTACCGCATGCGCACACTTGCGCAGTGTGTCCTTGTTTTCGAGTGCTGCCCCGCCGATTTTCACCACAATCTTCATTGCAGCCCCTCCTGTTCGTTCCAGCCATACATCACATTCATATTTTGCACGGCCTGTCCCGCCGCGCCTTTCCCGAGATTATCTATGCAGGAAACAATCACCAGCCTGCGCCCATCCTTTGCCAGCACAAATCCCAAATCACAGAAATTCGAGTTCACCGAGAACTGGATCTCCGGCAGCTTGGGTGTAGCAAAGACCCGCACCCAGCGCTTTCCGGCATAGCTTTCCCGGAACAGCGATTCCACCTCGGCCGCTTTCATCTCCCGGTTCAAATGCACATATACCGTGGAAAGAATTCCGCGCGGTATAGGCAGCAAATGCGGAGTAAAAATCAGCTCGCCGGAATTCAATTCCAACTGTTCGAGAATTTCTCCCAGGTGCCGGTGCCCGAAGACTGCGTATGCGGAAAGATTATCTGCCACGGAAACAAAATGTGTTTTTGGCGTCGGCTCCTTCCCTGCTCCCGAAACCCCCGACTTCGAGTCAGAGATAATTCCTTTTTGCCGGTCAATGACTCCCGCCTTCACTAATGGCGCGAGCGCAAGAATCACTGAAGTCGCATAACATCCGGGGTTGGCCACCAGCTTTGCTTTCGCGATCTTCTCCCCATGCAGCTCCGGCAGGCCATACACGGCCTGACCGGTTAGCTTCTCCGCCAGCTCTGCATCGTCATCGTGAAACTTATAGATGGCTCGATGCTCGGCATTCCGCAGCCTCCACGCGCCGCTCAAATCAACCACGCGCAATCCATTTGCCATGGCTTCAGGAACAAGTGCCCGGGAAACTTCATGCGGCGTCGCCAGAAACAGCAGCTCTACGCCCTGCTCCTTTAACAATTCCCAGGAAAAAGGCTGTAGGGGATACGATCCATTTCCCGAAATCACCGGAAACATGTCCGCTAAATTTACCGGCTGCTCGACGTGGAAATGAGAAGCGCCATGGCCGGAGCCATTGCCTTCAACGCCGCGCCGCAGCAACACAGGCTTCTCTACCCCCGGATGCCGGAGCAGTATTCGTGTCAACTCGAAGCCCGAATATCCGGTTGCTCCCAGCACAGCCGTTTTCAGCTTGGTCTCCATTAGGCCGTCATCTCCTGAATGCGCGAAGCCAGCTTCTGCGCCGAACGGTTCTCCGGGCAAACAATCAGGATGGTGTCATCCCCGGCAATGCTTCCTACCGCCTCCGGCCATCTTTCAATATCGAGCGCCGCCGCAACGGGCTGCGCGCTGCCCACCGCCGTTTTTATGACCAGCAGGTTTTGGGCGGGCAGAACATCCAGCACAAACTCGCGTACGAGCCGCGAGACCGGCGGCAATGCCGGATCGGCCTGCGGCTCTCCTGGCGGCAAAGCATATCCGTCGCCCGTCTTGACCAGTTCCAATTCATGAATGTCGCGCGACAAGGTCGCCTGGCCCACCCGGAAGCCCTGCTTCCGCAGCGCGCGCTGCAATTCCTCCTGGCTGCCAACCGGACCGGCCACCAGAATGTCCAGAATCGCCTTTTGCCTGAGAGGCTTGCCGCTCATGAATTTATATTCACCATAAAGAATATTTATTCATATTAATAGTTCTGGCGACGGGGTCAAGGGAAAAATATGGGCAGGTTACTTTTGTGAAAGCGGAGAAGAGACGCGGGATACAGCAGGCCGGGATAAACCTGGCCGGCGCGGCACCCCGCAGGTTATTCGGATTTTTGCGAACCGGATGGAGAACTGGTATCGGCGAGCAGGAGCTGTTGCGCGCGCATGCGCGCACCATTTATGACGGAAGGATCATCCACAATTTTTTGCAACACGGGACCAATCGTCCCCACGTCCAATAGCATTCCTTGATGGAATTGACCATCCATGTATTTCATGTCTTCCGCGAGCGCGAGTTTTTGGTACCGGTGCTCATATTGCAGGCGGCGACCGAATTCCAGAGTGCACGATAGCCGCTGAAACAGCGAGGTCAGGTCGCGTACCTTCGCCACCGGGGAATAATCATACGTAATTTTGAATACACTTTGGCCGTTATCGAAACTAAACGTTTTGGTCCCGGTGGAAGCAACTTTGTGATTCTCTTTGCGTTGATCGGAAGAGCGTATTTGTCTAGCCAAATTGAAAATTTGGTCGCGCGTGGCGGCAGAAAGGGTGAAATTGATGCCACTCCGATCGCCGGGTTGCGCCTGCAATAGAAGCTTTCCATCGGATTCGTAGCTTCCCCGGCCATCCGACGTGACAGTAAGCGTGTAATGCGCGGGATCTGATCCGGGAAAGTCGAGGGTAAAAGTCAGCTTTTGCAGCGCGCTCGTTTGCGCGCAAAGCAATCCTGGGCCACAGAACAAGGCTGCCAGTAGCAGCGTCCACGGAAAGCTCCCCTGGAAAAAAGAACCCTTATCCACCCCTATGGTCATAACAGAATTGTTCCTCCCGCGACATCCGGGCATCTATCTTGCCGCCGCCATTTGCCGGTCCAGTGTGGCGGAAGTATGCAAGTGGCAAATTGCAATGGCCAGGGCGTCGGCCGCATCGGCGGGCTGTGGCGGCTCTGGCATATTCAACAGCTTCGCAACCATGTGCTGCACCTGCTGCTTTTCGGCGCGTCCATATCCCACAACCGCAGACTTAATGGCCAAGGGCGCATATTCGGCCACATGCAATTGTACCGATGCCGCCGCCAACATTGCCACGCCGCGCACCTGGCCCAGCTTCAAAGCGGATTTGACGTTGACGGCATAAAAAATATCTTCAATGGCGACCTGATCCGGCTTGTGCTCCTCAATCACCGATCCCAGGCGTTCATACACGCGAGCGAGGCGCACAGCCAGAGGGTCCCGGGGAGAGAGCTTGATGGCCCCAAACGCTATGCACTGAAGATTCAAACCAGGGAAAAGTTCGACCACGCCGAAGCCGGTAAACTCGGTGCCGCAATCAATACCCAGTACCCGCACGCCCAAAGTCTAGCACCGACTCAGGCCTTCGAGATGCAATCATTCTGTTGCTGGAATAAAAAAGAAATCAGCGGGCCGTGAAACGCCTGAGTTCGCGCCGGAATAAGCCTGCGGTTAGTAAAGCGCTCCGTGAGGCTTCGCAGAAGATAGTACTGTGCCGGGAAAATCGCAGAAGATCGCATAATAGCGGACTTCTTCCCCATCGTGCTCCAGCAGATGAGAATGCGGAGCTACATAATTCAGGGTCCCATCTTCGCGGAAAATTGGCTGGTGGCAAAGTGAACCGTCGCAATCCGTGGCTGCTTCAATCTGGACGCTGGCGTACTTCGGCATTTCCGGAACGGTGAGGTTGAAAAACTGTGAATTTACGGTTTTCATAATTGCACCGTACCTTCGATTCGGTACTGGGCATACGGGTTTTCTTGTATGCAAATATTTTTCATTAATTTTTCGGAGGAGTGTCCCGACGAAGGTGCAGCCTGCGCTAAGTAACTGAAATAACAGGAGATTGACTCAAAAATGTACTCTATTTTTTAAGAACTTGTCTTGCAGAAGCTTAGCCTAGCTGATCTCGCATTGTCTTCAATTCTGAATGGATTTCTGTAAGCCGCTCTTGGCGGGCCCTGAACAGTGCCTTCTCAGTAACAGAAGGATTGGATCTGCCCCAGAATTCCAAGTTCATAGTTGCAATCGCTTCAATCTCACGGCGCAGTGTCGCAATGTGCTCAAGAACGCCCTTCTCGTCCATTTCTCCTTCCCCCTCACAAAATTTGATTCAGAGAGGGGGCCTTAAAGAACAGCAGAAATCGCGGTGTTCCGGAATGCAAAATGCTTTAGTGAAATTCCTGTAGGAGCGGCCGTGGAGGAGAAGAAGAGCGCGAGATCGCCCATATTCGCAGAAAGCGCGACAAAAAACAGGGAGCCAAGCAGCGCTGAACATTGCCGGGCATCCCTGTTTTTGACCTTGACCGAACGCCAGATCTTTCGACGAGGCGGCGGATAATGCCTTCACAGCCCTCCCCCAAGGAACTATGAACAGCAGAACCAATCAAAGATGAACGTATAGTGCTCTAACATTTTGTTTAGGCACAATACTGCCAATCATGTATTTTCTTTTTCAAAGCTTCAAATTCACCTTTCCTCCTTACATGCTTTCACTGCTTGCCGCTCGCCTCATCCGCACGGCGTAGACGCCTGCTTCTTTTACAATGCAAGTTGTGAAAGCCTGGGACGCAATTATCGTTGGGGGAGGAATTATCGGGTGCTCCCTCGCAATCGCGCTGCGCAAGAAAAATTGGCGGGTATTGATCGTGGAGCGCGGCGAACCCGGCCAGGAAGCTTCCCATGCGGCCGCGGGCATGCTGGCCGATTTTCCGCTTGAACTTCCCCTGCTGCTCCGCAAAATTGCCGCGGCGAGCGCCCGCATGTACCCGGAATTCGTGCACGAATTACGAGATGAATCGGGTATTGACCCAGACTTGAGAGAGGACGGGACGATACAACTTTTTCCTGCTGATTGCTCCGAACCACGGCAAGGGTTATCGCGCCTAGCGGATTTGTCCGGCGTGGAACCTACGCTCGCAATTGGGGATCTTCAGGCGTTTCTTCTGGAAGAATGCAGCGTAGATCCGCGTGCGCTGACCAGCGCCGCAGTGCAAGCGGCCCGGCATCGGCAAGTAGATATTGCCTCAGGAACGTCCGTCGTCGAGGTAGTAATTGCGGCAGGACAGGCTGCGGGAGTGAGAACCGACAAAAGTTCCTATGGCGCTCCGGTTGTGGTCAATTGCGCCGGGGCCTGGGCGTCTCAAATCGGGCCATTAAGAATTCCATCAAAACCGGTCAAGGGGCAACTTCTTTCTATGGTCGGAGGTCCGGCACTGCGGCATGTGGTACGCGCTCCCGGAGTTTATCTTGTGCCACGGACTGATGGACGATTACTCATTGGGGCTACGTTAGAGAACGCCGGTTTTGATAAGCGCACCAATCCAGAAATTATTCAACGGCTCCGTGCGGCTGCAATTCAGTTCGTGCCTCCGCTGGCAGAAGCCCGTATTCTGGAAGCCTGGGCGGGACTCCGCCCAGGAAGTCCGGACGACCTCCCTATTCTCGGCGCTACGCAAATTCCGGGATATTTCGCAGCCACCGGACATTTCCGCGACGGAATCTTGCTCGCGCCAGTAACTGCTCAAATTATGGCAGGCTTAATCTTGGGAGAACCCCATGCGCATGACATCTCAGCCTTTTCACCTCTGCGCTTTGCTGAATAAACTCCTAAGAGGGACCGAACCGCTCTAAAAATTCTCGTGCTGGTCTCGTTTATACTGAATTCTCAACGGCTCACATCCCAGCAAGGAGATTCTCATGGCCTCTCCCGCAGTTGATTATGCCCGCCAAAATCAGCAACGCTTTTTAAGCGAACTCAAAGAGTTGCTCCGCATTCCCAGCATCAGCACAATGGATGAGCATAAGGAGGACGTGCGCAAAGCGGCTGAATTCGTGGCCTCTGATCTCAGGCGTATCGGAATGGAAAATGTCGAGGTCATCGAAACCCAGGGCCATCCGTTGATTTGCGCCGACTGGCTGCACGCCGCCGGCCAACCGACAGTGCTGATGTACGCGCATTACGACGTGCAACCTCCTGATCCGCTGGATGAATGGATTACCCCGCCCTTTGAACCGACCGAGCGCAACAGCAACGTCTACGCCCGCGGAGCGGTGGATGACAAGGGCCAATTGTGGATGGAGGTGAAAGCGCTCGAAGCTCTCATGCAGGGCCACGGAGGCAAATTACCCATCAACGTAAAAATTCTGCTGGAAGGCGAAGAAGAGGTTGGCGGTGAAGCCATTGCCGAATACCTCCGCAAGCAGAAATCCAAACTGAAAGCCGATTTCGCTCTGGTCTGCGATACGGAATTGTTCGCTCCCGACTTGCCCACTTTGTGCGTAGGATTGCGGGGTCTGGTCTATACCGAAATTGAAGCCATCGGGCCAAAAACCGACCTCCATTCCGGAGTGTACGGAGGGGCAGCGCCCAATCCTCTTTTTGCATTGATTGAAATTATCAGCAAGCTGAAAGATGCCAAAGGACGGGTGCTAATTCCGGGTTTTTATTCCAAAGTAAAAGCCCCGACGGATGCTGAACTGAAGACCTGGAAGAAACTTCCCTTCAACGAAGAGCACTACCGTAAAACAGAGGTGGGATCAGCGGTGTTGACGGGCGAGCCCGGATATTCTGTTCTCTATCGCACATGGGCAAGGCCGACGCTCGAGGTTCATGGCATGCCCGGCGGATTCACCGCGCCGGGAGCTAAAACCGTGATCCCGGCAAAGGCCTCCGCCAAAGTCTCCATGCGGCTGGTGCCCAATCAGGATCCCGAAGAAATTCTGAAACGCTTCAAAAATTACGTTAAGAAGCTCACGCCCAAGGGTATCCAGACAAACATTAAAGTATGGAGTAAAGGGCCGGCTTGCGTGGTTGGCACGGATAACCGCTACATTAAGGCTGCCACCGACGCCCTGCATGAGGTGTTTCACAAGAAAACAGTTTTTATACGCTCCGGCGGCTCCATTCCTATCGTGACGGACTTTCAGGATGTCCTTAAAATTCCGAGTGTGATGATGGGATTCGGCCTGCCGGATGACAATCTGCATGCGCCGAACGAAAAATTCCATATTCCGAATTTCTATCGTGGCATTGAGTCTATCTGCCTGTTCTTTGAAAAGCTGGGCGGAAAGTAAAGTAAGGAGCAGATTAGCGCCCCGCCTCACGAGCAAATCGCCTTCCCTGCGAAGGATATGCAGTCGTCCAACGGCTGCTCCGTATTGACAACCGCTTTGGGCAAAGTAATCTCTTCCCAATTCGCCTTAATTCTTAAATACAAGGCGTAGTCCCGATTTGCCGCCGGATGTTCGCTCTCTTGCTCGCTCAAACGCTTCTTTGCGGCCGCTTCGGAGCAAACACATTCCAATATCTTCCAAGGCTGCCCGAGGGCCTCTGCGGCCCGCAATACCTGCTGTAGTTGCTGAGTTCTGGAGAATGGCCGTCCGTCAATAAACACAAACCGCGCAGGGTTTTTGCGCAAAATATATGCGGCGGCATCAAGGGCCACCTGAATGCAGAAATCATCCTGGGCGGATGAGTACTCAATCTCTTTAGGCGGAAACAGGGCCGCGCGAACCTGGTCCTTGTCGAAGATGATGCCGGAAGTTTCCCCGGCCAGCGCGCGCGCCAATGTGCTTTTGCCGGTACCCGGCAGGCCAGCCATCAATACAATCATGAGCGGCTTAAGTTAATGTTAGCGGCTGACGACTAATTGCCGTCGCCTTGTGCGGAAGAACTCTGCTGCTCGCTGATGGTCCTCAGTTCCGCCGCCGAAGGCACGGTCTCCTGAGGTTCGCGTTCCTGCATCTGGGCCGCGCGCCAATCTTCATAGCGGCCGGAGACCATCACGTGGAAGACCCACTGGTGCCGTTCTTCCTCCGGCTCAATCAGGCTCATTTCTTTGAGCGGAACCATATACTGCTCGACCCACTGCACCTGCTTCCGCGTCATGCCGCGCCGCTGAATGTCCACGGTAATTCCGGCAAGGTGCGAAGAAGCGGTTTCGCCTTCATAAGGAGCGGCGTTCCGGTTGTGCTTGCGCAACTTCGCCTGCACCTTCACTGTGCGAACCGCGGAGTTCACCTGCAATTGCTGGTGGAACTCCTTGTAGTATTCGTTGCTGATGTCATTCAGAAAATCGAGCGTCCACGGACGGCAATAACGGCGGTTCGCGGGAAGCTCCGGCGCAATACGCAACGATTCGCTGGGCACAATGGCCACGAGGTCTCCGCTGGCCTTCAATTCTTCCAGTTGCTCATCATCCTCAATACGTGGAAGTTCCAGCCGGTCAATTTCCTCGTTCTGGATCAGTAACGATTCGTGCGAGGGCCGGAACACTGGATGGTAGTAAATATGATGAAAGGACACGTGGCGGAAACGCTTATGATGCGTGCGCGGCCTCACCGCAGTGATGGCCGAAGCCTGAGCACAAATGGCCATGCTGGCCACAATGAAAGTGAAAATTCTATTTTCGATTCGCATTACGAAGTGGTCTCTTTATTTCCGGCCCAAACCCGACTGATGGTTCTTCCCTTTGGCCAGGAGAACAGCAGGCGGTAATTGTAAGCCATGATTAGAGAATTCCAATCTAAAATCTGCCTTCGGCGTTACCAAAGGTTACCGTTCCTGTTGGTTACCGTTTGGTTACTTCATTCCCGGCACTATGTATAGTGCAAACGCAATGCCGCGCCCACAGCATATTTTTCCAGTGACTAAATCTTTAAGAATCAGTTCGCACATTCGCGCGCGATGGTAAAAAAGTGCCCTGAATTGTCAGTGGAGGGAAAAGACTTTCCTAAAACGTCATTGGAGATATCTTGGGAAATGGCGGAACGCTTTTATTCCCAAATAGTGATTTCAGCGAGGGCCGTTATTTACAGTCGTTATTTACGAAAGAGATCGCCGATCGCCTGCTTCATCACTTCCCCGCCCACCTGCGCGATGGAACGCGTGAGCGGAATATCTTTTGGGCAAATTTCCACGCAGTTTTGCGCGTATCCGCATTCCTGAATGCCGCCATCGCCCATTAAGGCTGCGAGGCGTTCATGCTTCAACGCAGCGCCCGTAGGATGCGTGTTGAACAATCGGACCTGCGAGATTGTCGCCGCGCCCACAAATCCAGTGTGCTCGCTGAATTGCGGGCACACCTCCATGCAGCAGCAGCAGGAGATGCACCGGGAGAGCGGATAGGCTTCTTCCTGCTCCGTCATGGAAACGCGCGGGCCGGAGCCAAGATCGTAAGTGCCATCAATCGGCACCCAGGCTTTTACCCGTTTCAAATTTTCGAAGATCACGCTGCGGTCCACCGCCAGATCGCGTACCACCGGAA
>JAICKN010000223.1 GCA_025927855.1 Terriglobales bacterium
GATTCCTCGCAGCAATATGTCCTATCAATTCGTAACTACTCGCGGTGAGCGTCAGCCGACTGGCCCACCACCTTACGGATAGCGGCAATCACGACATCGGGCCGATCAATCTGGATTAAATGTCCACTACCTGCCGCGATCATTTGTGAGCTATTGGTAGAAAGATGAACGAGGTCTTTTTGCAGCGCGCTCCAGGTATCGTTCGTGTTTTTGCCTGGGTCTTCGGAGAGTACGATCAACGGAATATCGCCTATTGTTCCGGCGGCACGAACTTGCGCAGTATTTATGTCCCAGGCACGATATTCCGCCATGTGTTCATACCAGGGTTGCAGCCGGCAGTCTATGGCGCGCAGCATGGGACGCAATTCTGGTGGGCCATTCCCACACCAACCCATTAGTCTCGGAATGCCGAAGGGCATGGTGTCTTCCTTCCAGCCGAGTTTGCGCAGAAAATTTTCATTGAACTGGCGGACCTCGCGCGGCAATCGTTCAAATTGGTCCGGGTGCGTTGCATCGATTAGAACCATCCCCACAACTTCTGTTGGATAAAGGTTGGCGTACATACGCACATAAAAACCACCCAGAGAATGCCCCACCATTACAAATGAAGGGTCGATCTTCGCATTGTGAAGAAGCGTGTGAAGTTCTCCGGCAATAGTTTTCGCGTCGCGACTTTTGGGGCTAGGATCGCTCCATCCCATGCCCGCGCGATCATAGGAACAAACTCGCGTGAAGCGGGAGATGGCGGGCTGCACTTTATACCAGGCGAGCCAAGTGTCTGCCAAACCAGATTCAAGAATGACCGTGGGAGAACCTCGACCAGTGCAATCGAGGTGCATTCTGTATCCGCCGACATCCACTAACTGGCCCGGTGGAGGATTATGATAGCGGTACCAAGCGTTGGCAGCATGTTGATAGACCGCGCCTGCACAAGCCAAAATTGCGACGACAATAAGAAGTCTTTTTAGAAGCCGCAATAATCGCATTGGCAGTCCGGCCTACTGCGGCGTCGCAGTCGTGTTTGTGGGAGCACCGGGCGCGGCCGTTTCCGCCGGAGCCGACGATGGGGCCGATTCCGCCGCTCCGGTCGCTGTTGTTGCGGCCGTTCCCGCGGCTCCAGAGGATGTTCCGGCGGAGTTTCCCATCAGATTGCCGATCGCATCTCCCGAAATAATCATCTCAACGCGGCGGTTCAATTTGCGTCCCGCGGAGGTGCTATTGTCCGCAATGGGGTTCGTCATGCCCATGCCGCGTGCCAGAGTGTTATTGACGGGGATTCCAGCATCCACCAGATAGTCGCGCACCGATCCAGCGCGCTTCTCTGAGAGCCGCTGATTAAATTCCTCGCTCCCAATGCTGTCCGTGTAGCCATCAATTTCCAATTTCAAATCAGGATAAGCGCCTAGAATGCCAGAAATTCTGGCCAGGCGTTCACGCGCTGCTGGTTTCAGAGTGTATTGTCCCGAGTCGAAAAGCACGTCCGGCATGTTCACGATCAAACCGCGCTCGGTGTCACGGGTTTCGAGCACCTGATTCAATTGTTGCAGCAGACGCGCGCGCATTTCTTCCTTCTGCCGGATCGCTTCCTGGCGCTGGCGTTCCGCTTCCTGCGCAGCTTGCTGCGCCTTCAGGGCCTCTGCCTGTGCCTGCTGCTGCGCAGCCAGGGCTGCCGCGCGGGCTGCATCCGCGGCGGCCTTCTGCCGCTCCGCTTCTGCCTGGGCTTTTTCCGCTGCCGCGCGGTCGGCCTCCGCCTGGGCCCGGCGGCGGGCATCTTCTTCGGACTGCGCTTTAGCCTTGGCCTCGGCCTCGGCTGCGGCTGCGGCGTCCGCCTCCGCTTTTTCGCGCGCCTGTTGCATGGCTAATTTTTCGGCGGCGACGCGGTCAGCCTCTTTTTTCTTCAAGGTGAGTACACGGGCATCTTCCGCCATTTGTATAGCGCCACGCGCGGCTGTGCCGATAGGCGTACGGCCCTGTTTGCGCTTCAAATAGTCTTCTGCGCGCGCGAGCATGTCTTCTGCTTTGCTCAGGCTATCGGCAGCATATTGTTGCGCGCCAGCAGCCTTCGCAATGGCCACCGCGTTCCGCGCTTCCAGCAAATCCAGTTGAGTGACCGGAGAGGAGGTCGCGCTGGGCAACTGGTCGGCAGGAATATCAATGGTGTATTGCCCGCTTTCCAGCACATCAAATCTCGCATCAATCGGCTCCTCAAAGCCTTTGGTATTGGCGCGCAAAATATTCTCTGCAACGACCAGATTGCTTGGACGCACCACGGCGAAATAAGGTTCTGCGGTGATGATTAATCCGAAAGCCTGAAGGTCTGTAGTTACAGTGATGTGGCTTTTGCCATCCGAGCCCGGGGCCATTTCACCCAGATTTACAGACCGGCCCTCGGGAGTAATCGCCCACAGCACATAGGTCAAGTATTGCGGGCCCACGGTTTGCGCGGGCTGCAGCTTCTCTACCTCTGCGTCAATCTCCAGCCGTCCTTGTTTACCATCAACCTTAGCGCGCCCGGTCACCTCCGGCATCAAACTGGTCCCCTTGAAGTCCACGGTGGTGGAACCACCGCGATGGCGGTAATTCACCGCTTTGGTTGTGCGGCCCACAACCTTCACGTGGAACATCGGTGTTTGGTCCATGGGAACTACGTCGCCGTTCTTCTGTGTTTGCGCCGGGACCTCTGTTTGTGCGGACGCCGGCGCGCTTTGCGGTGAAGCGCCTGTGTCCTGGGCCAGGGCGCTCCATGCGAAGAAAATAGCGCACATTAAGGCAAGGAATTGGTTCATAGAGAAAAGTCCTCCGGGCGTGATTGGCATCCCAAGATTTTATTTTGTAAATTGCGATGCTTTCATGGAGATTGGCTGGAGGGAAGTGCCACAAGAGCTACCACCAGCGAATGGATCGTAACCAGGCAAAATGCCCGCTGCCCACAAAAATGGGCAATAGTTTGCTACTAAAATTGCCGTCACGAAAAGGCGGAACCGGAGCCGGCTAAAGTGCCGCTCCCGCGCCAAAGAGGCTGTAGAGCAGAACTGCCAGAACAATAATCGTAAAGCCCACATACATACGATCGCGTTCCACGGCAAAAGCCCAAATGGAAAAAATCACGCGCACTACCGGCGTGGCGATTAAAATGAGCAGGCCCAGTTGGATCATGCCCCGGCCTTGCAGAGCAATTGCGTTATCAACGATTCCATGGAACCCGCGTAATGCGGCGGGCTCTCCCTGAAAGGTGTAATAGTCCGGCAGCGTTTTGCCATGCCGCATCAAAAAGAGAAATCCGCCAAACGCGACCACCACAGCGGAGATGCTCACGCCGACCCGCAATAAATTCCCGATAATGGTCTCAATCTTCTGGTCGCTCCACGACTCAGCCTTGAACATCTAAATGCCTCCGATAATTCCCTTGTAGAGCATCTCAATGCCGAGGACCGCAATGACGATGCTGAACAATATGCGCAGCCACTTGGTCTCTGCTTCCATTAAAATACGCGCCCCTAGAAGCGATCCGCCCAGCACTCCCAGCATCACCGGCATCGTCAATCCAGGATCAATATAGCCGCGGGCAAGATAGACGCCTGCGCTGGCCGCGGCCGTCACCCCGATCATGAAGTTGCTCGTGGTGGTGGAAACCTTGAATGGAATTTTCATCGCCTGGTCCATCGCAAGCACTTTGACCGCTCCGGACCCGATGCCCAGCAGTCCGGAGAGTGTTCCTGCGCCAAACATCAGCCCAAAGCCAGTGGGAACATTCTTTACGTTGTAATGCCGTAACCCATCTCCTTCAGGGAAATTGCCATTCATCTTCAGGCGCGTAGCCAATGCGTCTTGCGGGACGTTGCGTTCTTTGGCAGTGCGGGGCCGGCGCGAAAGATAAGCGGAATACATCAGCATCGCGCCGAAAACGATTGCGATGGCGGTCGTGGGCACGGCGCCTGCAATGTACGCGCCGAACAGCGCGCCGATGGTGGTAGCAATTTCTAAAAACATTCCAATGCGGATATTGGAAAATCCTTCTTTTACATAAGCCGCGGCTGCGCCCGACGAAGTCGCAATGACCGAAACCAGCGATGCGCCAATAGCGTAGCGAATATCAACTTTGAAGAAGAGCGCGAGCAAGGGAACGAGGACGACACCGCCGCCGAGACCGGTGAGCGCGCCGAGCAGGCCCGCCACAAACGAGCCGATGAAGACGAGGCCAGTGAACTCCAGCACGTTCATGGGAGGATAGCCGATGCTAGTGTGCCACAACAGAGTTGAGAAGTTTTGCACCAGCACCAGTCCATGCACTCTGAAATCTGGGAAAAGAGAAGATGAAGTCCAAAGGGAAAAGCCCAGCGATGCTAAAATCAAAAGGTCGGGCATCGGTCCCGCGCAACGCATTCCCGCCAACCCCGCCAGGTCCGGAAGGAAGCAACGGTAACGGGCTCTTGTGTGTGCAGTGGGCCGCCGGTGCCTGGCTTATCTTTTCCTCGTACCAGCCATGTCGCTGCGCAGGTGGGTTGTCCCGCGTGCGGGATGGTTGGGCATAACTGAATCGCGATTTATTTTTAGGGAGAACCCAAGCGAGTGACCCAACTTGTGCGCGCCAAAATCAGCGCCCTCGGTACCTATGTTCCGCCCCGCCTGTTGACTAATGCCGACCTGGAAAAAATGGTCGAAACCTCGAATGAGTGGATCATTACCCGCGTAGGAATCCGCGAACGCCATATTGTTGAAAAAGGAGTGGCCACCAGCGACCTGGCCGCAGAAGCGGCAAAAGAGGCCCTTAAGCAGCGCGGCCTTACGCCTAACGACATTGAGGCAATTGTTGTCGCCACCGTTACTCCTGACATGCTTTTTCCTTCCACCGCCTGCCTGGTGCAGCACAAGCTTGGAGCGCAAGGCGCCTGGGGATTCGATCTTTCCGCTGCCTGCTCCGCCTTTGTATACGGCTTGCAAACCGGAGCGCAATTTATCGCCACGGGCGCGCACAAAAAAGTGCTGGTGATTGGCGCGGACGTCATGTCTTCCATTCTTGATTACACCGACCGCGCTACCTGCGTGCTCTTTGGCGATGGCGCAGGGGCTGTGGTGCTTGAGCCGGCAGACGGAGACGAAGGGATGATTGACTTTGTCCATGAAATTGACGGCTCTGGCGGCTGCTCGCTCTACATGCCGGGCGGAGGAAGCTTGCATCCTGCTACGCACGAAACTGTGGATAAAAAGATGCACTTCGTCCATCAGGAGGGACAGGCGGTATTCAAGTACGCGGTCCGCAAGATGGTAGAGTTATGTGAAAATCTGCTCGAACGGAACGGCCTGAAGATCAGCGATGTGGATGTCTTTATTCC
>JAICKN010000208.1 GCA_025927855.1 Terriglobales bacterium
GCGCGAGCGCAGCGAACAAGAGAGGGACCTTACGTCCTGTCTACGCTCCGATGCTGCCAACGGGAACGCCACAACCGCAAGGAATAATTTCTGTCATTTCGAGCGAAACAAAAGGCGTGTCTCTCAGGCTCTTGTGAAGTCGAGAAACCTGCTTTGTTCCGGCCAACCGCTTTGGCCTTGCGGACTCGATGCACGTCCAGCTTTGGAATGGAATTGCATTGAGGGAATTGCAGTAAGGGAATTGCAGTCCGGGATGGTACTCACGGGAAGGCCCGGCTTCAGCCGGGCCGATAAGCGTGGAGAAGTTGCGGGGCTTTAGCCCCTGCGGTAGTACGCTTTCTATGCCGCCCCGCTCTGCGACATCACGCGCACATGCGCGGACTTCGGTCCGCGCTTCCGCACCAGCAACATGCGAATGCGTTCCAGCAACTCCGCGGGCGCATACATACCCTTAGGGAAAAAAACATCGGCGTGCGTGTTGCGTTCAAAGATGCGGATTTTGCCGGAAAGCAAAATCGCCGGCGTCTCCGGCGACAGGGCCTTGATCTCTTCGACCAGCTTGCTGCCATCCACCCCTGGCATCACCAGGTCGGTAAGCACCAAATCTATGCCGCCCTGTTTAAACAGATACAAGGCCTCTTGCCCTGTGCAACAAGCCAGCACGCGGTAGCCGCGAGTTTCCAGCATGATTTTTCGAATGGAGAGAGACTGCTCATTATCGTCTACGCAGAGGATCGTTCGTTTTGGCTTCATTCCCGTCCCAATATCATCGGCCGCCCCGGCCGCGAGAGTCTTTGTCGCAAAACTTTTTGTCTGTTCAGGAGAAACTTCAGAGCGAGTTGCATCCTAAAGGCGCAACACCTCTTCTGTAAAGTGCCGCCGATGCTAATGGGGAACTCGCGCTATTGAATTTTTTTTGCGCTTGTGCATCCCGCATTTTTATTGAGGAATACCCGCGCCAGCGCAGGCGCAATCTATTTTTAATTTTGCTGCCCACAAAATTTCCACGCGTGTCCACATTTACCAGTGGGTAATCCTGCGCGGACTGATGAGGTCTCGCATGTTGCCGAAGTCACGTTTCGGTCTTTCCATTCCAGACGGGGCAGCAAAATGCCATTGCGATTTTTTTGACCGTATGTTTGATGTGCGGAGTGCGATGCGCAACAAATCTACCGCGCAAATTGTTTGCATTTTCTGTGCACGCTATGTGGAAAATTCCGCCGCATCCAAATTCGCGGCGACGCGCTAAAAAACTTTCTTTGCGGAATTTCCATATAAATCGAGGCAATCAACAAATTATTTTTTAATTTCCTGAAGCAAAAACTCCAGCGTCATAATTTTCTGTTTGCACCGCAATTTGGCATTGACCAGTTTCCCTTCCGCGCTTACATTCTCTTCAACCCTCGCAACACCAGCCGGCAGCAAAGTTCGAAAACAGTTCGGATTGCAATCTGGAACGCAAACACTAATCTTTCCCTCCCCCAAGGTTGGAGAAACGTGAACACCAGGTCTGAGGAATGGAACGTTTATCGCACTAGATTTTTAATTCGGGCCCAGCAACTTAACGAACCCATGGTCTTTATAGATTTTCTCGGACGCGAGCATCGTGGCGCTCCCGGCGACTATCTCGTCGAGTCTTCGCAGGGATCGCTGTACATTGCCGCCCAGAAAGTTTTTGAAGATATTTATGTTCTGATGGAGCCGCAAGGCCCCCAGCATAATCCATCTTTTAACGGCACAGGCTATTCTGATTTTTCCGCGGAGCTAGGCAATTTACCGGTAAATAATCAGCATCCCGCGCCGGAATCTTTCGTTTCAGCCAGTGGCACTGAAAGCGGGATTCGGCCGTTTGTGGAAAAATCCGGCGTCGCCACGGCATCCCAGCGGTTAATTGCTTCAGATACAATATATAGGGATACTCTCTTGACAGGCACAACTGGCAGGAGTACTGTAGCCATCCCATAGACTTAAATCGCATCCGGAAACGGCGGCGATTCGACATAAGAGTAAGGACAGAGCAGGGCCAGAGGTGACCCTGCACCGTTCCTGAATTGCAGCCGGTTCCGCCCCGGTAATGGCGGAAAGCATGTGCGGTGGCCGTTCCTCCGCCCGAACGAGTCCGGTTTGCCGGATCCTCCCCAGGGGAACGACAACAGATAGAAAAGGCGTTTTTATTTCGAGGCAGTTTCCGAAATCGGTTTCGAGTGAGCTGGCTTCAGTTTTTAGCCTGTCCCGAGCGAAGCCGGAGGAATCCCGATTTTGGGTGGCGCAACGCTTAAGCGCTGCGAAAAACGTTCTTTATAAGAAATGTCATCCTGAGCGGAGTGAGGCAACAGCCGAACGCAGTCGAAGGATCTTGGGTAATCCAGTATGTTTCCTGCTGTACAAGGATTCTCAAGTTGGATGAGCGACGTGCATCACGGTTTGGGAAGGGCGCGGCTTTAGCCGTGCCGCAAGAGGCAAAACAGTGGGGCTTTAGCCCTTGAGGAACATGATGGAAGCTTTAACCCATATGGTAAGCGAATCGTTTACGCGCTACGGTGTCGAACCCTCGGTGGACTATCGCCGCTTGGGATGGTCGCGCTGGTTTCGCTGCGAATCCGCCCTCAGCTTTGCTTTAGTGCCCGGCAAGCCCGGAATCTTTGCCCTCAGTGAAGAACTGCTCGCCTCGGGCGAGTTTCTCTCCGCCGACGGCAATAAGCGCATGTTGGCTTTGTTCCGCATCGCCGAAGCCGAAGACCTAGGGTTGGCGCTGGCCAGTTTGTTTTTTCCAGGTTCCCCTATGAGAAAGCAGATGGAGAGCGGACGCTATTTTGTCCGCTATGCCGTAATCGAAGACACTGCCCAGCGCAAGACCGCTCATGCGGCCCTGCAACGCTGGATGGAGTCTTCCTCCGACTCCGATTTCGGATTCCGCGGCTAAGCTTGAGCACTGCGATAGGTGTTCTTTTATAAGAAATGTCATCCTGAGCGGAGTGAGGCGAAGCCGAACGTAGTCGAAGTTGAGGCGTTTAAGCGGCGTTTGAGCCGCTTGCCGAAATCCCGAGCGGAGTCGAGGGAGCGTAGGATAGTGCGTTAATTTGGCGTATTCCCTGCTGTCATGAGGGGCGCCGATCTTGCAAATGAATGACAATGTCGCACATCGTTTAAGGAATTCAGCCCCGCAGGGGCGTAATGAGAAAGCCCGCGACGTAAGTCCCGGGGAAGCAAACCAAGAACGACCAAAGTCCCGTAGGGACGGCACAGATTTTGTAAGGGTACGATCATTTATCGTGCCAAAGAATCAAATAAGTAGCAGTAAATCGCACCACTTCGGCCTCCAGTGATTCCGGCGCTGGAGACAAGGCGAAACTACCAACAAGCGGATCGCAAGAATCCGCAGAACAAAGGAAAAGGATCAATGGCCGAGGTCATCACCGATAAAAGAGCCCAAGCCGCCGAGACCGCCAGCGCGACCCCGACGACCGCAACCACAACACAAAACGCCGCGCAGAAGAAGAAAGCCACAGGTCTCACCTTCCGCCGCCTGTTCTCTAAGGCCGGAGTCTCTCCCTACGACGAAATCGAATGGGAACTCCGCACCGCCGCCATTACCGATGCCAAAGGCAACATCATCTTCGAACAGAAAGACGTTGAAACTCCCAAAGACTGGTCCATGACCGCGACCAACATCGTCGCCTCAAAATATCTCCACGGCACAATCGGCACCTCTGAGCGCGAGACTGGCGTACGCCAGCTCGTAAGCCGCGTCGCCGAAACTATTACGGGATGGGGTGCGTCACAAAATTATTTCAAGTCACCGGAAGACAGCGCAATTTTTCACGATGAGCTTGCCTTTATACTTCTCCGCCAATATGCGGCGTTCAACTCGCCCGTATGGTTTAACGTCGGCTGCGACCGCATCGAGCCTAATTCCGATGGCCGCAACTGGCACTGGAACCCGCAAACGCAAAACGTCGAATTCGGCGTCACCGGCTACAGCAAGCCGCAGTGTTCGGCTTGCTTTATCAATTCGGTAAAAGACTCGCTCGACTCCATCCTCACCCTCGCCAAAACCGAAGGCATGTTGTTCAAATGGGGATCGGGCACCGGCACCAATCTTTCTCCGCTGCGTTCGCAAACCGAAGGCCTCAGCGGCGGCGGCACAGCCAGCGGCCCCCTCAGCTTCATGAAAGGTTTCGACGCCTTTGCCGGCGTCATCAAGTCGGGCGGCAAAACTCGCCGCGCCGCCAAAATGGTCATCCTCAATGTCGAGCATCCCGACATCGTGGACTTCATCGAGTGCAAATCCAAAGAAGAAGCCAAGGCCCACGCGCTGGTTGCGGCGGGCTATGACGGATCTTCGCCTGATTCCGAAGCCTACTCGTCCATCTTCTTCCAGAATGCCAACAACTCCGTCCGCGTCACCGACGACTTCATGTATGCCGTCATCCGCGACACCGACTTCCAGACTCGCGCCATTCGTGATGGCCGTCCCATGCAGACCTTCAAAGCGAAAGACCTGCTCTTCAAGATTTCTGACGCCACCTGGCGTTGCGGCGATCCCGGCATGCAATACGACACCACCGTCAACCGCTGGCACACTTCGAAGAACACTGCCCGCATCAACGCTTCCAATCCCTGCTCGGAATACATGTTCCTCGATGATTCCGCCTGCAACCTCGCCAGCTTGAACCTGTTGAAGTTCGCGCCCAATGGCACGTTCGACGTGGAAGCCTATCGCCACGCCGTGGACATTTTGATTACCGCGCAGGAAATTCTCGTGGACAACGCCGGATATCCGACCGAACAGATCATGCGCAACTCGCATGACTATCGTCCGCTCGGACTCGGCTATGCGAACCTCGGCGCGCTGCTCATGGCCGCCGGTCTGCCCTACGACTCCGACGCTGGCCGCGACTACGCTGCCTGCGTCACCGCTATCATGTGCGGCGAAGCGTATCTGCAATCGTCAAAGATCGCGGAACTCTGCCCCGCATTAACACCCGCCACGGATGCAACGCGTAAGGGCCTTCACGAGACGAACCTCGGGCAAGATGTCGAGCGGTCTTCAGAAGAAAAGACCGGCGCCCTCGACGCGCTTGCGCGGCGAGGAGGTGCCTGCCCCGGCTGGTACATCAACCGCGAGCCATTCCTTGACGTCATCCGCATGCACCGGGCGTCGGTAAATAACATCAACAAAGCCAACGTCCCCGCCGCTGTCTTCGAAGCCTCCAAAGCCTGCTGGGATGAAGCTCTCGCCCACGGCGAAAAATTCGGCTACCGCAACTCCCAAGTCACCGTCCTCGCCCCCACAGGAACTATAGGTTTTATGATGGATTGCGATACTACGGGGATCGAGCCGGACCTGGCGCTGGTGAAGTACAAGAAGCTGGTTGGCGGCGGCATGATCAAGATCGTGAACAACACCGTGCCCACGGCGTTGTTCAAGCTCGGCTATACGCACGAGCAGGCGGACGCGATCGTCAGCTACATTGACGCGACGGGGACGATCGAAGGCGCGCCGAGCATCAAAGACGATCATCTAGCGGTATTCGATTGCTCGTTCAAGCCGTCGAAGGGGACGCGCTCCATCCATTACATGGGACATCTGAAGATGATGGCGGCGACGCAGCCATTCATCTCCGGGGCCATTTCCAAAACTGTGAACCTGCCGAACAA
>JAICKN010000249.1 GCA_025927855.1 Terriglobales bacterium
GTCCTCCTCGGCATTACGGGATTTCTTTACGCACAACATAAGAAAAACGATGCGCTTGCCGGCCTTTCCTTGTTTCTTGTCGCCTTAAAACCCCAACTTTCATTTCTGCTTTGGGTGTGCCTGGCGTTCTGGATCGTCCGAAAGAAGAGGTGGAAGATTGCTGGAATCTTTGCGGCCGCAATGAGCCTTGCAATTGCAATCGCTTTTCTGCTGGATGCCAATGTCTTCCAGCACTATTTCAAGATGTGGCACGCAACTCGCGTAATCTGGGGCGAGACCCCTACATTAGGTGGAATTATTTGCTTCTTCTTTCATGGTGATCGAAACATGGCATTGATTCCGTTTTACCTCGCCACGGCCTGGGGCGTCTTCCATTGGAAAAAGCATGGCCAGAACTGGGATTGGCTCAGCCAAACGCCCCTTCTGCTGCTTGTCTCGGTGACCGCAAGTCCTTATTCGTGGTTTTTCGATCAGATCGTTTTCATTCCAGCCATTGTGCAATTGACGGCCAATGCGCGGCCATCTTCTTTCCGAAAATGGAGATGGGGCGTGTTCGTATACGCGGGAATAAATCTGGGAATTTTTCTCTTTACTGAAATAAAAATTCTTCCACTCTCTGGTCCATGGTTCGCATGGATTGCTCCAGCGTGGCTGGTTTTGTATGCCGTGATTCGTGGGAAAGAAAGACCAGTTTCCCGGGAAATTGTAGTGAGTTCGTGAAGAGGATCCCTGCGAGCGGTTCACGCGCAAATTCCTGGGGTCATCATTCTTGTAATTCTTGTACTAATTGCTCTTGCCAAACTTCGACGCTCGCTGCCTGCGCAGCTCCGCCTCAAAGGCCGCCTGGGATCGGGCAACGTAATCCCGATAGCCTGCCGGATCAACGAACGGATTCGGATCGGCCTGCGTAAAATTCCGTTTGGGATTCTTCTTCAGCTCCGCTGCTTTTTGATCCAAACCAAAGAAAGACCCGTGCGATGCGAGGAAAATGTCGCAGGGCAGTGATCGCAATACTGAAAATGTGCGCTCGTAATCGCTGACAATGCCTGGATATGCGGCATTATTCACGAGTTTGTAGCCAGGGAAACTTGTGCTGCAAACAAAGACCGCGCGGTACAGCTTGCCCTGTTCGCTGATGTCGGCAGTCCACGTTGTGCAACCCTTGGTGTGCCCGGGAGTGAAATGAGCGGTAAGCGCCGTGCCTCCCAGTTTGACTTGCTCGCCGTCGTGAAGAATGTGGTCCACCTTCACCGGAGGATATGGCACGCGGTCTCCGTAGGCGAAATCCTGTTTGCCGCCGCGCGCCATCAATTGGGCATCGGCCGGGCTGGCGTAGAGCTTCGCTCCCGTTAATTGCTTGACGGCGTTTAGGCCCCCGGCGTGATCGTAATGCGCATGGCTGTTCAGCAGAATCTTGATTTTTTTGATGCTGAAACCGAGCTTGGCAATGTTCGCCTCCACCTGCGGAACATTCTCCGGCAGGCCTGTATCCAGCAGAATATTGCCGTTGGGCGTGACGAATAAGTAGGAAGTCAGGTCGGCGGTGCCGACGTAATAGAGATTGCCGACAATGCGGAAAGGCTCCATCGGGCGAGTCCATTCGGGAGGGTTCACGGCGGGCTGCGCCCATGCAGCGATTCCCAATGCAAGAAATGTCAAAACTACCCATCTAAACAAGTGTCTGCGCATCGCTTTATACTCGACCAAAGTTTATTCCGGTTGTTGCCTCACGGGTATAGAGACGTAGAGTCTGCCTCAGTGGATTAGAAATGTTTTGATTTTCCCCCATTTCTCATTTTTCCCTTCTGATTTCACTCTGAATTTTTCTTTTCTCCCTCCCACCATTTACAATAAAAGGCCGTCCCACCTGACAACAACCAGCAGTAATGGACGTGCTGTAATCTGCCGTTCTTACACTCATTGGAGGATTTTATGAAGCTTACCCCTGGCAAACTGGCCGGGCTGAAGAAGGTCTCAAACTCGCGCGGCGTCATTGCCGCCGCGGCGATGGACCAGCGCGGATCGTTGCAAAAATCTCTGGCCAAAGAAAAAGGCTCCGCCGTCGGCGATGCCGAAATGGAAGAATTTAAGTCGCTGGTCACCGAAGTGTTGACATCTCACGCCAGCGCCATCCTGCTCGACCCGGAATGGGGGCTGCCCGCCGCCAAGCGCCGTGCCAAAAATGCCGGGCTGCTGCTCGCTTATGAGAAGACAGGCTACGACAAAACCGGCCCGGGCCGCTTGCCCGATTTACTGAACCACTGGTCGGCCAAACGCATAAAAGATGCAGGCGCAGATTGCGTGAAGATCCTGCTCTACTACACGCCTTACGATCCCAAAGATGTTAACGACCAGAAACATGCATGGGTCGAGCGCATTGGCGACGAATGCCGCGCTAACGACATTCCTTTCTTTTTGGAATTTGTCGGCTACGAAGAGGGTGCCGACGAAAAGGGCCTAGAGTACGCCAAGAAAAAACCGCACATCGTCACCGAAAGCATGCGCGAGTTCACTAAAGACCGCTACGGAGTAGACGTGCTCAAAGTGGAAGTGCCGGTGAACATGAAATTCGTAGAAGGCACGAAGTCATTCGGCGGACAGAAAGCGTACAGCAAGCAGGAAGCCATTGACCTCTTCCACAAGGCCGCAAACGTTTCCACCAAGCCGTTCATTTATCTTTCCGCCGGAGTCAGCAACGCCGAGTTCGCCGAAACCCTGGAACTGGCGGTTGAAACCGGAGTGAAATTCAACGGAGTGCTATGTGGACGCGCCACCTGGAAAGATGGCATCGCAATCTACGCCAAGCAGGGCGCGGCTGCATTCCGCAAATGGCTGGAGACCGAAGGCGTGAAGAACATCAGCAACGTCAACGACAAGCTCAAGGCTGCGACTTCCTGGTATCCAATCTATGGAGTCGAAGCCGGCGCAAGCGCCTAGGCTTCACCAGAAATGATTTAGGCGTGCGGCTTATCCGCACGCCTATTTTTATTGCAGACATTACGCCCGGCTGCTGCCTTTTCCGTCGAAACGGTTCACTGCTCTCGTGTAAGCAACGTTGCAACTTTACGGTTCTACTCCCAGTTCTTTCGCCAGCGCCCTCCACTTGCTGTCCACAAGGGCTTTGGTTTTCGCATCCATCAGGATTTCATCAGGCCAGGGGCGGGCAAATCCTTCGCTCGCCCATTTTCGGGTCGCGTCAATTCCCATTTTCGATCCGTAGTTAGGCAGGCGTGAGGCGTGGTCGAGCGAATCTACAGGCCCGAACGTGAACTGAATGTCGCGCTCGGGATCAATGTTGTTAAAGACCTTCAGCACGACTTCGCCAATGTCCTGCACATTCACGTCTTCATCTACAATCACAATGCACTTTGTAAACATCGCCTGACCGAGCGACCAAATGGCGTTCATCACTTTACGCGCCTGGCCGGGATACGATTTTCTTATGGAGATAATCATCAGATTGTGAAAGACGCCTTCTACCGGCAAGTTCACGTCTACGAGTTCAGGAATCGTGAGCTTCATGAGCGGCAGGAAAATGCGTTCGACCGCCTTGCCCATGTACGCGTCTTCCTGCGGCGGCTTGCCCACAATCGTTGTCGCGTAGATTGGGTCTTTGCGATGGGTGATGCACGTGACGTGAAAGACGGGATAGAGGTCTTCAAGCGAATAAAATCCGGTGTGGTCGCCGAACGGGCCTTCGGTGCGCAGTTCGTCGAGGTTCACGTGGCCTTCGAGGACGATCTCCGCATTCGCCGGGACTTCCAGGTCCACGGTTTCGCACTTCACTAGCTCCACGGGACTCTGCCGGAGAAATCCGGCGATCAAGTACTCTTCGACGTCGGGCGGAGCGGGCACAATTGCGGAGAACGTAAGCGCCGGGTCGGTGCCGATGACCACAGCGACTTCCATTTTGCCGCTGGGACGTTCGCCCCCCGCTAATACCGATCCTCCGGAAGAGCGCGCCATAATGTCCACGGCAGAGCGGAGGGAATCGCTTTCTCCAGCATCCTTGCCAGCCCCTGACCGCAGCATTTCCCGGTAATGTTCGGCGCCGATTTTTTGCCGCTGCCAGTGCATGCCCGCGGTTCGCTCGTCGAAAACCTGCATGCGGTACATGCCCACATTTCGCTTGCCGGTTTTCGGATCGCGCGTAATGACGCAGGGCAAAGTGATAAAGCGGCCTGCATCTTTGGGCCAGCATTGCAGCACGGGGAAATCCAGCAGCGAAAAATTGTCGCGCTTGATAACTTCCTTGCAGGGACCGCTTGAAACAGCCTTGGGAAAGAATTTGCCCATCTCGGCGAGCATGGGAAGCATCTTCACTTTGTCCAGGAATCCCTGTGGAGACTTCACGTCCATGAAGGCGCGGATGCGGCTGGAAATTTCGTCCAGTGAATTCACTTCGAGAGCAAGCTTCATCCGGCGTTCGGAGCCGAACTGATTGATAAGAAGCTGTGCGCCGCGATATCCCTTTACGTTCTCAAATAGCA
>JAICKN010000215.1 GCA_025927855.1 Terriglobales bacterium
GAATTCTTCCGCGGTCAGAACTTCTCTGGCTTCGTCCACAGTCCAGGTAAAGTAGTCGCCGTCATCATCCAAAGAGTAGTCGGCATCCTGGGATGCATAAAACCCGCCGTGTTCACGGTCGGTAAGCCATTCGTCCATCCAGCGGAGGATGTCGCGGGCCACGCGGGAGAAAAATTTCGAGCCTGTCACTTGGTAAGCATGGACAAAGTTTTTCAGCAGCTCGGAATTGTCATAGGACATTTTTTCGAAATGCGGAACAATCCAGTGCTCATCCACCGAATAACGGTGAAAGCCTCCGGCTAACTGGTCATAGACTCCGCCGTTCGCCATTTTTTCCAGAGTGGCCGCAAACACTTTATGCAGATTTTCATCTCCGGTGCGGGCGTAACGGTCAATCAACAAATCGAGAATGGAAGGGTGCGGAAATTTGGGAGCGCTGCCAAAGCCTCCATTTTCCGGATCGAATGACTTCACCGCCGATTGTACGATTTCATCAATTACGTTCTTCGAAAGCGTTCCGCTTTGTCCGCTGTGCGATTCCGAATGCGCGATGGCATTTTCCACCATCTGCGCCTGTTCCATAACGTCGCCATTTTTATTGCGGTATGCATCGGAAATTGCCAGCAGCACGCGCCTCATGCTGGGCCGTCCATATTGGTCTTCAGGAGGGAAGTAGGTCCCGCCGAAAAACGGTCTTCCATCGGGTGTAAGGAATGCGGTAAGCGGCCAGCCGCCTTGCCCACTCACAGCCTGCACGGCGACTTGGTAGCGGCTGTCAATATCCGGTCTTTCGTCGCGATCTACTTTAATGGCGACAAAGCGTTCGTTCACAATTTCCGCAATTTCGTGGTCTTCATATGATTCGCGATCCATGACATGGCACCAGTGGCACCAGACCGCGCCAATATCCAGCAGAACCGGCTTGTTCTCTCGCGCGGCAACGGCGAATGCTTCTTCTCCCCACTCATGCCAGTGGATGGGCTGATGCATGGCCGAACGAAGATAAGCGGAAGATGCTTTGGCGAGGGAATTGAGCGTCTGCGTTGTCATAATGTTTAGTCTAACTGGTTTTCAGGGCTGATTTTCGGGGCTGATTTCCGGGCTTATTGTCGAGCTTATTTTTCGCGAAGACAGATTTGCTTGAGGATGAACCAGGCGGCGAAATCAGTCAATGTTCATAAGCTGTTTAGCGATCAAACAATACAAATCTACAGCTTCATGCAGCTGCTTTTTTTCCACGTATTCGCCTTCGGTATGCGCCACGTGAATTGAGCCGGGGCCGAGCAACAATGGCTGGCCCCACTGCGAGAGCGCCGGGATGTCCGTCGTGAATGCGGCGACCATGGAGGGAATGCCCTCAAACGAGCGCAGGCGCGCGAAAGGGATCTCCAGCGTGAACTCCACCTGCGCCAGATCGCCTACAGTTTCCCGGATTTGTTGGCGTAACTCCTGGCTTGGGCCAATCAAGCGAAAAAGCGCCAACGCACGCGCCCGGTCTGGAATTACATTGGGAGCGCGGCCGCCTTCAATCACGCCGATGTTCATGGTGCATGGGCCAATTTCCGCATCGGAGGGTAGAGGCATTTTTCGCAGGCGATGCAGAGCCTCAATCAACTTATCAATGGCCGATTCGCCCACTTCCGGGTACGCTGAGTGCGCCATGCGGCCCTGCGCGGTAATCTCCACGCGCAGCGCGCCTTTCGAAGCCAGCGCGACACGGTTTTCCGTAGGCTCGCCATTGATGAGAAATTTGCTTCCCATGGGTTTTTCATTTGCGACTTTTGCGCCCAAACTATCGCGCTCTTCGCCCACCAGAAAAAGAAGTCCGGCATGGATGCCCTGCCTGTGAAGCTGTAGCGCAGCCGCGATCTGCGCCGCAATAATTCCTTTGGCATCGCACGATCCCCGACCATAAACGCGAACCTCATCCTCGTACGAAGGAATAAAAGGAGGCACCGTATCCATGTGCGTGGAGAAGACAAGTTCGGGACGGGGCTGTTCGGGAAATGTCGCGAAGATATTGCAGCGCTTCGGCGCGGCAACGATTTTGCGCGCCTGCAATCCCACACGCTCAAGCTCAAGGCAAAGGAAATCGCCCACCGGGCCTTCATTCCCGGTGATGGATTCAATGTCTACGAGCTGGCGCGTGAAAGAAACGACATCCATCTACAAAGGATACAGTAGAGTTCTGCATTGCGGCGACTGTCTCGTGGGATGCGCCCAATTACTAAACCGGACTTGTAACTTGTTATTCATGTTCGATAAAGGATGTAAGAAAGATAAGGAACGCCCAAGTGAGCATTAGCGCGCCTAATATAGACCATGCGATAGCTTCGGATTTAGAGGTGCGGATCTGAACAGAAACAGTTCGTGTGGCACCGGGCCTTTTTCTCCTCCCGCCGGCCCGTAGAAATGCCAGGCCACCGAGGGCAATAATACTTCCGAAGATGAAAGCAATGATTCTGAAGAAGTAGATATGTATTTCATTTCCGATGAAAGGTTAAAGCCTTAGGCGACGGCTGCGGTAGCCATGGCGGCCACGTGAGCGACCACTTTACCGTCGCCCTGCACAATAGCTTCTTCTAAAGCGCCCTCTGCGCGATTAATGACTTCAGTGACGATATCAACGGGATCGAAGTTTGCCCGGACCACGGCTTCCGCGATTCCTGCGTGGAAGGCCACTGGAGCGTTCTTTTCCGGAACGCGTATATCTGAAACCAGCTTTCGCAACTTTTCGGCGGCGAGCAAGGCTTCTTTCTCGGCTGTTTCTGTGAGAACCAGCGCAATGCTGGTAGTGCCGTAGCGGAATGCCAGATCATTCTGGCGGATGTTGGCGGCAAATGCCCGGCCAATCTGCTGTAAAACTGTTTCTACAGCCTGTTCCCCGAACTCGCGGACCATGGCCGAACGTTTTCCAAATTGCAGGAGCATCACGCTTAAAGGCGTGGCTTGCTGCACGGAGCGGCGCGTTTCCGACATCAGCAGATCGAGATAGGAAGCGCGTTTCAGCAGGCCGGATTGCTCATCGGTAACGGAAAGATTTTTTACCAGCCGCCGCAATCCAGCGTTATTCAGCGAAATCACAACCTGCTCGGCCAGAGTTTTCAGCACCACGATGTCGCTCGAACGCCAGCCCCGAGGAGTTGCATGCGTGAGGATCAGGACGCCTACATGCTCCTGCCCATCGGTGAGCGGAACTGCCAGCAGCGATCCCACATCGAGGCGCGCAGCGATTTCGCGCATGGGTTGCAATTCCTGGGAACTCAGGGCATCGGCAAGAATCAGCGTTCCCCGCGTAAAGGCAATGTCGTGCGCGATTGTGATCAATTTTGAAAGGGCGGGCGCTTCCGCGGGGGCAGCGCCTCCGCCGCAGAATTCTTTAATAGCTGTTGCAGCTGTGCCCGGCTTGCGCATGGCCAGTATGCAACGGCCGGCATTCCATTGCTCGCCAATTTCCTTGACGGCCGTGTTCATGACGGAATCGGCATTTGCCTGGCGGTAAAGCTTGCGGGTGATTTCAGAAACCCGCGTCAAGCTGCTGACGTCCGCCGCCTCTGAAGCCTGTTGCGCCGCAGTGGGCGCAGGCGGAATCGCCGCGGCAGGCGGTGGGGCGCCTTTGGCTGCCTGCGTGCCTGCGCTCGACCGCTTAGGCTGTATGCCCGCAGAAAGGAATAGACGTTGCAAGTCCTCGTTGCGCTCTTCTTCGCCGGGAAACAGCTCCTGTATCCTTTGCAACCGCTCTACAGCCTTGGAGCGCATTCCGTATTGCACCAGAATTTCCGCCTGCAAAATTAAATCCTGCAATGCGGCTGCGCCCAGCAGGGGTTCTTCAGAGCGGGCGGCCGGTTCGGCCCGCATGGTGCTGGCATTTGAAAAGCGCGAGGCGATCACGTTGTAACGGTTGTCGTCAATTTTTCCTTTTAATGACTCCAGCCGCTTTTGGTGGCCACTCTCATAAGGATCTACTTCCGCGGCGCGGTCCAGGCACTCTCCGGCTTTTTCAAAGTTACCGATTCCATAATGCAAATCGAAAAGCTTCAGCAGCGTCTGGCAATAGTCCGTTTCGCGGTTGGAAGAATTGAACAGCTCACTCATGAACTCCAGCATCTCTTCCGTCGCCGGATATTTGCTGGAGATTTCCTGCATCATGGTGATGAAGCTGCGGCGTTCTCCTCTTCGCCGCTGGAACTGTTCCAGTTTGCGCGCGAGGGCAACGGCTTCTTTGTCCTGCCCATTTTCCAGGAAACTTCCGATTAAATCTGAAATTTCCTGCACGCGGGAAGGGTTCTGCTCAAAGAGCTGCCATAACAGCGGCTCTGCTTCCGCCAAGCGGTTCGCACCGACCAGGGACTTGGCATAAATGTCGAGCAACTCAGGCGGCGCTCCGCCGGCATGTACATGCGATTCAAGAACGAAGATCGCTGCGCCTAATTGTCCCTGCTCCACTAAGCTTTTGCCGTATTCTAGTGCGATCTGCACGTCCGTTGAATCTTCGGTATAGGCGCGCTCAATCCATAAAGCGGGGCTGGTTCCTGAAGCTTCGGCAAATTGTGCCAGCCGGTAAAACGCTTCGGCGGCGGCTTTGTTTTCGCCTACTTCGGAGGACAATTCGCCCAGACGGAGAAAATTACGTTCGCTGGCATCGAGGCCAACAATATGCCGCAGCACGCCCAGCGCCTCCGGCTTGCGGTCCTGCTTGATGAGTTCTTCCAGGGCGCTCTCGTAGGTTTCCAGCGCGAGTTTGCGGTTGCTGTTTTCCAGAAGCTCGCCAAAGCGGACCTTTTGCTCCCAATTGGGATTCACGCAGCGCGAAAGTTTTTTGTAGGTAATGCTGGCCCGGGTGGCGTCGTTGGCTTCGATTTGCCGCTCGAACAGCTCTCCCAGCAACCGCACGGCATCGGGAACTCGTTGCAGGGAAAGGCATAGGTCCGCAGCCATCTGACGAACGGTATCGTTTTCAGGGTCGCTTACCAGGACAAGCAAATACTCATCCAGCGCTTCGGCAGGTTTCCCCTTTTGCAGCAGCTTTTCCGCACGCTCAATGTGCTTTGTGATTTCGGCCCGGTCTATGCGCTTGGTTTCTAACATAGTGCGGAAAGGAGCGGAGAAAGCCCCAAGTTGATTTTAGGAGTGACGCTGGTTACCAGCAACGAAGTAAGGGGGCGGCGATGTTACGAAGGTCATCGGCTTGTCCCCCGAATTGCACCTCTTTATCGTGCGCTCCGCCGCGAGATTGGGCGCTTGCCCCAGGGCCGCGATCCTTATTGCCTGAGCCTGAATAGAAAATCCGGAGCTTTTGCTTTGGTTTTTACCTGGCGGGACCCCGTCATTGCTAAAATTTTGGCACTTGTACCGCATACGGTACAATTCTCCCCTACCTTTATTAGGATTCCAGGCAGGAAAGTGGGAGGGCTATCCCTTGGTTCATCAGTCTGAAGGCCCGGCAGTGGGCCTTAATTTGTTGA
>JAICKN010000278.1 GCA_025927855.1 Terriglobales bacterium
AACAAAAAGCGATTTCGAAATGATCGTGCGGATTGCCGACGCGATGGGATTTGATGTCCGCAAGCTGGTCCCGTTCGGAGCGGCGGGAACGCGCGCGGATATGGGCCAGTCGCGCGGAGCGCAATCGGGCGAAGCCGACCGGCATTCGGTTTGGCTCGAGCGGCACAACCTAGAGTCCAAGATGAGCCCCTTTGATCCCATGGCCATCCTCGATGAAATTCAGCGCCTGGTTCCAGGGTACGATGTTTCGCGCTTGAATCTGCTCGCAGGCAATGACGAGCACACGAGTTTGGAAGCGGCGGCGGGCGTCCTGCAGGACCCGGAGTTGATCGAACCCGCCAACAATGCCCTGTTTACTTCTGGAACGTTGGGACGTTATTCCAGCACATTGAATTCAGTCATAGAAGAGCAACACCGGCAACCGGAAACGGTCGCCGGCGATTAGCAAAGCCGTACAGCAATACTGAGTCTCACCTTTGCCGCAAAGGTCCGCGGATTACTGTGGACTGCAGTTCATAGCATTCATTAAAGGGAAAGTTTTGAGCCTGACAACGTTCATTATCGTCTCAGTCATCAAGATTGCGATTGTACTTTTCATTCTGCTCACTGCGGTCGCCTATACGGTTTGGCTGGAGCGCAAAGTCGTCGGCCACATGCAGAACCGGTGGGGCCCCACGCGCGTCGGCCCATTCGGCTTGCTGCAACCTGCGGCCGACGGCATCAAATTTCTCTTTAAAGAAGACCTGACGCCGCCGCACGTGTATAAACCGCTCTACATCGCAGCGCCGATTATTGCGGTGGTATGCGCTCTCACGTCCATTGCTGTAATCCCCTTCGGCAATTGGGTCCCGGTTCCCGGCGGCGGATCCACGCCATTGCAGATCACCGATATCAATATCGGTTTGCTGGTGATCCTGGGGATCACTTCCATCGGCGTTTACGGCGTCGCGCTTTCGGGATGGTCTTCCAATAGCAAATATTCCCTGCTCGGAGGGCTGCGCGCCAGCGCGCAGATGGTGAGCTACGAAATCGCGCTGGGACTTTCGCTGGTGGGCGTGTTGATTCTTTCCGGCAGCTTCAGCCTGCGCGAAATTGTTGCCGCCCAAAGCGGCCACTTTTGGGGATTTATTCCCAACTGGAACATTTTCCGCGGCTGCCAGTTCATCGCTTTCTTCATTTATCTGATGGCGGCGTATGCCGAGACCAACCGTATTCCCTTTGATTTGCCCGAGGCGGAAACAGAATTGGTGGCTGGCTACCACACTGAATACAGCGCCATGAAGTTTGCCATGTTTTTCATGGCGGAATACGCCAACATGATAACGGTCGCCTGCCTGGCTTCCCTGCTCTTCCTGGGCGGATGGCACGGACCGCTGTTCGGGCCGCAAATTTTGCAGGCGATTCTGCCGGTGTTCTGGTTTGTGCTCCGCGTCTTTGTGTTTCTTTTTATTTATATTTGGGTGCGCGGAACGCTGCCGCGTTTCCGCTACGACCAGTTGATGGCGTTCGGGTGGAAATTTTTGCTGCCGCTTTCCATAGCGAATTTGGTAGTAACCGCCTTGGTTGTGGCATTAAGAGCTTAGCTATTTCCTAGTGCCGGCCTCTGGCTGGCTGAGTTTGCAAGGGTATTTAAGAGACTTAGAAATTATTAGACGACTAAGAAAATGAAATAGCCGCCAGGACGGCGGCGCTACGGCAGCGTCACAGAAAACATGCTTCATCTTGTTCTATTTACGGTGTTCGGACTGATCTGCGTAGCGGGCGCGATTAACCTGCTCGTGCAGACGCACCCCATCAACAGCGCCTTGTCGCTGGTCGTGGTCATGGGATCGCTTGCAGTGGAGTACCTGCTGCTGGGAGCGGAATTCGTGGCCGCCGTGCAGGTGATCGTTTATGCGGGCGCGATCATGGTGCTGTTTGTTTTCGTCATCATGTTGCTGAACGCGGGCGCGGAAGAACGGTCGAAAGGCAGCATTGTTGCCTTGATGCTTGGGGTCCCCGGAATGCTTGTGGGCAGCATCCTGACTGCCTGGGTTTTGGTGAAGCATTCGGGAACGCAGCCGGTCGCTCTGGGCGCATTGCCCGGCCACCCAAAAGATATCGCGCAGCTTTTATTTCATGACTTTCTTTTGCCGTTTGAAGTTACGTCAATTCTAGTGCTGATCGCGATCATGGGTGCGGTGGTTTTAGCATCGCGGCCTGAGTCGATTGAAAAAACAAAGAAGGAGAATTGATGGTACCGCTGTTCTATTACCTGGTACTAAGCGGCATTCTGTTCGCCTGCGGCGTCACCGGGTTTCTCATTAAGCGCAACATCATCACGATTTTCATGTCCATTGAACTCATGCTCAATGGCGTGAATCTTTCCTTTGTGGCTTTCGCGGCGCAGTGGCATGCCCTGAGCGGCCAGGTCTTTGTCTTCTTCGTAATGGTGGTAGCTGCGGCGGAGGCCGCGGTCGGACTCGCCATCATCATCGCCGTGTTCCGCACGCGGGAAACTTTGAACGTGGATAAGGTGGACCTGCTCAAGCTATGACGCCGAACCTTCATCTCTGGCTCATTCCGATTTTGCCGCTCGTAGGGGCCGCCATTAATGGCTTCTTTGGCCGCCGTTTTTCCCGTAACGCCGTTTCTGCGGTGGCGCTTACATTTTGCGGCCTGGCATTCGCGCAGGCCCTATGGGTGGCCGCGCACTTCTCTTCCCTCGGCTTGCCGCATACGGAACTTCTTGCCTCATGGCTGGGCGCGGGATCGTTCCACGCAGATTTTGCTTTTTATCTCGACCAGCTTTCCCTGGTCATGCTGCTAATCGTGACCGGCGTCGGATTTTTGATCCACATTTACTCCGTGGGCTATATGTGGGAAGAAGGCGGGTTCTACCGCTTCTTCAGCTACCTGAATCTGTTCATGTTCTTTATGCTCACGCTGGTGCTGGCCAGCAACTACCTGCTGATGTTCATTGGCTGGGAAGGCGTGGGCCTGGCGTCGTATTTGCTGATTGGATTTTTCTTTACTCGTGATTCAGCCGCATCCGCCGGAAAGAAAGCTTTCATTGTCAACCGTATCGGCGATTTCGGATTTTTAATCGCCCTGTTTCTGCTTATTCAGCATTTCGGTTCATTGGACTTCCAGCAGATATTTGCCGCCGTAAAACCGCATGGAGTTGAGTCCGGAGCCGGTCTACTCACCGCGATTGCGCTGCTGCTCATGGTTGGCGCCTGCGGCAAATCTGCGCAGATTCCGCTGTATGTTTGGCTCCCTGATGCCATGGAAGGCCCGACACCGGTTTCCGCGCTCATCCACGCCGCCACGATGGTCACTGCGGGCGTCTATATGGTGTCGCGATCGCATGTCATCTTTGAGCGCGCTCCTATTGCGCTCACCGTTGTGGCGATCATTGGAACGCTGACCGCAATTTTTGCGGCAACCATTGGCGTAGTGCAGACCGACATTAAGAAAGTGCTTGCCTACTCCACGATCTCGCAGCTTGGGTACATGTTCATGGCCTGCGGCGTGGCGGCGTTCTCGGCCGGCGTTTTCCACCTGATGACCCATGCCTTCTTCAAAGGCCTCCTGTTCCTGGCGGCCGGCTCGGTGATCCATGCTGTAGGCGGCGAGCAGGACATGCGCAAGATGGGCGGCCTGCGCAAAAAGATTCCGTGGACCTTCTGGACAATGACCGCGGCGACCTTCGCGATTGCGGGCATT
>JAICKN010000154.1 GCA_025927855.1 Terriglobales bacterium
CCCTGTGCCGCCGGGAAATGCCGGTAATTGCATCTCACCTTCCGCATTAGAGGAGATTGTCGAAGACTCCAGCCATTCTCCCGTACGCGGGTTATACCAAGCGAAGCGATAAGCAGCGTTGGGCGTCCATCCGGCAGTGCTCGCTCGCTGTGCTTTGTTTTCGAAATATAACAAACCGAAATGTTTATCTTTCGTCCGCATGAGAAATGCCCACCCATCCAGGCCATTCTCTTTGCTGCCTTCGGCCTTGTTGGGCGCAAGGTCATCGGTGGCGAGCTGCAAGTCGCGGTACTTCTTCCCTTCCGAAAGCACGAACTTGCTCAACCATTGCATGTCGCCGCCAGAGTTATACCGCAGCGCCTGCCAGAAATAAGGCCGCGAACCTGCGGGTTCCGAGGCGCGCGTCAGGTCATACGCTCCGGTGCCATAGACATGGCCGGCCAACCCGCCCGAGAGCACGCATCCGTACATTTGCGCCCGCGCGAAATAGTTGTCACGATCGGTGTTTGGCTGCGGCTGCTCGCCCGCGACCACATTGTTGGGATGCAGCCATCCCGCATAATACGGCTCCATATCGAGCGCGGGGTACGGCGGATTCAGGCGAAACAGATCTTCCAACGCCGCATAGATCCGGTTATCTCTGGGTTCATTGCCTACGCTTTGCAGAGTGATCCATGGCGCTTTGCTGGCATCCCCAAACGTTGTATAAGTCGAGTGGTCAATGAGCGAAGTCACCGGCTGGCCGAAGGGCATGGGCCCAAAGTTGCGGTAGTGATAGTTGAGTGCCTCATTGAATTCACCCGCAGTCAAGCTCAGGTTCTTGAGATATATGTCAAAGTGAATCTTGCTGAAGATAAAGTTGTACGCACCGTAGCGCGCCGCCATGTACTCAACAAAACGCGAATACGATTCGTCGAAATTCTTTGAATAAGCCTTCCATGCCGGCCCGGTGTCGCGCCGGATGGTCTCCAGAATAGGGACAAATCCCTGCGCGTTGAGATACTGCATTTTACGGTCAAGGCTCTGGAAATATTCCGGAACAATGCGGTCGAAATCCGGACGCCCCTCGCGATTGGGAATGATTTCGAACGGCCGGTAACCGCGCTCGTCGTGCATGGCCTTGGCCGTAGGCTTGCCATCCACTAGTACGCCAAATTCCTCCCACGCATTGCGCAGAAATACCCCGTTGCGGTCGGCATAAGTCGCTGGATATTGGTCGGTCGCCCATGTAGGGAATGCTGCGATCATGCTCACCGAGTTGTAACCTTGCCGCTTACGCCACGAAACAGCTTGCTCGAAAGTTATGTTTGGGCTGGGTTCATAATCCGTAGGCGCGGCTTCACCGGTTAACGGCAACCGCCAGGTCGCTGCCCCCAGCCATGTGTCGCCCACAAGGAAAAAAGGAGTTCCATCGGCGTATTCGAGGGCATGGCCGTTGGTCGTGGCGCGAAGAAATCCTCTGCGCGTGGGATTCTCGTCTTTTTCTTTTTCGCTCCAATCGCGTGCGCTAAAGCTGCCCGACTTGCCGTTCAAGCCTTTGTCGTTAGTCTGGTTCGAACCGCTCGTCCAACTCCACTTGCCGGGAGCAGTTGCTACAAAGCGGACCCGGAAAACATCTCCGCCATCCCAAAAGCCATATACCCGGTGCGAAAAGTTTGGCCCTTTGAGCTCAACCCACAACTGCACATCCACATAAGGATTGGCGTAGAGCTGCGCCGAGTGAAACTCAACCTCCTGAAGCTGCCAAATGTGCGGCGCATTTTGGCCGTAGAGAGGGATAAAACATTTGAATAAGATGATGGAACAGACGGCCGGCAAAAAATAGTGACGAAACATGGCGGGAGTAGCCTATCGCTTCCGCCTGTCGGAGACAACACCGCGACGAAACTCAATTTGATCACGACAGACTAGCGGTAACTCCAGTCATCAACTTTGCTGAGGTCCGCATTGTCCTCCAACACGCCCAAAGTGACGACGGCGAAGGTATAGACCGTTGTGCCAGCTTCAAGATGGCCGCCGAAAGCTCCTTCAGGCCGGGCCATTGTGATGTGGGGATGCACTCTTCCGTTGATGACGTAACCGTTCATGCTGATGATGTCAGCGGGCCCAGTCGGGTTCTTCACGAAGACATCCTTCAGCGGAAAATTCCGGTTTCCCACCTGATGGACCTGGTAATTGCGCACCGAACCGATTCCGGCGAGGATCACGGCATTTTTGATTTTCTCCTGCTCGACCATCTTCTTCAGTCCGGCCAGCAGATCGGTATCGTACTTAAAGCGGAGCACAACGACCCGGGTGAAATGCGTATTGATCGCGTATCCATCCGGCACCTCAGAGCTGTTCGGCTTTGAATCTGCCGCTGAAGGATGTGCGACCTCCCGCCGGGTTTGTTGCGCTGGGAGCCGGACGGAGGAGACAAGAATCACAAAGACAAGGGTGAAGAAAATCGATTGTTTTGTCATTAGGGGGCCTCGAATGAATAATGCCGGAACCGGCGCCAAAACAGAATAGGAAAATGGCCGGACAGTTTCGTGACCTACTGTGCGGGCTACTGTAAGATATTTGAATAAAAAAGGTAAGTCAGAATGCCGGGATGGCGGAATTGGCAGACGCGCTGGACTTAGGATCCAGTGCCCTAAAGGCGTGCAGGTTCAAGTCCTGTTCCCGGCACCAGTTCTAGTGAACAGGTCGTGAGATCCGCGAGTGGTTTTACAGCAAGAGCTAGGTTTTATTTGCGATCACTTCAAATACTCTCTGCACCACCCGGTCGCAGCGCGCGCCCATGAATGGAAATGCTTTGGCCCTGCCCGCGCCTGCCCGGGCAAATAGTTCTTTACGCAAAAGCGCGCGTGCGCGATGAAGACGAATCTTGACGTTCTCTTCGCTCAAGTTCAGCGCGGTTGCTGTGTCGCTCGTGCTCATCTCTTCAATGTCGCGCATCATGATGACGGTGCGATAGTTTTCGGGGAGGTCAAGAATCGCATCTTCCAGCAGATGTCCCATCTCGGCGCTCGAAGCCTCTTGCTCCGGGCTGGCCGAGTGTGAAGTCAGAACAATCTCTTCTTCTTGCGGAATCATCGCCTCCAATTCCTGCAGCCGGTTCCTTTTTTGTATGCGCGCCAGCGATTCGTGCACGGCGATTTTCGTGAGCCACGCGGAAAACCGCGAGCGGCCAGCGAACTGGTCAAGGTGCTCATAGGCCCGGACATAGGCATCCTGCATGACGTCTTCGGCCTCGCCGTCGTTGCGCAGAATGGCCCGCGCTACGCGGTAAAGCCGCTGATTGTAACGGCGCATAATGATCTCGTAGAGTTCGGTTTCACCGGCCAATACGCGGGCAACCACGTCTTCATCCGGCCAGCCCTCCGCATTCGCACGTTCCACAACGGCTGTCGCATCCATAGCACGCCCCCGGATATTTATATTGTAGAGTGCCCAAGCAGCCGATTGGTTACAGCTACCCACAAAATATTTCTGTAAATTTCGAGACAATCTTTTGACAACACTTCGTAACAATTCCCGTAACGCCAGAGCGCGGAGCGCACTCTTAGTGCGATGTGGAGGAAGCTTCTATGAACCGGGTTCGTGCTTGGCTTGTAACTACATTGCTGCTGGTAGGAGCTTGTGCCGGTTTTTTCCTGTACAAGGTCAAGAAAGTTTCTGCTGACGATTTCAAACACCACGACAACAACTTCAAATTCCAAAATGGTGACCGCGCAACCGATTTCCATGCCCTGGGCATGATTGACCGTGGACGCAATACCTTCCGTTACGCCACGTTTGGGGACGAAGATTTCTGGGGCGGTACGCTCCAACTGCACAAAGCCATTGAAGGACAAAAACTGGGGGGTATCGGCGGCGGCGTAAGTCCGGCCACCGCGCTGGCCGTCGGGCTGAAAGTGGATGTTGACGCTTTGCCTCCATCGCTGCTCCGGCAATTGAAGCAGGGTAAGGTCAATCTGAATGATCCGGCGGTGACGGTCGCGCTGCTGAAATTGAACGCGGTTGTCGGGCTTACCGGATTTTTTGATCATTCCGGCAATCTGAAGTCACTCGGGACCCAATGCGCACTCTGCCATTCCACTGTGGACAATTCTTTCGCACCGGGCATCGGTCATCGTTTAGATGGCTGGGCCAACCGTGACTTAAATGTCGGCGCGATAGTGAACCTTTCGCCTGACCTAAGCAGCGTAGCCAAGGTGCTCAATGTAAGCGAATCCACCGTCCGCACGGTGCTGAACAGCTGGGGGCCGGGAAAATTTGACGCCGAACTCTTCACCGATGGCAGGGCCTTCAATGGAACGAAGTCGGGCGCGGTGCTGATTCCTCCCGCCTTCGGGCTGGCGGGCGTGAATTTGCATACCTGGACCGGCTGGGGATCGGTGACTTACTGGAACGCATTTGTGGCCAACCTGGAAATGCACGGGAAAGGAGTCTTTTTCGATCCGCGCCTGGCCGATGCCACGCGCTTCCCGGTGGCCGCGCAAAACGGGTTCGACAACGTCCGCAGCGATGTGGATGAAATCACTCCAAAACTTGCCGATCTTCATTTCTACCAATTGGCGTTAAGCTCCCCCCTCCCTCCCCCTAATAGTTACGATCACGCTGCGGCGCGGCGCGGAAAAGAAATTTTCAATGGACGCGCCCAGTGTTCCTCCTGCCATGTTCCGCCGCTGTTTACAGAGCCGGGATGGAACATGCATACCGCCCAGGAAATCGGGGTAGACGATTTCCAGGCGTCCCGCGCTCCCGATGACCGCTACCGCACGTCTCCGTTAAAGGGACTATGGACGCATGAAAAAGGTGGTTTTTATCATGACGGCCGCTTTGCCACTTTAATGGATGTAGTGAACCATTACGACACGTTCAAATCGCTGCATTTGAGCAATCAGGACAAGAAAGACCTGGTGGAATACCTGAAGTCCTTGTAGCAAAGGCATTCGCAGGAAATTAGCAGCGGGTTGTAAAACTTAAAGCATTGGGGAAAAAACATAGGGACGGCAACTCGCCGCCCCTGTTTTTTGTGATTTGGACAACCGCGGAGCGCAGGCCTTCCCCGCGCTCTATATGTCTCATCTCAACTAGACAAACAAACGTTTCACGCGCCTTGGATGACGCCAACGCGCTACTGCGGCATGTTCATCTGCTGATAAATTGCCATGCCCGCAATCACCAAAATCAGCACGCCCGAGAGGGATCCCATCCCCCACAGGTAAGGCGTAATTTTGTTGACCTTGCGCGAAAGCGCCATCTGTTCCTCTTGCATGTGCAGGTCGGAATCGCTGAGGAACAATTGCTCTTCTTCGTGCATGGTGAGGGTGCTGCGGTAAATCAGGAGAACGATCAGGAGAGCAGTGAGGACTCCCCATATAGACAGTAGCCAGACTAATGTAGTCATAGGCCACCTCAGGAGTGATATCGGGTCGTCTCGGCGCTTACCCGGAATTGCAGGACGGGAGGCCCACAACCGGCTTCCGGGACTGGCCCCAACTCACATTATATCCCCGTATGCAAGGGCTGGAGCATTTCGTGAGCTGTGGCTCAGGATACCGTAGTTCAGCATTGGATTCTCAGCGGACCACGATATTGACTAGTTTGCTGGGAACCACAATGACTTTCACAATCTGCTTCCCGGCGATTGCGGCTTTGATCTTTTCGTGGTTGAGCGCGCTTTCGCGGAGCGTGTCCTGCGATGCGTCCACAGGGACGACGACCAGGCTGCGGAGCTTACCGTTGATCTGCACTGGAATGTCTATTTCGTCTTCTTTCGCGAGCTCGGCGTCGTATTGGGGCCAGGGCGCGCGCAACAAGCTGCCTTTTTCGCCCAGCATTTCCCATAGTTCGCTGGAGAGGTAGGGTGCGAATGGCGCGAGAAGAAGGACCAGATCACGCTGCGCTCCGGCGAGCAGTGAAGATGGGATTACCCCGGAAGCAATTTTTTCTTCCGCCGCGTAAAGCTCATTTACCAATTCCATGATCGCGGCGATGCAAGTGTTGAAATGCCAGCGCCCTTGAAAGTCCGTCGTGATGCGCTTGATGGTCTGGTGCAGTTTGCGTTGAACAGCGCGGGCTTCGGATGACAATGCAGCGTCATTATTTTGGGAAGACTTTGCCGCCGCATGATGCTTGGCAACAAACCTGTACACCCTTCCCAGAAAGCGCTGTATGCCTTCAATGCCTGTGTCCTGCCAATCGAGATCGCGGTCCGGAGGAGCGGCAAACAAGCTGTACATACGCGCAGCATCCGCGCCGTATCGCTTCACCATTTCGTCAGGCGAAACAATGTTGCCCAAACTCTTTGACATCTTGGCGCCGTCTTTAATCACCATGCCCTGCGTGAAGAGGCGCTCGACCGGCTCATCGTTTTTCACCAGGCCGATATCGCGCATGAATTTCGTCCAAAAGCGCGAATAGATGAGGTGCAGGATGGCATGTTCTACGCCGCCGATGTACTGGTCAATTGGGAACCAGTAAGTTGCCGCTTCCCTGCTGAATGGCGCACTGCTGTTGTGGGCATCGGTATAGCGATAGAAGTACCAGGACGAATCCACAAAAGTGTCCATTGTGTCCGTCTCGCGGCGAGCGGGGCCACCGCACTTTGGGCAGCGGGCGTTCACAAATTCAGCCACTTTGCCGAGAGGCGATCCGCCTTCTAGCGTGATCTGCACATGGTCGGGCAGAATGACGGGTAAGTCCTTTGCCGGCACCGGAACAATGCCGTCTTTTTCGCAATACACGATGGGGATCGGCGTACCCCAGTAGCGCTGGCGGGAGATGCCCCAATCCTTCAGGCGGTAAGTGACGGTCGCTTTGCCGAAGCCGTTCTTCTCGGCGTGCGCGGCCATCTTTTTAATGGCATCATCACAAGTTAATCCCGTAAAAGGGCCGGAGTCGATGAGCTTGCCTTCATGCGACGTAAACGGCAACGCAGGACTTTCGTCGGCCGAAACCGGCGCAATTACCTGCCGGATTTCAATTCCATACTGCCGGGCAAATTCATAGTCGCGTTCGTCGTGCGCGGGAACGCTCATGATGGCGCCCGTGCCGTAATCCATCAATATGTAATTCGCAATCCAAACTGGCACCTTCTCGCCGTTGTACGGATTCAAGGCAAAGCGATTTGTATTCACGCCACGCTTTTCAATGGCGCCAATATCGCCGGTCTCTTTGGCCTTGCGCTGCTCTGCGATCAATTGCTCGACTTGGGAGCGCAACCCGGCGTCAGCCGAGGCAAAATCAGCCACCAGCGGATGCTCCGGCGCGAGCTGCACCGAAGTCGCACCGTAAATCGTATCCACGCGCGTGGTGAAAACTGTGATGATCGAACCTGCATCTCCCGATGGGCCATCCAGCTTGAAATTCACCAGGGCGCCTTCGCTGCGGCCAATCCAGTTGCGCTGCATGGTGCGGACTTTTTCCGGCCAGCCGCCTAGTTTTTCCAAATCGCGCAGCAATTCGTCAGCGTACTTCGTCGTGCGCAAAAACCACTGCTCCAGCTCGCGCTGCTCCACCAGGGTATCTTCGTGACGCCAGCAGCATCCGTTGACCACTTGTTCATTGGCCAGGACTGTGGCGCACTTGGGGCACCAGTTCACGCGGCTTTTCTTGCGGTAAGCCAGTCCCTGCCCGTGCAACTTCAAAAAGAACCACTGGTTCCATTTGTAATAATCCGGCAGACAAGTAGTCACTTCGCGCGACCAGTCATACGCAAAACCGAGCCTGTTCATCTGCGTTTTCATGTTGGCGATGTTGCGCATCGTCCACTCGCGCGGCGGGGTGTTGTTCTGGATCGCGGCATTTTCGGCTGGCAAGCCAAAAGAATCCCAGCCCATGGGATGCAGCACGTTGTAGCCGTTCATCCACATGTAGCGGGCGAGCGCATCGCCAATGGAATAGTTGCGCACGTGCCCCATGTGCAGCTTGCCCGAAGGGTACGGAAGCATTTCCAGCACGTAATACTTGGGTTTGGTGGAGTTCGGCTCGGCGGCATAAAGCGCGGCATCCTGCTGCCAGCGCGCAGCCCATTTCTCTTCCACCTGCTGTGCGTCGTAACGGTTATCGGGAGCTGTGCTTTCTTCTCGCGGCATAGAGTTTGAGATGAACTTTGATTTTACAACGGGTGGCGCAGG
>JAICKN010000313.1 GCA_025927855.1 Terriglobales bacterium
GGTATGAATGAACAATGCAACTTCAGCGCCGAGCGGAGGAAGGCCAGAAAACGTGGGAATGCTGATATTGATTTCGTACCCCACGCCAGCAGCCTCAACCACGGCCTGGTTGGGATGTTTGGCAATCAGCCTTCCTCTCAAGTGTGCAATCATTTTTTCTTGTCGCTTCGCCGCAAACTGCTCAAGTGATCTGCATCTGCGGATTGCAATGGATGCTCTTGAAACAGCCCAACTCGGCGCGTGGTCGGCCTCGCTCCTTAGAGTTCAGTCACTTGGCTCCAAACCTCTTGAGCAGCCATGCCACAGCATACTGCAAGCTAATTGTGCGGCAGAGGAGCGCGGCATCCTTATCCGTGCCTGCGGCGGTAATAGATGTTGAACTGGAAACCGGGATTGGGCGGAAACAGCTCGGCAATTTTTTTCAGGCGGGCAGCCAGAGCCGCTGGCGCCAGCAGCGGATACTCACGTTCGCGCAGCTCGTAGTAGTCCACGTCAAGGGAAAGTGAAAGCAGGTAAATGGCAATAGCGTCAGAAAACGTGGTTCCCAGATACTCGGACTTGGCTTTCTCATCCACACGTCCCGAAGCGAGCGCCTGCTTGCGAAACTCAAAGGCATCCAGGCTGGTCTCACCGCGGACATTTTCCGTGGCTTGTTCCCAAACCAGATCAGCGAATTCATGGGAGATGCCGGCGCGGTCAACAAAAGCGTGCCCGACATTGATATAGAACTCAAAAGCTATGGAAAAGCGGTCTTCCAGCAGGCGGGTTGAGATGAAGACGCACTGCGAATCGCCCGACTCGATGTTTCGATGGCATAAGGCATGGTCCGTCAACGCCGGATCAAAGTGCTCTGCCACCAGGGTTTTATCGCCGTCCCCAATCGTAAGTGGGACAAAGTAAAACGCTTTGCGGTCGAGTGCGGCCGCAATTGCGCGCGGAATGGCCTCCAGCATGCGCTCCAACTCATCTGAGGGGAGCGTTACGTCGCCTGCCGTTGCGTAGCAGATGCCGTTGGGAGACTGGTTGACGCGCACGCTCCGGATGATGTCCTGCGCCGGGCGCATCTCTAGATGAGCTGCCTGATCCACGGTATTATTTTAACGTAGCGTTGCCTCTCAGGCAGTGCGACTGGTCTTTATGGGAAAATTTGCCATTTGCGCGGGAATCGGTTTGGTCTCAGGCGTGATCTGTTTCTTTCTCTCCGTGGCCTTTCTTTGTTTTTTCCTTCTTCTCTATTGGGGATTCAGCCATACCCATCCGGATATGTCCCTTACTTACAAGGTGGCCGCCCCGGTGGCTCTCTTTGCAGCGTTTGCGGGATTTATGATCAGCTTATTCCGAGTCTTCCGGCGCGTGCCGGCTGAAAAATAGAACCCACAGTTCTCCGATAAGTATTTGACGCTTGCTGGCGCTCCGTTTACACTTTTCTGCCCCCTCATAAGGCTGCAATTCAAGGAGTCATTTTGATGAACATTTCCCGGCGTCTCGCCGCCATGCTGTTGTCTGCCATTTGCTTCCTGGGTTTCAATGTCGCAACCGCCCAGGAAAAAGTTGACCTCGATACCATCACTCGCATTCGTTATGAAGGCTTTCACAATTCCAAAATCATGGAAATTGCCAGCGGTCTGATGGACGGCATTGGTGAGCGCCTCACCGGCTCGCCCAACATGAAGAAAGCCAATGAATGGACGCGCGACCAGCTTACGTCCTTCGGACTGGTAAATGCCCACCTGGAGCCCTGGAGCCCGTTCGGGCGTGGCTGGGCTAACGAATACGTCAACGTCCGCATGGTATCGCCGGATATCGCCCCGATCATTGCTTACGCAAAGGCCTGGACGCCCGGCACCAACGGGGTGGTAAAAGGGCAGGTGGTGCGGGTGAATATCCGCACACCGCAGGATGAAGAGAAGTATCGCGGCAAACTGGCGGGCAAGATCGTACTGATTGGCGATGATCCGGAGGTAAAGCCATCGGCCGAGCCGCTCTCAGAACGCTACAACGAGAAATCACTGGAGGAGATTGAGCAGTATGAGATTCCGAGTGAGCGCAATGAGGCGCGGTTTCAAGAGTTCCGCCGGCGCTTCCGTTTTCTCCAGCAATTGAGCAAATTCTTTGATCAAGAGAAGGTGCTGGCAATTATCGATCACAGCCGCGGCAATTTGGGCGGCGGCACAGTGTTTGTCCAGCAGGGCGGCTCATATAAAGAA
>JAICKN010000064.1 GCA_025927855.1 Terriglobales bacterium
GACCCGATTGCTGTGTGCTGCCTGATGATCATGTTTTATCGCTTGAAATAAATCCAGCCATTTTCCCGCACCGGGCCATTCGCTTCGCAGCTTTCGCTGCATGTTACATCTGCCCTCGCCTTATTCCTAAGCGATTCGCCGCAACGGTGTACCAGCCTTTATAATCGTATGTTTTGCAATCAGCGACGGGAGGAATTCGTAATGGCAGTTTCTTATAACGGAGTTGCGGCGCCGGCGGATGGAGCAGCAATCAAATACGCAAACGGACGTTATCAGGTACCGGACAACCCGATTATTCCTTTTATCGAAGGCGACGGCACGGGGCGGGATATATGGAAGGCTTCGGCCCGCGTGTTTGATGCCGCGGTGCAGAAGGCATACAAGGGCAAGCGCCGTATTGCGTGGTACGAAGTTTTCGCAGGAGAAAAAGCGAAAGCGAAATTCAATAACTGGCTCCCGGACGATACGGTCAGCGCCGTCCGCGAATACCGCGTCGCCATCAAAGGGCCGCTAACCACTCCGGTGGGCGGAGGTATTCGCTCCCTTAATGTTGCGCTCCGACAGATTCTTGATCTCTATGCCTGCGTACGCCCCGTGAAGTATTACAAGGGAGTGCCCTCGCCAGTGAAGCATCCTGAGCGCATGAATGTTGTCATTTTCCGCGAGAACACGGAAGACGTCTACGCCGGAGTGGAATGGGAGCAGGGGACACCGGAAGCAGCCAAGCTCATTGAGTTTCTGAATAAAGACATGCTGAAGGGCGGTAAAAAGCAGATCCGGCTTGATTCGGGTGTCGGTATTAAGCCGATTTCTATTACCGGGACCAAACGCCTGGTGCGGATGGCGATCCAGCATGCGCTTGAAAATGGACTCAAGACGGTTACGCTGGTGCACAAAGGCAACATCCAGAAATTTACCGAAGGCGCATTCCGCAAGTGGGGATACGAATTGGCGACGCAGGAGTTCCGCGACAAGGTTGTTACCGAGCGCGAAAGTTGGATCCTCGACAATCAAGACAAGAACCCCAATCTTTCACTTGAAGAGAATGCAAATTTAATTGAGCCGGGCATGGAGTTTGCTCCTCCGGAATTCCGTCAATCGGTAAACAAGGAAGTGAAGGACGTTCTCGATGCGATCTATGCCACCCACGGCAAAGGTGCGTGGAAGAAGAAGGTCATGATCAATGACCGCATCGCTGACTCAATTTTCCAGCAGATCGTGACCCGTCCGGAAGAATATTCGGTGCTGGCTACGCCCAATTTGAACGGCGACTACATTTCCGATGCAGCCGCCGCGCAAGTTGGAGGCCTTGGCATCGCCCCGGGGGCAAACATTGGCGATGGCTATGCGGTTTTCGAAGCAACGCACGGGACTGCTCCGAAATATGCGGACAAAGACGTCATCAATCCGGGGTCGGTGATTTTGTCCGGCGTGATGATGCTGCGCTTCCTGGGATGGAATGAGGCCGCTGATCTGGTGGAGCAAAGCATGGAGCGCACCATTGGCCAGAAGAAAGTCACCTATGACTTTGAGCGCCTTATGGAAGGGGCGACCAAAGTCAAAACCAGCGAGTTCGCCAGTTACATGATCGAAAATATGGAGGCTTCTGTGCTGAGCGCGGTGTAGGGCGGCATTCAGCAAACAGCAATCAGCATTTGGCGAACGGCAATTAGCAATTGGTATGTCTTAGAGGCTAATAGCTGAAAGCCAATAGCTGACAGCTAATTCACGAAAGGAAATCATGCGTAAAAAGGTAAGCATTGTCGGTTCAGGAAACGTTGGGGCCACGGCGGCCCATTGGATTGCCTCAAAAGAACTCGCGGATGTCATTCTGGTTGACATCGTTGAAGGCGTGCCGCAGGGCAAGGGGCTCGATTTGCTCGAAGCCATGCCGATTGAAAAGCGGGACTCATTTGTAATCGGCACCAACAACTATGCCGATACCGCCAATTCGGACATCGTTGTGATTACCGCGGGAATTCCTCGCAAGCCCGGCATGAGCCGCGATGATCTGCTGAACACCAATCACAAGATTATGAGCGATGTGGTCAGCAAAGTAGTCCAGCACTCGCCTAACTGCATCCTCATCGTTGTCTCGAACCCGCTGGACGCTATGGCGCAGGCGGCTTACAAGCTCAGCGGATTTCCCCGTGAGCGGGTCATTGGCATGGCCGGCGTTTTGGACTCCGCCCGGTTCCGCGCCTTCATCGCGGAAGAGTTGAAGGTCAGTGTGGAGAACGTGACCGCATTCGTGCTCGGCGGCCACGGAGATACGATGGTTCCGTTGCCGCGTTACTCCACTGTCGCCGGAATTCCCATTACCGAGCTGATGGATTCTGCCACTCTCGCCCGCCTGGTGCAACGTACACGGGATGGCGGGGCGGAGATTGTGAAGTATTTAAAGACCGGCAGCGCCTACTATGCTCCTTCAGCTGCCGCAACGGAGATGGTTGAAGCCATCCTCAAAGACAAGAAGAAGATACTGCCCTGCGCGGCTTACCTCGATGGAGAGTACGGTATTAAAGGCCTATACGTTGGCGTCCCGGTAAAGTTAGGCTCGAAGGGCATTGAGCAGATCGTAGAGATCAAACTGACCCCGGAGGAAAAAGCTGCGCTCGATAAGAGCGCCGCGGCGGTGAAGGAATTGATCGGAGTGATTGGGGTTTAGTGAATTCCAGCTTTACGCAGAAACCCGGGCAAAACGCCCGGGTGCCTTTTTAGATAGATCTTACGCGCCAGCTGCAAAAGGCGTTTGATACTCCGGTGTGACGGGGGCGGCTGGTATCCGCCCGGCGGGCAGCGATGTAAGCTGCACACCCCTGCGTGTATCAAATTTCAAAGTCCAGTGCTGACAGCAGTGACCGCACAACCAGAAGTGCGAAAGCTTATGGGAGACTCTGCCGGGACGCGGGGCCAGCCCTGGTTCTCCACGGCCATCAATTGTCGTGGTGCGGACCTCGAATTGGAAGAGGCGGCCATGGCGCAAATACCGCAATGGCATGGCACACTCCGGATTGGCGCAGCAGGTGACCATGAAAAAGTGCCTAAAAGAGGACGACTAAGGTTTTGTATCCCATCTCTTAAAACTTCCCATATCGGGTTGTTCCTGTAATTTCTTCTAGGGGCTTTTCGTAGCTGCTTAAGAAGCTCTCTTTATTGCCGCTCTTTTCTTTAGGGGCTTTTACGGGGAACTTTCAAGACCCGCCACTCAGGACTGGGCGTAAATAGCTTTTAAGCATCTAATCGTTGCTGAACAGGGGAGACGTTGTGGTTCGGCTGACTGCAAACTTCATCTGAGGATTTTTCAAATTGACAAAACGTACTACCCCGATTGTCTGGCCCGGAAAACCATACCCTCTTGGCGCTACGTGGGATGGAGAGGGCGTTAATTTCGCCCTTTTCTCCGAACATGCTGAAAAGGTTGAACTTTGCCTTTTTGATCTGACGGGAAGGCGTCAAGTCCACGCGATTTCGCTTACCGAGCAGACGGACCAGGTCTGGCATTGCTATCTGCCGGAGGCGCGTCCGGGGCTTTTATATGGCTATCGTGTATATGGCCCCTATGATCCGGTCAAAGGACTGCGATTTAACCATCACAAGTTGCTGCTTGACCCTTATGCCAAACAGATTCAGGGACACATGGAGTGGGGAGATGCTCATTTTGGATACCGAATCGGGCATCCCAAAGAAGATTTGTCTTTTGACCGCCGCGATAATGCTGTTGCCGTCCGCAAAGGCATGGTGATTGATTCGGCTTTTACCTGGGGGACGGATCGGCCGCCGAACATTCCCTGGCATGAGAGCATCATTTACGAAGCTCACGTCAAAGGCTTTACGGTTCACCATCCGGATGTTCCACAGGCGCTCCGCGGAACGTATGCCGGGTTGGCCACTGCCCCGGTGATTGACTATCTCGCCCGGTTGGGCATTACCGCGCTCGAGCTAATGCCGGTACACGCCTTTGTGGACGATCGCCGGCTGGTGGAAAAGGGTCTCCGGAATTACTGGGGATACAACTCGATAGGATTCTTTGCTCCCGAACACCGCTATTCGGCCACCGGCACTGCCAGTGAGTTCAAGACTATGGTGAAAACCTTGCATTCGGCCGGAATCGAGGTCATTCTGGACGTGGTCTACAACCACACGGCGGAAGGCAATCAGCTCGGCCCGACGCTTTCCTTCCGAGGCATAGATAATCCGGTCTATTACCGCCTGGTTGGCGACGATCCGCGCTACTACATGGATTACACCGGCACCGGCAATACCCTCAATATGCGGCATCCAAGGGTCTTGCAGCTCATTATGGATAGCCTGCGTTATTGGGTAATTGAAATGCATGTGGATGGCTTCCGCTTCGATCTGGCGGCAACTCTGGCCCGCGAACTGCACGAAGTAGACCGGCTGGGCGCATTCCTCGACATCATTCATCAGGACCCGGTGCTCTCGCAGGTGAAGCTGATCGCCGAGCCCTGGGATTTGGGAGAGGGCGGATACCAGGTGGGGAAATTCCCGGTTGGTTGGGCGGAATGGAACGACCGTTACCGCGATGTGATTCGGGCCTATTGGAAAGGCAACGGCGGTTTGATTGGCGAGGTAGCATACCGGATCACAGGTTCCAGCGATTTATATGCGCGGAGCGGAAGGCGGCCGTATGCCAGCGTGAACTTCATAACCGCGCACGATGGCTTTACCCTGCAAGACCTCGTCAGCTACAACGACAAACATAACGAAGCGAACGGTGAAGATAACCGGGATGGCTCGAACAATAACCTGAGCTGGAATTGCGGGGTCGAGGGGCCGACGGATGATCCCGAGATCAAAGCGTTGCGCGCGCGGCAAAAGCGCAATTTTCTGGCGACCCTTTTCCTTTCGCAAGGCGTTCCCATGATGCTGGCCGGGGATGCTATAGGGCATACGCAACAAGGAAACAATAACGCTTATTGCCAGGACAATGAGATCAGCTGGATCAACTGGGACCCAAACGTCGCCGATCTGGATTTGCTTGAATTCGTCCGGCAGTTGATCGCGATCCGCAAAAAGCACCCTGTATTTCATCGCAAGAACTTCTTTCAGGGCAGGGCCATTCAGGGCGCTGAAGTGAAAGATATTCTGTGGCTGCATCCCGACGGGCGCGAGATGACGGATGACGAATGGAAGCAGGAATCAGCCCGGTGCCTGGGAGTGTTCTTTGCCGGCGAAGGGCTGGAGGAAGTAAGCGAGCGCGGACAGCCGATTACCGATCAGAGTTTTCTATTGTTAATGAACGCGCATTATGAGCCTGTTCCTTTCATGCTGCCCAGCGTGGCCCGTGAAAAAGAGTGGATTACATTGCTGGATACCTCATTCACAGGGGAAGGCAATGGCGTGCGCCGTCATGATGCCGAGTCATACAGCTTGCAGGCGCGCTCTCTTGTATTGCTGATGGAACAACAGGAAAAAAGACAGCGTCCGCAAAAGAAGGAGTCTGCTCCTGAACAAAAAGAAGTGGCTCCCGAGCCGGCGCAGGAAGAATTTGCAGGAGCGCACGATTGAGGCGGAAACACGGGATGCCCTTTGGGGCGGAATGCCTGCAGGACGGTTCCGTCCGCTTTCGGCTTTGGGCTCCCAAAGCGCAGCAAGTCGGCGTGCATCTGCCCGAAAGCGCCAAAAATCTTTCGCTGGAAAAATTGGAAAACGGCTGGTTCGAACTCACCACAAAGGAAGCTTGCGCCGGCAGCAAGTACCGCTTCCAGATTGATGGCGCGCAGCAAGTGCCAGACCCCGCATCGCGCTTTCAACCGGAAGATGTGAACGGCCCCAGCCAGGTAGTTGATCCGTCCACATTTGAATGGCGGGACGAAGACTGGCGCGGACGGCCCTGGGAACAAGCAGTGCTCTATGAATTGCACCTTGGGACATTCACTTCTGAAGGGACCTTTCCCGCAGCGGTGCAAAAGCTCGACCACCTTGTGGAGCTTGGCGTTACCGCAGTCGAGTTGATGCCCATCTCCGATTTTCCAGGCCGCCGGAATTGGGGGTATGACGGAGTTCTGCCTTTTTCTCCCGACAGTTCTTATGGGACGCCGGAAGACTTAAAACGGCTGGTGGATGTTGCCCACGGCAAGGGGCTGATGATGTTTCTGGATGTGGTTTATAACCATTTTGGGCCGGAAGGCAACTATCTGCGCGTGTATGCTCCGGAATTTTTTACCAGCCGCCATTGCACGCCCTGGGGAGAAAGCATTAACTTCGATGGCCCGGGCAGCCGCACCGTCCGCGATTTCTTTATCCATAACGCTCTTTACTGGCTGGAGGAATACCATTTCGATGGCCTCCGGCTCGATGCAGTGGATCAAATTGCCGATGATTCGAAGCCCCACATCTTGACGGAGCTGGCGCAGGCGGTGCGCCAGAAATTCGGCAATGAGAGATATGTGCACCTCGTACTCGAAAATGACAAGAACCAGGCAAGCTATCTGAGTCGTGACGAAAGGTCGAAGCCGGAATTATTCAATGCGCAGTGGAACGACGATATCCACCACGCTTTTCATGTACTGCTGACAAAGGAGCATGACGGATATTACAGCGACTACGCGGCGCAGCCTTTGGAAAGGCTGGGACGTTGTCTGGCGGAGGGATTTGCATATCAGGGAGAAGTTTCGGCTTACCGGGGAGGCGAACACCGGGGCGAGCCAAGCGTCCGCCTGCCGCCAACAGCATTCGTTAACTTTTTACAGAATCATGATCAGGTCGGGAACCGCGCCTTTGGCGAAAGAATTTCACGGCTGACCTCTCCCGCTTGCCTGAAAGCAGCTATTGCGATCCTACTTCTCGCTCCATCGCCGCCGTTGCTCTTTATGGGAGAGGAATTTTCCGCAAGGACTCCATTCTTTTTCTTCTGCAATTTCACGGGAGACCTGGCGAAGGCGGTCACCGAGGGACGCCGCAATGAATTTAAGCGCTTCGCCAAATTTGCAGACCCGGCGATGCGAGCGCGAATCCCCGATCCAAACGATGAAAAAACTTTTTTCGCGTCCAAGCTGGAGTGGCCGTCACTGCAAAAGTCAGAGCACCGGGAATGGCTGCGTTTTTATCGGCAGCTGCTAAATATCAGGAGACGATATATTGTCCCGCTGGGGCCGGAATTAAGCCACAGCGCGGGGAGGTATTCGGTCATCGAAAATCGCGGATTGCTGGTGGAATGGAAAATGCAGAATGCAGAACTGCGCATGCTGGCAAATTTTAGCGGTTCCCCACTGGCAAGCGCCTTCTCTTCCGGGCGGGAAATTATTTATAGTACCAATAACGAAATTTCCGGTTCTGGCGAGCTCACGCCATGGTCCGTTCTCTGGTTCCTGTAAATGGCCATTTCCAACATTCCGCTGGCTACATACCGCCTGCAATTCAATAGCTCATTCACGTTTAAGGATGCGGCGGAACTGCTGCCGTATCTGGATGCGCTTGGCATTTCTCACTGTTATGCGTCGCCTTATTTGCGCGCCCGCCCGGGAAGCACACACGGATACGACATCATTGACCATAGCAGTTTGAATCCGGAAATCGGCACAACAGAAGATTTCGACCGTTTTGTGCAGGCGCTGCATGAACACAAGATGGGCCAGATTCTGGATATCGTTCCCAACCACATGGGAATTATGGGTAGCGATAACGCGTGGTGGCTGGACGTGCTGGAAAATGGAGAAGCTTCTCCTTATGCCGCTTTTTTTGATATTGACTGGCATCCAGTAAAAGATGAATTGCAGGCCAAGGTGCTTGTCCCCGTGTTGGGAGATCAGTATGGCTCAGTGCTTGACCGGGGAGAACTCAAATTAAATTTCGACCGCGAAAAAGGCGAGTTCGGCATCTGCTATTTCAAGCACCGCTTTCCAGTGAATCCCAAAGAATATTCGCGGATTCTCGGTTACAACATTTCCCGCCTCGAACAGGAACTTGGCCCACAAAATCAAAGTCTGCTGGAACTGCAAAGTTTAATGGCCGCTTTCGATCATCTTCCCGGCAGAACAATGGAATCGCCGGAGAAGCGGACCGAGCGTATACGTGATAAGGAAATCAATAAGCGGCGTCTGGCCGCCCTGTGCGCTCAATCCCCTGAAGTTTTGAACTTTGTGCAGCAAAATGTCCGAGAAATCAACGGAACGCCGGGGCACACAGAAAGTTTTGAGCAGCTTCACGCGTTGATTAAGGCGCAGGCATACAGGCTTGCTTACTGGCGGGTAGCGGCGGATGACATCAATTACCGCCGTTTTTTTGACGTAAACGATTTGGCGGGAATCCGCATGGAGAACCCCGCCGTCTTTGAGGCCACGCATCGTTTTATTCTTGGGTTGATCGAGCATGGGAAGCTTGACGGCCTGCGGGTAGACCATCCCGACGGCCTTTATGATCCGGCGGAATACTTCCGGCGTTTGCAGTGCGCCGGGGCAGCAAGCGCCTCCAATGGGAACGGAGACTGCGCATCACGCCATTTGTATGTGGTCATTGAAAAAATTCTTACGGGGGATGAGAGGCTGCCGGAATCATGGCCGGTGGAGGGAACTACGGGATACGGGTTCACAAATCTCTCCAATGGGCTGTTCGTTGATCCGGATGCGCATGGCGACATGGACCGTATTTATCGCGGTTTTATTGGAGACCGCATCGAATTTAACCATGTTGCGTATGTTTGCAAAAAGCTGGTGATGCGCCGCGCCCTGGCCAGCGAGTTGAATGTGCTTTCCAACATGCTGATCAGGATTGCCCTCTCGGACAGGCATACCTGCGACTTCACATTGAACAACTTGCGCGATGCGCTTAGCGAAGTCATCGCCCGGTTTCCGGTGTACCGCACCTATATCACTGCCGGGCAGGTCTCCCAAACCGACCGTAGATACATTGAACAGGCCGTTCGCGCGGTGAAACGGCATAGCAATGTGGCCGATGCCAGCGTATTTGATTTTATCCAGCGGGTTCTTTTAACGGACATCGTGGAAGGCCATACCCGGACCTACCGCGAAGCCGTCATTCACTTCGCCATGAAGTTCCAGCAATTTACCAGCGTGGTAATGGCCAAAGGCATGGAAGACACCGCTTTCTACCGCTATGGGCGGCTTTTATCGCTGAATGAGGTCGGCGGGAACCCTGGGAAATTCGGAACCAGCGTTGATGAATTTCACAGAACGAATGCCATCCGCGCCGGAGTATGGCCACACTCCATGCTGGCCACGTCCACGCACGATACGAAGCGCTCCGAGGATGTGCGCGCCCGTATCAACGTCTTATCGGAAATCCCCGGCGAGTGGCGGCACCAGGTGCGGCGCTGGCGCGCGTTGAATAAAGAAAAACATCGTTTGGCGGATGAAAAGGAAGCTCCATCCCGCGCGGATGAATATTTTCTCTACCAGACGTTGATGGGAGCGTGGCCGCTGCATGGAGAACAGCCCACGCCGGAGTTCTGCGAGCGCATTCGCGCGTATATGCTTAAGGCAATCCGCGAGGCGAAAGAACAAACCAGCTGGGCAAATCAAAATACGGATTATGAGTCCGCCGTTACCGGTTTTGTGGATTCCATATTGCAACCCGGCAATGAGAACCGTTTTTTGGCGGAGTTCCTGCCATTCCAGAAGCGTGTGGCGCATTTCGGCATGCTGAACAGCTTGTCGCAGCTTGTTCTGAAATTGGCCTCACCCGGCGTTCCTGATTTTTATCAGGGCACCGAGCTATGGGACTTCAGCCTGGTGGATCCGGATAACCGGCGTCCGGTGGACTATGCGCTCCGCCAGCAACAGATCAAGGGCTTAACTCAGATGTTTGGCAGCGGTCCCTCGGAAGCCGGGGACAGAAGCCCGCAGAAATATCCCGCCGCTGCCAAAGATGCCGGAGAAGTGCGGGAAAAAGTCCGCCGCATGGCCGCGCACTTTGAAGACGGATGCATCAAGCTGTATCTCACCTGGAAGGGACTGACATTCCGCCGCCAGCACCAACTGCTCTTTCTCCAGGGCGAATATTTACCGCTAACGGTGACCGGGCCGAGGGCGAAGCATGTTGTAGCGTATGCCCGAAAATCGGGTGAGTCTTATGTGATCTGTGTCGCCGGCCGCTTTTTCGCCCAACTATCGGCAGATCTTTCCATGCTCCCTTATTCTTCCGGCGGTTTGCCTGGGCCGCTCTGGCAGGAGACTTTTATCGAGTTACCGGAACAGTTGCGTGGCCACCGCTTGCGAAACATATTTACGGCTGCTGCAACAGATGCGTGGCAAGAGGGCGCGAGCAAAAATCTGCTTCCGGTCAATGATGTGCTGGCTGATCTTCCCGCGGCGCTTTTAAGCAACAGCTAAACCGCTCCTCACTGCGCCTTCAGCAGGACCGCATTGGCTTCTTCGTCGGCCGCAATGGTCTCTTCGAAGTTGCGCAATGCAGCGGCCAGCGTGGGGTCTACTTCGGGCTCGCGTATGACAAACTCACTGGTATAGCGGAGCTTGGCACCTTCAACCTCGAATTTGCTGCGGTAGGTAGCAAAGCTGGTCTCTATTTTTACCGGACCGGGAAGGTCGTCCACTTTGTACCCAGTGGGAATTTCAATTTCATAGGTATCGGTCTCAAGCGATGTACCCGCCAGTTCAATGGGATATTGACGAGGCTTATTTTCCAGCGGAAAACTCTCTTCGCCAAATACCCGGGGACGAACCAGTATAAGCGGCCCATGCACCTGCCCATATTGCGGAATGATCAGATTAAACGTCAGCACCAGATTGCGGTTGAGCTGATCGAGATCTTGTACCTCTGTTTTTTGCAGCGAAAAGCCCTGCAACGACCCAGTTAAATGGCGTTCGAACAGGCGGAGCCGCTCTTGTTCGTTAGCGTCCTTCAACCGGTACCGCCATTGGGCCGCATGATCGCCGGTCCGGGTCTCGACAATCTCGCCGCTGAGCCCACCCTTGGGGTCAAGCTGAAAATGACCCGTCCGCGAGACTGAATTTAAATTTGGCGAAAGAAGAGGAGTGCGGAACAACTCACCGCCCCCTGCAGTTACAAGCAGGGCATAACTGTCCTGGAGATCGCTGCGCAGTTCCCCCAGCGGAGTTAGATCGTCGGTTGGATCAAAGATGATGTAGCGTGTGCCATCTTTGGCGGTAATTACGCTGTCGTAAGCGTTAGCGGGAACATTGACCGGCAACTCAATGGCAATGATTACATGGTCAAAGAGGGAAGATGGTATTTGCGGATTGACGACATCGCGAGTCGTATTTATGAGAACGTAACGTGAGTGGATGCCGACCTCTTCAAGCATTGTGCGCAGCAGCGTTACTTTATCTTTGCAGTCGCCGTAACGCGCATGGAAAATATCGGCCGCAGAATGGGGCTGGAATCCACCAATCCCGATTTCGATGGCGACATAGCGTATTTGGGATTGTACGAACGATGCGAGGGCACGGAGTCTGCCATCGAAATCGTCCTTCCCGGCAACTAGCTGCTGGGTCTGGCTGGAAATTTCCGGAGTAGACGCTGTGCGGCTCGAGGTCAGGCCTGCGTACCATTTCCCCAGCGTATCCCATGAAGAAACCGAATTAAAGTTGGACACCCCCGGTGCAAAGTAGGCCACAACCATTCTGGAACACAGCGCAGCCACGTCCGGCATCAGCGGTTCCGGCTCAATACCCGGAAGATCATGAGCGCTCCATTGCCAACGGTTTGCAACAGCGTGGGATGGCTGAATGTGTACAGGACCCGTTGTGGAGGTTTTAAGTTCCCATCCGGAAGGCAATGAAACTACCAGTTCGGCATGCTCGACGGGAATATCCTCTTCAAAGTTCCAGTCAAGTTCGTTGAACCAGTTGCGGCGTTCGACCTCATATTCAAAGGCAACCACCGATCCGGGTTCAGAAACGGGCGCTTGTGCTACCAGATAGTGAACATCGGAATAAAGCAGTTCACCAAAACCACCTACTTCGCGAAAATCCTTTTGGCGCAATTCGTATTCACGTTTTTGCGGGTCAATCGTCCACGCATGGATGGAATTAATTTTTTCTCCATTGCCCACGCCGACCGCCAGGCGGCCTTCACTGCGCCCCTCGGGACGGAGTATTCTCACGACTCTTCGCCGATGTTCCACATACTTTCCCGGACTGTCCACGGTAAATTGCGTCTCGCTGAATAGCACTGCGGCATTCGTTTTAAGCGAATAGACGTTTTGCGGCTTCGCCGCCGCCTGCAGCACCCAATCGGGGACCGCGGCGCGCAGCATGGGCGCGCAAACCATCCACGCCGTCATGACCAACATCCAATTCCTAGTGGACTTCAGCATGAGCAGCCCCGCGAAGTATGACCTGCTGTTGGTCGCCAGTAACCATCTTGTCGAAGAAATCTTTGAGCGGTTTATAGTCAGATGGTCCTACCAAAATAGATCCCATGATGAAATCCCGGCGTGAAAAAACGACATTTGGAGATTCCTGCTTATATTCGGTGTGGTAAAGCGCATAGGGGAGACGGACCTCATCATTCGCTGGCATATTTTCTATTTGTAAATCCGGAGGAATTGTAAGGTGGACTTCATCCGCTTCCTGGGAGGGGTAATCAAAGTACACGGGATTGGCGCGCGTCTCCGCCGTAAAGAAAGGCTTTTCCCCCAGTTGGAATATGTGAGAGTCAGCCAGCATCCGTTTCCCGGCGCCTACCGCCAGCGGACTCACAATATGGAAAGCGCCAATCAGCGGTTGCTCCGTTGCTTCCCATTGCGGGGAATTGTTTAACGTGATTTCCGCATTTCCCGGCAGCCAGGCTTTGACCGCATCCGTGATCAGTTTTTTTCGTCCTTCAGCATCGGTCTTGCCTCCTTGCTGACGAAGGTTGAGCGCTTCAATTCCGTAGAAACCAATGGTTAATGTGCCTTCGATTTGGCCCTGATCGGTGAGCTGAACTTTGGCCACCCGGACGGTCCTGGCCTGCTTGTAGTCGGGAAGGGGAGTGTCTACAAGCTCGGTCGGTCCCTTCTTATCAATTTGGCGTTGGCCTTTTAGTCCCGAGTACCGCCAATCGAGCAGGCCATATGGGCAGTATTTTGTTCCGGGATCCAAAAATATTTCCTTGTCATTTAACTGCACGATGGCGAGTTCCGCGTCGAATTGACTGGTTGTCAAAAAGGTCGCCTCGAAGGTGTGCTGGTCGCGAGAGGGAACGCGGATGAGCCACGCCGGTATTCCCGCCGCTTTGACCATGGCGACAAATAGCCGGTTCAGATCGTCGTGAGCTCCGCTGCGCTGACGCAGAACGTCTTCTACCCCTTCATTGGGCTTAAGGCCCAATTGCTTCTGCTCTGTTTCGCCGCGGTACGGAATGTAGTCCTGATTCTCCAATTTGGCAACGAAATCGTAAATCTTCCGGACCTTCTGCTCCGGAGTGTCGGTTGCTGCAACCGTCTGCTGCACAGCTTCCCAGATGCCTTTGTCTTTTCCGAGAAAGGAGTTTACGTCTTTGTTCCAGAACTTGCCCTGCGTCTTCCAGTATTCATCAGGCTTTCCGCTGACCCGGTAATAAAATTGCACCCTCCACTTCAACAGGTCCGCCGGCGGCATGTAAGGTTCTTCCACGAACGCTGGAATGTCATTTATATCCAGGGTGACCCAGGAAGATGCGGCCTGGCTCAGTACTCCATGCACCGAATCGTGCTGTTGCGGCTGATACTGCTTGGGCAAAAATGAAGTCCAGCTTTCGCCATTGGCGATTTGATCGTGATCGAGAAGAATCTGGATGCTGCCGTGATTTTGAAACGGGATGAATTTGAAAGAGGCTTTTTTCTGAAAAAGATCGTCCTGCACCATCCATGTCGGCGCAAGAAGCATTCTGTCTCCGTAACGAAGGCTATACCGGTATTCGACGATGCTGCCGACCCGCGCATTCGGCAGGGTAAAGGATTTTTCCTGCACCCGGATGCCGTGTCCTTTCACGAGGACTTTGTCGAAAGGCTTGCCCTCAAAGTCTGTGGAGCTTCCGTCCGGCTGCGTAGTTCTTCCTTTGACTCCGTCAATGGTGAAAGCGCGGCGGTTGTAGGGGACCTCGACTGTGGCATAGTGCAGCCCGGCGTCGGTCAGGATCTTTATCCGCATATAAAACGAATGCACGTTGTTCATGTCGTCGTCTGTCTCTTCCCGCAGAAGCACTACTGCGGGCGCGCCCGGCTGCTGGGGTACCGATGTCATCGCTAAATTTTCCGGCGCGATGGGCGGCCAGTCCTCGGCAAAGCAACTGGCGCAAACAGCGTCAAGGCAGACAGCGAGTAGAAAGATACGGATGAGTACGGAGCGCCCTTTCATGGTCCTCTCCTTTTGGAAAGCGGCATTATGAATTCTTGTTCTGCGGGAAGCAAGGAAATTTGGCCGGAAATGCGGCAGGGAATCAAGGCCGAAAAGGGGCATA
>JAICKN010000225.1 GCA_025927855.1 Terriglobales bacterium
CGGGCGAGTGGTCATCCAGACCATAGCTGTTCTACGGAGAAGAGGACAAATTAGATGCGGAAACAAAAAGGCTTTTCACTTATCGAACTTTTGATCGTGGTCGCGATCATCCTGATCATCGCTGCGATCGCTATTCCGAACCTGCTGCGCGCGCGTATTGCGGCCAACGAGTCGTCTGCCGCCGCATCAGTTCGCACCATTGCTACCGGCGAAGCCACGTATTACAACTTTTATTCCGGCTACGGGAGCTTAGCGGAACTTGGAACGCCTGCCACTGGAACATGCACGACGCCGTCATCGGCCAGCGCTTGCATCATTGACAGCACCCTGGCGAATGCAACCAGCACCGCCAACCTGAAGAGTGGCTACTATTTTCAGGCCGCCCAAACGGCAGCTCAGCAATTCGACATCGAAGCTCGTCCAGGAAGCTCTTCAACCGGCATCAAGGCTTTTTGCGCAGTTGAAGACAACGTCGTTCGCTTCGTGAGCCCCGACGCTGACCTTGCTGACCATGACACCTGCGTCGGCAAATCGGCAATTGGCAACTAGGTTAACGAGCTGTCGGTTCAAAGAACCAAGAAAAGAGCACGGATTCCGTGCTCTTTTTAAATTTTTAGTAGCTTTTTATTCGCTTGCATGGGAATTCCCAAGTCCTGCACCTTCGCTATTAGAACGAATGGCAACTTGAATGCAAGTAGAACAATAGCATTCTAACGATTTGGGAGCTTTGAAAATGTCAGGCACAAAAAAAGAAGGCTTTTCGCTCATTGAATTGTTGATCGTAGTCGCGATTATTCTGATCATCGCCGCGATTGCCATGCCTAATTTTATGCGGGCACGGATGGCGGCCAACGAATCTTCCGCGGCGGCTTCGGTCCGGGACATCAAGACCGGAGAAATGCTTTATTATAATGCTTATCCAGACATTGGCTACGCGAAGCAGTTGTCCGATCTGGGAGGAACTGAGCCGTGTGTGGCATCAACCACGTCCGCCTGCGTGGTTTCTGATCCGCTCTCCAATGCCGCACCGGGTTCTTCGGGCAAGAGTGGTTACGTATTTAATGCGATTGGCAGCCCGGGAAATGGAGGCACTATTAATGACACGTTTGTGATTGGCTCGGCCCCCGTAAACCCCAATGTCACCGGCACTCGTCTTTTTTGTACTACGAACGACAATGCCATGCGTGCCGATCCCGGACCAGGCAGCACTCCTGTGACTACAGTTTCGGCCTGCATTAATTATGCCCCGCTTTGATTGAGGAAGACTCGGTATCTCACATAATTTTGAGATTTGCAGTCCAACTTCCAAGCGGAGAAGGTGGGCCAGAATGTATCAGAAGCACGAAAGGGCAACAATCTCAATACAGTGACTCGCGTAACGGAGGTAGTATCCTGATTAGGACACTAGTGTAACGGAGCGACTGCCCCTTCGCGCTTGACCTTGCATATAATATTTAATAAGAGCGAAAGCAATCAAAGTTTCTCCTGCCATGTCTGCGATTGAAATTCTTGGCCTGGAAAAAACATACCCGGTTGGGTTTTGGCGCAAGCGGCCTAAGCGCGCCCTGAAGCCTCTTTCGCTCACAATCGAAGAAGGAGAGATCTTCGGTTTCCTCGGCCCCAACGGCGCTGGTAAGACCACGACTCTAAAAATGCTCATGGGGCTTGTATTCCCCAGCGGTGGTACAGCCCGTATTTTGGGCAGGCCCATTGGCGATCCCGCGATGCAGGCGCAGATCGGATTTCTTCCGGAACAACCCTATTTCTACGATCACCTGACTCCGCGTGAGTTGCTGACCTACTATGGCCAGCTTTCAGGGCTCACAACGAAGGAAGCCGAACGCAAAGTGCCGGAGATGCTTGACCGCGTCGGCCTGCGGGATGCTGCGAACGTCCAGCTTCGCAAATTTTCCAAGGGCATGTTGCAGCGCGTGGGAATCGCGCAGTCCATTCTGCACAACCCGAAAGTCGTTTTTCTTGATGAGCCCATGTCGGGGCTCGATCCCATGGGCCGCCATGAAGTCCGGGACCTCATCGAGCAGCTTAAACATGAGGGGAAAACGATATTTTTCTCCACGCATATTCTTTCGGACGCGGAGGCGTTGTGTGACCGTGTCGCTATTCTCCACCTGGGCGAGCTACGAAAAGTCGGGGCGGTCGCCGATCTGACATCTGCCATCGGCGGCCGCATCGAGCTGGTCTGGCGCGGAGCAACGATTCCGCAGGCGTTCTCAGCGCTTGGCGCGGAATGTCATGCCACCGGCGACACGGTACGCGCCTTGGTGCCGGAATCCTCGCAGGAGGCGGCTATGGAGGCATTGCGCCGCGAGGGCCTGAGGCTGATTTCTCTTACTCCGCTTCGCACTTCGCTCGAAGACTACTTCGTCTCTCAAGTCAAACCGTCCGAAGCCACTGCGGGAGGAAAGCCGTGAGCGGCCGCATTCTGCACATCGCGTCGAACACGTTCCGTGAGGCCGTGCGCGACCGCGTGCTCTATAACCTGATTGTCTTCGCCTTGCTGATGTGTGGCGCCGCCATTCTTGTAGGGCAAATTTCGATTGATATTGAACGCCTCGTGGTGGTGAATCTCGGCCTCACGGCCATCTCAATCTTCGGAATCGTAATCGCAATTTTCATTGGCATTGGGCTGGTGTCGAAGGAAATCGAAAAGCGCACCTTATACACCGTCCTTTCGCGTCCGGTACGCCGCTGGGAGTTCATTGCCGGCAAATTCTTCGGCTTGGCTGGAACGTTGATTGTGAACACGTTCTTCATGGCGATCGGCGTGTTCGCGGCACTTCTCTATGTCTCACACCATTTTCAAGCGTCTGACGCCGGGGTGCTGGTCGCTCTCTACTTCATTATTCTGCAATTCCTGATCATTGTGGCCCTGGCACTTTTTTTCTCGTCGTTCTCATCGCCGCTGCTTTCTGCGATTTTCGCTTTTGCCCTTTTCATCATCGGCACCTTCGCGGAGGACCTCCGTGGTTTTGCCGCTTTAACCCACGGCGCAGAACGATGGCTGGCAACTGGCGCTGCGTATCTGGTGCCCAACATTTCCGCATTGAATGTAATCAGCCAGGTCGCTCACGGAGAACCAGTAGCGGGGCAATTGATTCTTTACAACACTGGCTATGCCCTGCTGTATTCGGCGATGGTCCTATTTGGCGCGATATTGATTTTCGAGCACCGGAATTTGAAATGAGGCCATCGCGAACTGTTACCGTTGCCGCCACGCTGCTAGTGATCACCACTATGGCAGGCTCCATACTGCTTCTTCGCCTAGTAGACAAGGCGCGCCAAGGAGCGACGCTGCAAGAGGTGCTCTATATTTCTTCCCCCCAGGCCCTAAAACGCCTAAGCCTCGGCTACAGCGGATTGATGGCCGATATTTATTGGACGCGCGCGGTGCAATATTTTGGCGGAAATCAGGCGGATAACACAAATAATTACGCTTTGCTATATCCGTTGCTTGAAATTACCACCACCCTCGACCCTAAATTGCTGGTCGCGTACGAGTACGGTTCCAATTTTTTGTCGGCAGGGCCACCTCTAGGGACTGGTCAACCAAAAGAAGCGGCACAACTGGTCAAGCAGGGCATCCAAAACAATCCAGACCAGTGGCACCTTTATTACGACCTCGGATTCATCTATTACATGGGCATGAAGGACTATAAGGCTGCGGCCGACGCCTTCGCGCAAGGCGCAAAGCTGCCCAAAGCTCATCCTTTTATGAGGGTCATGGCGGCCAACATGGCCGCCCATGCCGGGGACATCCAAATGGCGCGTATGATGTGGACCACCACTTATGAAAGCAGCACGGACAAGCAAATTCGCGCCAATGCTGCCGCGCACCTTCGGGCTCTCAAAGTAGACCAGGATATCTCTGCCCTGAACACAATCATCTCCCGTTACGAAAATCAAACCGGGCTAACGCCCCACAGCTTTGCCGAGCTCATTCACGCTGGCGTCCTGCGTGGTGTTCCGCTCGATCCACTCGGCCAGCCGTACAAACTCACTGCCGACGGCAGCGTTGCAGTCAGCGATCCTGACGACCTGCCCTTTATCACTCAGGGCGTTCCGCTTGGCTACAAACCGCCTGCCAAACCCAAGCTGCTGCCCGTCAACTAAGCGGAAGGTAATTCCAAAGCCAAAATCAGGATGTATTACAAATCAATATTTGTAATACAATTACGATATGAATGCCCTAGTACAAGCCCGCCTCGATGAAGAGTCCCGGAAGATGATGGAACGGCTGGTGAAAGAGACCGGTTGGACTCCTTCCAAGGTGGTACGAGAAGGGGTGAAACTGCTTGCCGCTTGCCATCTAGGCAAGACGCGCAAACGCAAAATTCATGGCATGGGACAATTCGATTCCGGCATTCCCGACCTCGGGTCGAACAAGAAGCACATGGAAGGCTTCGGGCGGTGAAGCCGCTCCTCCTGGACACAGGGGTCATTGTCGCAATCCTGGATGCTCGTGAGCGTTATCATTATGATGCGACAGAACTGGTCACTGGATCTGATCGGCCGCTTATCACCTGTGAGGCAGTAATCAGTGAAAGTTGCTACCTCTTGCGGAAATTACCCGGTGCAACCGAGGCCGTCCTGGAAAATGTTGCTTCAGGGATATTCCAGATTCCATTTCAGCTCTCCACTGCGGCCGGTGAAATTCGACGGTTGCTGAACAAGTATCGTGACCGCCAGATTGATCTTGCTGACGCTTGCCTGATTCATCTCGCAACTATTTTTGAAACGGGCGAAATCCTTACTCTTGACCGGGATTTTGAGATATACCGCTGGGGACGCAACAATCCCTTCCACATGCTGGTTCCGCTGCATTAAAGACCGGCGTTTGCGCCTCATTTAGAATGAAGTAATTCATGGCTAAACTTACAGGTTCCGAAATTCGCCGCATGTTTCTGGACTTTTTTGTCCAGAAGGGACACCGCGAGGTGCATTCGTCCTCGCTCGTTCCGCACAATGATCCCACGCTGCTCTTCACCAACGCGGGGATGAACCAATTCAAGGATGTCTTTCTTGGACTCGAAAAGCGCGATTACAACCGTGCCACTTCGTCACAAAAGTGTGTGCGCGCCGGCGGCAAGCACAATGACCTGGAAAACGTCGGCTTCACCAATCGTCACCACACGTTTTTTGAGATGCTGGGAAATTTTTCCTTTGGCGATTACTTCAAGGAGAAAGCAATACCCTATGCGTGGGAGCTGATCACTTCCGAAAAATGGTTTGGCATTGCGAAAGACAAGCTTTACGTCACCATC
>JAICKN010000026.1 GCA_025927855.1 Terriglobales bacterium
ACCGATCCGACCCCAATTATTTTCACACACGTGAGTGTTATCCCGATGGATGGTGACCGCATTCTTCCGGATCAGGACGTAACAATCCGCAGCAAACTAATAGCGTCGGTCGAGCCCGCTGCGAGTGCAAGGCTCCCTAAGAACGCCCAAATCATCGAAGGCACCGGCAAGTTCCTTATGCCGGGACTAGGCGAGATGCACGCACATCTACCGGGCCCTACTGATCCACCACAATATATGAAGACCACACTGGCGCTCTACGTTGCTAATGGCGTCACGACTGTGCGCGGCATGCTGGGCTACCCCAATCATTTGATTGTCCGGAAGGAAATCGAAGCCGGAGAATTATGGGGCCCTTCTCTCTTCCTGGCGGGACCTGGCCTTTCGGGCGAAACGGTAAAGTCGCCGGTACAAAGCGAGTCGGTGAATATCTTCACAAGCCTGTGGGAACCATAACCGTCGGTTATGTCGCCGACTTGCTGATCCCAACCCGCCGCGCCTCGGTCATAATCGCGTCATATTCCGCACGGGTGAGGCCGGGCAGGATCTTGGCCATATCCCAGCCTTGCGCCTTCAGGGCGCGTACCTGTCGCACACCGTCTGTTGCTTGACGCAAATCCGCTGAGCGACGTCGGCAACCTCAAAAAGCTATCCGGTGTCATGTTGCGCGGCCAATGGTTCTCTTCTTCCGAAATCCAGCCGGCTCGATACTCAAGCCCTTCCTCGGAAATATGGCCAAAGCAAACGTTGCGGAGTACCCCAACACAGTTTCGAGAATTTGCCAGCGGGTCGGAGCCGACCTTCGAACTGATCAAGGCCGCCACCAAACACTACGGAAATACGATGACCTCTACTCTCTGGCGCCTGGTCGAGGCGCTGGATATTCCGGCTCTCGGACTTGTCGGGTCGCACCCCCGAGGCAGTGTCGATCCCAATCGTCCAGCGCAGCAGTGCCGCTACTTCATACGTTCGCGAGCATTCATGGAACGTTTCAGCAGCGTGACGGAGGACGCAGCGTGCGCTGTGCTTCGCGCACATTCGTCATTCAAGAGAGGCGGGCCGATTGCAAATGGAGACGTGGGCCGTCCCTCACCAGAATGGCCGTATCCGGCGTCAAGATTCCGACCAATGTCTCAAGCCGGCTGCAACGTTGACTCTGTAATTCGACTCCGGCAAGGGTTCGCCTTCGTCATCTCCAAATCCACGAATGGGGGACATAGACACCGGGACGGATGCGGGCATTCCTTCATCTAGGTTGCCCACGGAGTAAAATAGTGACGCCTCCTGTGCTGAGACGCCTTTCGGAGCGCATCAGCAGAGGTGGTCGAGTGGCTTAACGCAGCGGTCTCATAAACCGCCGCACTCGCAAGGGTGCCAAGGGTTCGAATCCCTTCCTCCCCGCCATCTTTTCAGATACTTGCAAAGAATCGGCAAATTCGACCATGGTCCAACTAGTCCAATGCCTTTCCTTTCCGAAGTACCTGTTCTACAAGTTTGCTTTGAGCTTGCCCCTTCTCTGGCATTCCGCTTGTGCGTAAGCAGCGTTTCACTAGCATGTCCGGGACTTCTGGATGACGGGTAGAACGTATGGCGTTGACCACGTTTCGAATTTGGTGGCCACCCCCGATCTAACTACCGCATATTTGCATTCTGGCTGGCTGGAATCAGGACGGATGATCTCCAGTGTTGATGGATATCCCACGTGGCAAGCTACTTACCTCCCCTACGGCTATGAATACAACGCGCAGCCCGGGGTGGACAATGTGAATTACTGGCTACACCCGCGACAGCAAAGGCCCGCAGATGGATTACGCTAATGCGCACGATACAGCAGCCAACATGCTCGACTCGCGACACCAGATCCGGCAGGAATGGCGGCGGCGGATCCGACGAATCCTCAATCGTGGAACCGCTACAGCGATGTCATGAATCATCCGCTCGCGTACATATTGCGACAACAAAGTTCTGGAAAGAGCCCGGCTGCCCAACGGGTCAAAGAAACTCAGGTTCACATCGAAAGGATGAGGCCATGCTTCTGGCCCAGCAGTCTAAAAGCAGGGAAGAAAGATTGACCCGGGTTAATAAAATAATGGCGCTCCCCGCATGTCTAAAATCAGCACGGAAAGCTGAGGCCTTATCGCGTGAAGCAAATCTGAACGTCGCTAAAAAATGACTGGGCATGTCCTCCACCTGGCCATGAGTTTCTGGCGGGGGCCAACAGAAGCCGCGTACTAAATAAGCCGATCAGAATAATGATTGGGATGGGAACCTATCGCGCAGGGGTCTGACCGAGGAATGATGGCAAATGAAGACCACCATCAAAATTGCAAGCTGCCACTAGCGTCAAGGTGTACACTCCTAACGAGGCCGTTATCCGCTACATCGTGCGATTCGGCTTTCCTGGCGGTTGAGTGCCTTCGGAGAGAATTATCTTCCCCCCAATCAACGAGCGCGATCGGCCAGAAGAAATAAAGCTGTTACTCGCTCGCATTTCCGTGATCCGAAACGGCTGTGATCTCGATTTGCTCCTCTTTCTGTATAGACATCCGCGGACACTCTTGACCAATGAACAGATTGCTGCTTTCGTTGGATATGAGATGAAGCAAATTGCCCAATCGCTGGAGATATTCATTGAGGCGGGGCTGCTGGCGCGCACTCAAAATCCCACGCACGCTGCCCGTATGTACCTTCTGGAACTCAACGGCCCAGCGGGTGGAGATTATAAGAAGCTCTTGGAGTCAGCTTCTACGAGACCCGGACGCCGCAGCATTCTCGAGGCGTTGAGGCCCGGCAGGTCGGCCCCGGAAGGGCACGCTCAGAACTTGCGATTGGTGAAACGCGCCAGCGGTCGAGGTTAAAAAGAACTGCGGACTGATCATTATGACTGAACCCAATCGCGTCAAGACCGGCATTGCGGGACTGGACGACATTCTTCCCGGCGGTATTCCGCGTGGAAATGTCATCCTGGTGGAAGGTGCAATCGGCACAGGCAAGACGACGATGGGCGTCGAATTCGTGTATCGGGGCGCGAGCCAGTTTGATGAACCCGGCATTATTGTTGTTTTCGAAGTCTCGCCGGACAAGCTCATGCGAGACGCATTGGGATTGGGTTGGGACCTTGCCAAGCTCGAACAGCAAGGCCGGTTGAAGATCGTGTTCACCACCCGCGACGTGCTGCGGCAAGAGCTGCAACAAGCCGATAGCGTCCTTCTCGACGAAGCCGCAAAGATCGGCGCGCGGCGCATCTTCATTGATGGCGTAGGCCGGCTGGTCGGCGGCAATGGCAGTCTGGAGTCGCGCTCTGCTTTTCATGTGCTTACTGAGGGCCTTCAGCGGGAAAACCTTACGGCACTTTTAGCGGTTGAAGCGTCATCGCTGAACGGAAACGCTTCCGCATCGCTGCCCGAGGAGTCGATTGCCGACACTGTGATACGGCTCAGGATGGAAGACTCGCAGCGCGCCATCAGCCGCTCCATTGAGATTGTGAAGTCGCGGGGACAGGACTTTCAGATGGGCCGCCACTCGTTCCGCATCCTCGATGGAAAAGGCATTCAGGTGTACCGCCGCGTGCAGGCGCCCCGCAAACCCAGCCGCGACCGTGCGGCTGCCTTCGATCCTACTACGCGACTCTCGTCGGGAATTCCCGGTCTCGATGGAATCATAAACGGCGGCTACTTTGTCGGCAGCACCACGGTGGTGGCTGGAATCTCAGGCGTCGGCAAGAGCGTGATGGCTCTTCAGTTTATCGCCGAAGGGGCCCGGCGAGGGGAACGCAGTTTGATGCTTTCGCTCGACGAGCAGGTCGAACAAATCATGCGCAACGCTGCCACCGTCGGCATTGATCTGCAAGCGGAGATTAAAAAAGATCTGATTCGGCTGGAATACGAACCACCGCAGGAAATTGAGGTGGACGCGCATTTCCACCACATCGAAGAACTGGTGAAGGAGTTCAAACCCAAACGCGTGGTGATTGACAGCCTGTCCACTTACGGTTCCAATCTCGGCACGAAAGGCAGAGTATTCCGAGATTTCTTTCACGCCCTGGTGGCGCTGATGAAAGAGCGGCAAATTGTGGCGGTTTACAACCACGAAAATCCGGAGATGCTGGGGATGAACTCCATGATGGGCGATTTCGCCATGAGTTCATTGGTGGATAACATTGTTCTCATGAACTGGATCGAACTCGGCGATTCCTTTCGCTTAGGGATGACGATCGCAAAGATGCGGGCTAATCCAGTGGACAGGGTCACGCACGAATGCGAAGTCATTAATGGCCACGGCATGCGCGTGCTGCCGCGTGCTCTACCGGTGCGCACGCAACCATTTTCCGCCTACGCAAGCTTGGTGGCGCGCTCGCCCGAACGGCGTACTCGGGGACCGGAGGGAGCCATTCCAGATGGATCCAGCGAATAACGCGCTCTTCAGTTCCGATCTTTGGTTGCCGGCATTGGTGAGCTATGCCAGCGGCACGCGCCTCAGCGTCAAGCTGTTTGATGCCGAGGAACGTGTAGTCTTCGGCCCGATTCATTCGACGCCATTATTTCAGTTGTTCGAAGAAAGAGGATACGATCCGGGAATCTTCGCAGAGTGCGCCCGCCGTTGCCTGGCGCAAACCGAAAGCCGGCCAGCGGTGCTGGTATCGGAGGTCTACGGATTGGCCGTAGTCGGAACATCCCTTGTGCTGGAAAGCAAAATCGTGGGAGCAGCGGTGGCAGGCTACGCTTTCGTGGATTTCTCCCAGCTCTCCGAAGTTCAACGTCTGGCGAAGGACGCCGGCATCCCATTCGAACGGCTTTGGCAAGTTGCCCGCGAGCAGAAGCCGGTTCCTCAGCAACGATTGGTGCTGAATGGCGAGTTGCTGCAAGTGCTGGGAGACGCGCTGCTGCGGGAAAATTTCCGTACGCGGCAATACGAAGAAACTGTGCTGAAACTGAAAGAGGCTGTGAGAGCCAAGGATCGGGCACATCAGGATTTGCAGCAAACAGCATCCGCTCTGCGCGAAAGCGAAGAGCACTATCGCGTCTTGTTCGATTTAGGGCCGGTGGCCGTCTATTCCTGCGATGTCTCAGGGGTGATCCTGGAATTCAATCGCCGCGCCGCAGAATTGTGGGGGCGCACACCCGCGCAGGGGGATACCGACGAGCGGTTCTGCGGTTCCTTCAAGTTATTCCGTCCAGACGGCACCTTTATGCCCCATGAGCAGTGCCCCATGGCCGAGGTGGTCAGCGGCAAGATATCGGAGATCCGTGACGCGGAAGTCCTCATCGAGCGGCCCGACGGTTCGCGGATCACAGTCATCGTGAACATTCGCCCCTTTAAGAACCCGCGCGGAGAAGTCATTGGAGCAATTAATTGCTTCTACGACATTAGCCAGCGCAAGCATGCGGAAGAAGCGCTTCAACGCGCTCATGACGAACTGGAATCTGTGGTCCTGCGGCGCACCACGTCGCTTAGACGCCTCTCCACTCAAGTGCAAAATCTGCAGGATGGGGAACGTCGAAAGTTGGCTCGCGAGTTGCACGACAGTGTCGGCCAGTACTTGGCTGCCGTTAAGATGAACTTGGGGCAGCTTCACCATGCCGGCCTCTCGACCGCCAAGATGTCGGTGGTGGGGGAGTCAGAAGAACTCCTCGACAAATGCCTCGCGGAAATACGCACGATTTCCTATTTGTTGCACCCGCCGATGTTGGATGAGAGTGGACTTTCTTCAGCGGCCGGATGGTACATCGAAGGATTCGCGAAGCGGAGCGACATCAAGATTAACTCGGTTGTACCTCCGCGGCTCGAACGCATGCGACAACCTGTAGAAATGGTTCTTTTCCGGGCCCTACAGGAAAGTTTGACCAATGTGCATCGTCATTCCGGGAGTTTAACCGTAGACATTCGTCTTGATGTCGAAGACGGGCACGCTGTCCTTGAAGTAAGGGATTATGGCCGCGGTATTCCTCCGGACCAAATGGAACGTATTGAAAGCGGGTCTGACGTCGGAATCGGATTGGCCGGGATGCGGGAACGAGTTAACGAGCTAGGCGGGACCTACCAAATTCTTCCACAAACACCTGGCACTTTGGTCAGGGTGATGGTTCCTCTGGGACATAAGCTGGCCGCAAAAATTGCGCCCGAAGATGATTCCGAAAAGGAGGGATCCGCCGCGTGAGACGCGAGACCAGAATTTGTGGCAAGACAATGCGCTCCTAAATATGAAGCATGGAATTTCCAGGTACCGCAATCAGAACAACGAGGAAGATTCTAGCTTCATCGACCGAGAGTATGCAGCTTGGCGTGCGGAATTCTCCACTGGACGTCGAATGGATATTCCATGTCAATTGATTCCAGCGCAAGTGACACAAGCCTTCGTTTGATTTGCGGTTATTGACGCTAGCCAAGTTCGATAAAGCGAAGCTGTGACGGTCATGAGAGTTTGAGCCCAGAGAAATTCGGCGGCCCGGTTTCGCTGCGAGTTTAAAAAGATCGGGGCTGATGTCCTGGCGATTCGGGTAGCAATCAATTTCCAAGGCTTTATCCCGTTCGGCTGCTAGATCAAATACGCGCTGGCCATGGCCGACTCCACTTAGCTTCGAACCATATTTTTAGTCGCCATTAGTGGGACACATAACGACTCCCGCAAACATCGAAAGTTCAGTGCGGTTCCGGAATTTTTACCCATCTGCGGGGGGCAAGTGTACGCCGGAGATATTAAAAACACAGGCCGTCAAGTGAAACTTCGATACTGCCGAATTCTTGGCCACAATACGAGGACGATGCCCAGAAAGAGTCATACGGAAGAACAATTTTCAGGACTAATTGCCGCCAAGACTGCCTCTTTCCGCATCATTGTGCTTCCATACCTTGTGCTTCTTTGTCGGACCGCAGATAGGCGGTGCCGTTTCAGAGGAGGAGACCACTGTTTAATCGGGACCCGCCCTCCCTTGATAAAAAAGACCGAATCACAAAGATCACCTTGTGAAAATATTCTGCTCTTTTTCGACTAAATGGTTTCAACTCTCCCATAGGTGATCTCCTCTCCCGGACTTCTGCCCCAGCTTACCTCTAATCTCCTCTGTGCCCAGTTTTTGGGTCACTAGAACGCCTTCGTGAATGTTCCAAGAATTGGACGAATCAGGGATTCTCTAGAATAAGCGAACCAGTGCATACAAAACCACGAAACGATTCGACTCAAACGGCAATGTGGTTCCAAGGTGTTGTTTGCGATTGCCACCCGAGAACCTCTTGCCGTCTGAGTTTTGGAAAACTCGCGTAACTATCTAACGCGCAATATTCATTTGCCGAACAATCTCATTCATTACTATTGACACGAAGGCAGGCCACGCTCTCTTGGATGCCTTGATTGAGAGAGCCTCAAAGGAGGGATCGCGATGATGATCCTGCTAGTGGATGACAGTAGATTACAGCGTTACGTCAACGAGCGGGCACTCGTCCAGGCTGGTTACCGTGTGACCTGTGTGGGGGACGGAGATGAAGGGTTACGAATTGCTCGTCAAACTCTTCCCGATCTCATTCTGCTGGATATGATGCTACCAAAGATGTCAGGCCCAGAGGTACTTCGGGCGCTAAAGACCGATTCCTTGACAGCCCACATTCCCGTACTCGTATTAACAGGTCTGTCCCAAGCCAATGAACCTAAGCTTTTGGCGGAGGGCGCCGCCGGATTTTTCCAGAAGTCAGACCGCATGGCGGAAGACAACTCCTGTGAACTCATAGCCGCAGTCAGACGCGTACTCAGCAGAACAAAGACGAAGAGCGTTTTATGAGAGACATCAGCACAGTTGACGCGCAGAAATCGTGCCACACTGTAAATCGCTGGGCAGAACCGCTGCATCGCGATACTATACGCCGTATACATCCTTTTTGATATACTGCGTATAGGTGAGCGGTCAGAATGCAACATCGCAGCAGATTTACCAGTGTGCCCTCCGGATTCTTGAGGCCGAGGGGCCACAGGCGGTCACCATGCGCCGCGTGGCCAAAGAGGTCGGCATCACTGCCATGGCCATCTACCACCACTTTCCCAGCCGCGAAACGTTGCTGGACGCCGTGGTTGACTCCGAATTTGAACAGCTCGTCGAGTTCATCAACCGATCGAGCATAAAGCGGGGTTTTGAGGCAGCGATGATTCACATCATGGATGGATATATCGATTATGCTTTCGCCCATCCTCGCATCTTCGACTACGTTTTCTCGATGCCTCGGCCTGGCGCTCGCCGCTTTCCCGACGATTTTCGCGCGCGGCGCTCGCCGACACTGAATATCACTGCCGACATGGTGTCTTCATGGATCAAGCTCGGCAAGCTCAAGCGCGATGATCCATGGGAGATCGCGATGGAGTTGTGGGCCCACGCTCACGGCTACGTCGCTCTTTGGCGGGCAGGCCGCTTTCACTTATCGGAAGACGAATTCCGTAGGCTTGTTCACCGTTCACTTCGGAGGTTGCTAAATGGCCTTGCACGCTAATCTCGTCCCTTGCATAGGTTGGAACTCACCCGCGTTGCTGCTTCCTGCCGGGTCAGCCTTAACCGTCATCGCATCAGCAAAGAATTCAACCAGGATCAGCCGAGTGGGTCCGCAACCGAGATAGGGACGATCGTAACTGACTTCCTCAAGGCTGTTCTCGCGGTGGTAAGAGCTACAGCGTTCTTATTGCCGCTTTTCCTGCTCGGGTTAACCTTCACAACGCTTGCACGCGCACAAGAGAAAGGCCGGAAGCAGGGTTCCGTCACGGTAGGTGTGGCCCTGAGAGCCTTCGTCGACGAAAGTAGAAGCAGTTGGCAAGGAAAAAGCCCACGCCCGCTCGCCACGATCATCTGGTACCCTGCTGCAACTGGGTCCACATTGAAGCGCCTAGTCTTGGCGCTCCTGAACTTCGGCAATTCTTCGTCTCGTATCCTCTTGCTGAAAATGCAGCTATCTCTGGCCAACAAAAGAAATATCCGCTCGTGGTGCTCTCTCATGGCAACACCAGCTCGGCTCTGTCGCTTGATTGGTTCGGCTATTATCTGGCATCGCACAGCTATGTGGTCGCCGCCGTGAACCATCATGGCAACACAGCAGCAGAGCAGGGAGGCCCATCCCTCAGGGATTCGGGGCACAATGGGAACGCCCCAAAAGACCTTTCGGTTCTGATTGACAAGATGCTCGGCGATCCATTTTTTGGACCGCATTATTGACGCTGATCGAATCGCGGCAGCAGGTCATTCTTCGGGAGGCGCTACTGTGCTCGAATTAGCCGGCGCAATCTTCGATCCAGATCAAACTCAGGCGTTTTGCAGTAGCAATAAAGTAGACGACCCCAATTGTGATCCGCCACCTGAGATTCGTGATGAACTGGCGAAGTTTGTACAGCTGAATAAGACCGATCCCGTTGTGCAGGCTTCGGTCAAACGCTCGCACCTTCCCTACAGCGATCCGCGAGTTAAGGCTGTTTTTGCAAATGGCGGCACTCGCCGCGCTGTTTATGTTCTGGCTGACCAACCGGAAATTTCAGCGACGAGGGCTGGACGGGCGCCAAATCGCCGAGGCACTCACCGAAAGTCCGCTTGCTGCCAGGAGTCTGATCTCTGTTGATCAAAAACGGCCATCATCGTAGATCCACAAACGAGGCGCAATTGTGCCCTCGTTTCGCCTTGCGTTCGTTTGTGGCAGCTAGCTGCGATTTCTCTTCGTCCTGCGCTCGTGTAGACTTCTGCCGAAACGCGCAGAGGAATAGGCGGAAAAGGGACGAATAATGCGCAGGACGGCAGAGGTCTCAGGCGTTTGAAGCAGGAATATCAAGCCAAAAACGAGGGCACGCTATGGCCACAATAATGGTTCCCAGTGCCTTTTCGCTTCCAATGGAGCGATCCATTGCCCGGCGTTTCTATAAGTTACGGGTTTCGGACTCACCTGTCACGGCAGAGGCCGCGGGTTCAAGTCCCGTCGTCCCGCCATCTTTCGGAGACCAAAAGCTGGATCATGTAACGGGTACCGTGCCGGAACTCAATTTTTTCCCTTAGGCTTAGGTCTCATCAGGTCGAGGGCGGCGGCTTCGGTGCGGAATTTTTCTGCTTCTGCCGGGCGCTTCAGCGTGCTGTACTCTTCCACCAAGTCCTTGCGGGCGCTAACCAGCCATGATGCTCCCGGGGTGATTTGTTTAATAAGAATGTCGTAGCCCGCGCGGGATTCCTTTTCTGCTTCTGCGTACCGCCGCTCATGCAAAAGAACCCGGCCCAGCTTGATGCGCGCGATACCGGTATTGATATGACCCGCAGACTGAGTGTCCGTAAAAATCTGGACCGCGCGCCGGAACAGCGTTTCCGCCTGCGGCCATTGCCGCTTGGCTGCATAGACGCCCGCCAGGTTCGAGGTCGCAATCCCGAGAAGGTAATGATGGTCTCCGTAGATGACGTGGTAGATATTGATCATGCGGTTGAAATATTTCTCCGCCGCATCGTAGTTGTCTTGCATGACCGCCGCGTTGCCTAACTCATTCAGCGATGAGGCCACGCTTGGATGAACCGGGCCGTAAACGCGCTCTTTGATTGCCAGGGATTGCAGCAGCAGAGCCGTCGCGTCGTCATAGCGGTGCTCAAACATCAGCGTGCGCGCAAGAATCGTCAGATCTGAAGCAGTGGCGGGATTTTCCTTGCCATACCACGCCTGCACGATGGCCAAAGCCTGCCGTTCCAACTGTTCAGCTTCACGATAGCGACCGAGATCGTGGCGAATTTCCCCAAGGTTGATTAATACATCAGCCACGCGGGGATGATGCTCGCCATAAATTTGGCGATACATGGGCAGGAGCCGCTGGTTGAGCGATTCCGCTTTATCGTAGTGCCCGGCATAGAAATGGCAATTCGCCAGTTCATAAAGCGCGCTGGCCAGTTCCGGCGATGCCGCGCTGTTTTGCGATTGCAAACGCACGGTCTGGTCCAGGATTGCGATCGCGTCGTCATAAGATCCGCGGTCTTCCAAAACCTTGCCGAGAGCGGTCGTGGCTTTGGCCACGTCGGGATGATTAGCGGGAAGATTGCGTTTCACGATATCAAGTCCCGCCCGCACCAGGCGCTCGGCCTCAGGCAGCCGCGCCTGGTCGTCGCGAAGCTCTCCTAAATCCACAAGTGTTTCGCCGGCCTGAAGACTCTGCCTGCCAAATAGCGATTTCCGCAACGCTAAGGCGGAGTTCAACAATGAATCTGCCTCATCGAGCTTGCCCAAATTTTCATAGAGATCGCCGAGCGTTTCGTACAAATCGGCTTGTACTTCGGGCTCTGAGCCGAGCGACTGGGCCTGCTGCCTGCCTCGATCAAGCAGCGTTACTACCCGAAGATCATCATTCGGGCCTGCTGAGGGGTCGCCGCCCTGGAACAGATTCGTCATGAACTTCTGAATGCGCTGTGCACGCGCCGCTTCGGCAAGGGCTGCGTCCCGGGCCTTGGCCAGGCGCACGGTAAAGAAGGCTGCCATCCCCATGATCACCAAGAACCCGAGCGCGGCACTTACAACTGCCTTTCGATTGCGCCGCACGAATTTCGCCGTTCTGTAGCCCAGGGCGTCGGGCCGGGCCTCCAGTGGCTCTGCATTCAAGTAGTGATCAAGATCGCGAATGAGCGCTTCGACCGACGTATAGCGGCGCTGCGGATCTTTGTGCATGGCCTTAAGGCAAAGCACGTCGAGATCTACCCAGGCCGATCCATGCAAGGGCGGGCCTCCGGAAATTGAACCCGGCAGGTTTCTGTTCCTGGTGATGGCGGAGGGTTTGCCCGGCTCATGGCTCGTGATGATGGTGGCCGCTTCCGCAGGCGTGAGATTCGACAAGTCGAAGGGAAGTTTTCCGGATAGAAGCTCGTAAAGAATGACGCCGAGCGAGTACACATCAGTGCGAATCCCTACGCGGTCGCCGCGGACCTGTTCTGGCGCGGCGTAGGCCGGAGTCATTAAACGAAGACCAGTTTGGGTTTGATCTGCGATGGCATCCATGCTGTCAAGTTGTTTCGCGATCCCGAAGTCCAGCAGCCTAACGCTTCCGTCCTTCTTTACCAGGATGTTCGAAGGTTTTAAGTCGCGGTGGATCACAGCATGTTGATGCGCGTACTGGACTGCTTCGCAAACGGCGCGGAACAATTGAATGCGGCGCTCGATGGAACACTGATACTTGTTGCAATAATCCGTGAGGGGAATGCCTTCCACATACTCCATTACGAAGCATGGGGTTCCATCCGCGAGAGTATCGGCGTCATAAAGGCGCGCGATGGAGGGATGGTTCAGCTGCGCCAGCATCCGCTGTTCGCTGGCAAAACGCTCGCGGCGCGCGGGGGAAAGCCATGCATCGCGCAAAATTTTGATCGCGACGCTGCTCTTCAGGTCCTCACGCTCGGCAAGATAGACCACACCCATTCCGCCTTCGCCAAGGACCTTCTTCACCTTATAAGGACCAAGTTCTCCGGAGATGAGCAATGAAGCAGAATCAACCATCACTTGCCGGGCCACCTGCGCCACGCCATGATCCAGTAAGCTGCCTCCCGCGGCATCCTCTCTTAACAACGTCATGACATCGGCGGCGAGATCATGGTCGCTTCCACAAGCCGCGTTCAAAAAAGCATCCTGCTCTGCCCGCGGCAAGTCCGCTGTGTCATGAAATATTCTTTGAATTTTTTCCCAGCGTTCACTGTCCATTGCTATTCACTTGATGCCTGCGGCTTGTTGCCATCCGTGCCGCGCCGGAGTTCATTCGAAAGCCACGCTTTCGCGGCCCTCCAATCGCGCATCACGGTCGCTTCCGACACATTGAGCAGCGCGGCAATTTCATTGATTTCAAATCCGCCGAAGAAGCGATTTTCCACCATGAGGGCCTGGCGGGGGTTCAACTTCGCCAATTCTTGTAACGCGTTATCCAACGCCAGCAGTTCCTTCCCGCCCTGAACAACCGGCATCAGCGACTCATCGAACGTTATGACCGCAACATCTTCTTCCCCGCCGCGTTTTTTCGAATTGCGGCGGCGGGCTGCCTCCACTAAAACTTGCCGCATGGCGCGGGCGGCGATCCGTTTGAAGTGCAGATGGGATGCAGCTTCAAAATCCGGCGAGTTCGCCAGCTTCACCCAGGCTTCGTTGACCAGCGCGGTCGGACACAGGGTTTGCCCCTGATCTCCCCGCTTGACACTTGAGGCCAGCCGCCGAAGCTCCTCATAAGTCACGCTAAACAAATGATCGAGCGTCTGCCTTTCCTCAGAGTTCCCTGACGGCTCCAATCCAGCGCCGCTCGCTGCTCGAGAATTTCGGAGGAGCATGACAGTTTTCCCTATCTATTTGCGCAATGCGAAGTAGAGGCCGCTGTGAAATCTGGCCTGCTGAGCGGACGGGGAGGAGAAACAGGAATCCGTAGCGCGAAAATCCTAACACCCGCTCCTGACACATACAACTGCTTTTTGTTTCTGCGACTTGCATGGAGAAAATATGAAAAAAAGAGGAAAAGTTTTGCGCGACACGAGCGCCGGGCCCGGACTGTTGATGATCGAAGGCCAGCAGTATCCCTTTGCCTTGGAAGGAGTTTGGAAGTCAGAAGCCGCGCCGAAAGCTGGGCTGGCAGTGGATGTTGATTTTGAGCCAAACGGCCAGATCAGCGGCATAACGGCTGTATCTGAATCCCAAATCGCCAAAGAGCAGGCCGATATTGCACTAAGGGCAGCAAAGGAAAAAGGCAGCCAGCTCTTCGGCCAGATCGTCGCCAAAGTGGGAATGCCAAATCTAATTGCGGCATTGGTGCTGTTCATCTCGTGGATTTGGCTGAACGCAATTGTGGTACAGTCTCCTTTCGCCGGAAACATTGAAATCACCTTCTGGCAGGTTTTAGGCGTACTCAATACCAGCAATATTCTCGAAGTCTTGGGAAGCAACGTGCATGGCAGCGCAGGCTTTTACGGCTTTCTCGCGCTGATCTGTTTAGCTGGTCCATTCGTTCAGTATTTCTGGAAAGACAAGCGTGCTGCGCTAGGCGGCCTGCTGCCGCTGGCGTTCATGCTGATCGTCGGAATCATGGCGCATAACGCCATCAGCAACGCCATGGGGCCGGCCCCAGCCGGAGGAATGTTTGCCGGCATGCAGCGGCAGGCGCAGGACGAAATGTCAAAAGCAATCTCGTACGGCACAGGAATTTATCTCTCTGCGCTCGCCAGTCTTTACTTTGCGGGTATTGGACTGAAGAACTATCTGGCAGCGAAAGCCGCCGAAACTCCCGTGGCAGTAAACAAAGCGGCAGCGTAGTCTCCCGGCATTCGGAAACAAAAATAACTTTTCGTAATCGCAGAAACAGAGCGACTCGTTTCGATTCAGTAGTGCAGATGTTTGTTCCGGGCGGTGCGTTGTGACTGGCGTGGAGGCGACCGGAGCGGGATCGGCCAAAAAATAGAGCTTTGAGTTTTCCATTTTCCCGATGGGGATTGTAGGAGCAAATAATGATTTGCATCTCGAAACAAACGTTCAAACTGCTGTGTGGCGGCACGTTCATGGTTGCGGTAATTTTGGGAACCGCTCTGGTTGCGGGCGCCCAAGCGAAAAAGAGCGTGTGGCAACAGATCAAGGATGCCGCGAAGCAGGGCCGGCAGCAAGGCGCGCAGCAACAGAAACCGCAGCAGCAGAATGGGCAACAGGGGCAGCGCTCCGGAAGACAAGCAACCGCATCGGCCCAGAATCAAATCAACGACTCGGGCGCATTCAAGCCACCAGCGGGAACAAAAATAGAAGAGAAGATGCTGGCGCCGGTGCAGGAGGGGGCAAAATTTGAAATCAGCCCGCATGGGGTGCACGTCGCGACGGTTGAAAACGATGGCAGCCGCGCTGTGGTCTGGTATGACGGCGTGGAAGGGCCGAAGTTCGACCAAATCATCCGGCAAGAAAACTCGCAAAACAGCATTACCTTCAGCCCTGACGGCAATCGCTACGGGTACTGCGCAATGTCGGGCGGTCAGATGGTGGTTATGGTCGATGGCAAGGAGCTGGCCCGCACCTCAGAATCCCACGATGGGATATTCAACTGCCTGATCGGTTTTAGCTCTAACAATAAGCACGTCTTCTACATCACCTCCGGTGAAGTTGGGGGTGTAAGCCTTGGGCGATTCGTTTTCGATGGTAAGTCCGATCCTCCGGGCGAACGGATGTCAGATTTTCGCGCGATTGCATTCAGCCCCGACGGCGATCATTACGCATACGTGTGGAACGATCCTCGGCGCACGAAGCCGTGGATGCTGATCATAGATGGCAAGCCTGCGCCTTATAAGGGTGGCGCCCCGCAGTGGACCAGCGACAGCAAACATCTCTACACTCAGCGATCCATTCCGAACAGCGCTATCACCGAGTTGTTGTACGATGGCAAACCCATCGCCCGCGCCTTCAATTTCAAAATCTACACTGCGCCGGCAGGCAACATGGTGGTCATGGCGGTCACTGGTGGAACGAATGGCCATCCGGTCTCGTTCCTCGTAGTTAATGGGAAAAAGGTCCCGGGCAGTGAGACGGTAGAGCGCGGCCTGATCGAGAACGTGATCGTCAGCCCGGATGGGAAGCACTACGCGGCCCAATGCTACGACATTAACAATCACCGTTACATCGTCGCCGACGGCAAACGCGGCGAGCAATATACCGCCATCAACAACCTCGCATTTACAGGCGATTCCTCCGTCGCGGTTTACCAGGCGATCGCGAACAATAAGATGTTCGTGGTGGTTGGCGATCACGAATTCGGCGGGGCCGGGGTTGGGGCGCTTGTTGGTCCCGTCATTGCCCCGGCGGGGGACCACGTGGCGGCCTCCATGACAGTAAACGGAAGTGCCAGTTTGCTGCTGGATGGAAAGACCGTTCCGGTAGAGGGACGCAGCTTTGGAAGCATGAACTTCAGTCCGGATGGAAAGCACCTTGCTTTTATTGACTACGACGGCAACACGGGCGGCCACCTGATGGTGGACACAACCCGTGTTGGCGAAGCTGGCTTTAGCGGGGACCAGATTGACCCGGCAAGCTCGGGGGCATTGCCATACATTTTCAGTTCCGATAGCCAGCACGTTGCATATCTGGCACTGATGGGAGCTGCTCACGGGATTTCTGTTGATGGCGAGTTCTTCGAGACGCCGAGCCGGGGAAACACTCTTCTGCGATTCTCACCCGATGCCAAGCACCTGTTGTGGCTCCGCGGCACGGCGGGCAGCAACGATTTCCGGCTCATGGCTGATGGCAAGCCTATCGTGGATTTTTCGCCGGCCGGTAGAACTGTCGCGACTACGCCGCAGTGGTGGGATTTCAATGCGGACGGCAGCCTCTCATTCCTGGCGCAGGATGACAATTCACTGAAGCGAATCACGGTTACACTTTCGCCGGATATGAGCCTTGCCACGATGATCGGCGCTGGAACATCCATTGTGCACAGCGGGAATTAGGTCGAGCAACTCATGCAATTTTGAAATAGCTCGGCGGGCGTGCTTTGGCACGCACTTCAAAGAATAAGGGGAGCATTTATGAAACACGAATTCAGTTTGGGCAGGGCCAAGGTCATGGCAGTCGTTGCGATCCTGGCTGCGGCGACCGGCTGCGGCGGGAATGTGCAGGGCAACACATACGCGGATAACGGCGGCGTGGTGAAGATAGAATTCAAGTCCGGCGGCAAAGCTTATGTCTCCACCGGCCCCGCGACCACGAACTGCACCTACACGGAGAGCGGCAAAACCGTCACGTTGCTTTGCGAGGGAGATAAAACAACTTTTACTGTGGACGATGATGGTGCTCTCAATGGCCCTCCAGGCGGTTTTATGACGAGACTGACCAAGCAGAAGTAACCGGGAGTCCCCTATGCTTCGCGCATTGACAATCTACGTTCGTGCTTGCGTTATTACCGTGTTGCTCGTGGTCTCCGCCTCTCTTGCGGCGGCCCAGGACTCATTGCAGTTCAACGTACCTTATCTGTGTTCCGATGGGTCCACTTACGTCGTTCACCGTTGCGAGAAAGGGCCGAAGTTTGAGTTCTGCTACTATCAGCGCGACCAGAACTCCGAACGCTACAACAAACGCGCCGACGTTTGGAACCAGATGCGGCAGTGCAAGCTGAAGAGCGCAGCGCCCGTCGCGGCCTCGGTTTCGCAGGCGTCGTCTTCGCAGGCATCGTCGGATTTGGAGATGAACACTCCTTATGAATGTCCCGGCGGAATTACGCTCACTGTTTCTCAATGCCAGAAGCAAAACGCTCAGGATTATTGCCTGATTCGAGTCGAGCAGAATGGCAAACTTCTCGGGCAGGTCGCCAAGCCTCGCCCTGAAACTGCTACCCATCTCAAGGCGTGTAAACCAACTGTATCGGGTGCGCGAAAAACCCAGCAGGGCTCCGGCGACTACACCAAAGACCTGCCGTCGGTGCAGCGCGTCGAAAGCGAAATCAAAGGCACTGACCCTAATGACAGTCTCGCCCGCCAAGTAGCGGTCTTCCAATACCTGCAAATCTATATTCAAAGAATTAAGGAAGCCCGTGACTACCGCGGAGCCTTCACTCCCGGCGAGCGGAAGCTGATGGGTGATTACGCGGAGGCGCAGTACGATTTAACTCAAAGTTATACTAAGGCGCATGCTCCCACTGAAGTGACGGATTTTAATCGTACAGTAGCCAGGTATTCGATCAATAACGCTCTGAGCTGGATTAAGCAACTCGAGGGCGCGCAAGCAGCAGACGCCTACAAAGCCTCGGAAGCCAGTCTCGCCGCGAGCTACCAGCGCAACCAGCAGAGGATACAGCAGGGACTGAGCCAGCCGCAGAGCAGTAACGGACCTTCCGACGCCGCAGGCATGATTGGCGAAGCTTTTGAAGTATTCAACGACTCTCCCGAGGGACGCCGCTGCCTTGAGCTCGGCGGGGCCTCAGCCCAGTGTGCAAGCTCCAGCTTAATGCAGGGAATAGGCAATTGGATGGGGGCCGATTCGAATGCTCCGCCGCCGCTGAATGGAGTCGTACTAATTGGCAACTATCACAGCCGATCAGATCTGCCGGGTCTCAATTTCGACGCGGGCGCGGCGACGCTCGAGGACTGCGGAAAACTTGTCGCCGATCCCCATGACTACTCCATCCGCAAATCCCGCGGCGCAACCCAGCTTGTGCTGGCCAACGAGCCCGATGACATCGTGCTCACGCTGCGTCCTGACGGCTCCCTCGCCGGGCCCGGTTCCATCCCGGTCAAGGGCCGCATCATTATCGGCACTCACAATGAGTACTCGTGCAGGACAAACAACTACGGCACCAGAGGTTGCAACACGACTTCCACTCCGATATACCAGGCCAAAATGGACCGCTGCACCATTAGCCAGCTCGCGTTTGTGCCGCCCAAGCCGGTGACTACCCCGAAAACTGGCATTCGTCTTCTTGACGCAACGGATAAAAACACCTCTCTGGTGACCGGATTCAGAATGACGGGCCAGTATGCTGACGGCTCGCGACTCGGGCTGGAATTCGACAATGACGCTGTAACCCTGGACTGCGGCAAAGCCCATGTACGCGCACCCTACACGGTCGAAAATACCGCTAATGGCTTCCTGGTTCATGTGCAGAACAGCGGCGGCGCGTTCCTCCTCATTGTCGCGCCCGACAACACCCTCCGAGGCAGCGGTTCGACGACGGTAAACGGACGCTTGGTGACGGGGATCAATGGCGCCTCCGTGAGCTTCGCTCCCCATTCCGAGAGCTGTAGCATCGCCACTCTTTCGCCGAAAGGAACGCGCAACACAATGGTTGCAGCCCCCGTCCGGTAATAGCAGCGCGCTTGCAGACAGGCAGCCTGCGAGCACCCTAAGTGCAACGAAATAAACCACCTTGCACTGGCCGCCCAGCCTAGTACAAATCCATTATTGACGGTTTTTGGCTTTGATCTATCTTTGGTGATGCCAATTCAAAGGTAGGGGAGATTTGCAATATGGCGGTTTCCGTTCCAGCAGTTCCTAATCTTCATGCCGTACCCAATCCGAATGCTGGTTTTTTTGAGAAGTTGAATACCCGCTGGCATGAGCGTGGATTACAGATCTTTATGGCCATCGTGCTGGCGCACTGGATGGAGCATTTGGTACAGGCTTATCAGATATGGGTCATGCATTGGCCCCGGCCAAAAGCTTTGGGCCTTCTTGGGCTGGTTTGGCCCTGGCTGATTCAGACCGAAGCCCTTCACTATGGCTATGCGCTGGTCATGCTTATCGGAATCTGGATCTTCCGGAAAGGCTTTACGGGAGTCTCGCATACGTGGTGGATGATCTCATTCGGGATCCAGTTCTGGCACCATATTGAGCACTTCCTGCTCATTTATCAGGCCACAACTCACCACAACTTCTGGCACAAGCCGGTCCCTTGCAGCGTCTTGCAGTTGTTTTTCCCGCGTGTGGAGCTGCACTTGTTCTATAACACGGTTGTCTTTATCCCGATGGTGATCGGCATGTATTACCACATGTTTCCGCCAGAGGGTGAGCAGGGGAACCCGAGTTGCACTTGCGAATGGGGCCGTGAGCATCATGAGCAGCCTGCTTGCGCGGCATAGTTATTAACGTTAGTTTTTCTGATTGAGGGGGGATATGAAGTTTAACTTTCGTAGAGGCGGGCAAGTCAGCCTCGCGAGAGTGCTTCAAATCCTCCCTATATGTTTTTCGATCGCAATTCTGGCGGTGAGTTGTACCAGGTCAGCATCGTCTTCCGTAGCTTTGAAGGAAGCAATGATTTCTCCTCAACCTCCGCGAGTAGGCCCCATCATGGTTAGCTTCAGGCTGGAAGATGCTTCAAAAGCCGTGACTGGAGCGCATGTTACGCTGGAAGGAGATATGACCCACGCAGGCATGGCTCCTGTGTTTGGGGACGCTAAAGAGACCGCGCCGGGGCAATACCAGGGACAACTTACTTTGAATATGGGCGGCGATTGGGTCTTGCTGGCGCATATCACGTTGGCCAACGGCAAGAAAGTAGAAAACCAAATTGATGTAAGTGGAGTAAAGAGCAAATAAGTTGCCGCAGGTACTAGCAAATCCGGAAGTAGACTTCGAAGAATCCCCTCCATTTGATCTAATGCGGGTCCCCGGCGTAGGCAGATTTTTAGGCTGGCGCCATGCGCGGACGTTTGTGCAAATTCCGCTACTGCTTGTCGCCATTCTGATGGTGCTGCATGGATTGTTCGGGCCATCCCTGGCGCCGAAAAATCTGGCTACAACGCTTACGTGGCTTCACTTCCGCGGGGTGTTGGCCCTGGTTATACTGGGCGCGGGAAATTTCTTCTGCTTTTCCTGTCCGTTTGTTTTGGTTCGAAATATTGCGAGAAAGTTCTTCCGCCCGCGGTGGAATTGGCCGCAAAAGCTGCGCAATAAATGGGTGTCTGTGGGCCTGTTCGTCGTTGTTTTGTTTATCTACGAACTGTTCGACCTGTGGGCTTCTCCGTTGTGGACTGCGTGGCTGATTCTTGCGTACTTCGGAACGGTGCTGATCGTAGATGGGCTATTCAAGCACGCGGCCTTCTGCAAATTTGTTTGCCCGCTGGGACAATTCAATTTTGTGGCGTCCACGGTATCGCCGCTCGAGGTTGCGGTGCGCGATCCAGAGGTTTGCACGGACTGCCATACGAAAGATTGCATTCGCGGCCGCCGGGATTCTGGTTCCGATCTGGTGATTTTGCAACGCGGCTGCGAGCTCGCTCTTTTCCAGCCGCGAAAAGTTGGAAACATGGACTGCACCTTCTGCCTGGATTGCGTCCATGCCTGCCCGCACGACAACGTGGGGATTCTTAGCCGCATGCCCGCCAGTGAACTGATGGCTGTGGAAGACCATCGTTCGGGTATCGGGCATTTTTCCCGCCGCAAGGACATGGCAGCCCTGATGATCGTATTCACTTTTGGCGCGTTATTAAATGCCTTCGGAATGGTGAGCCCGGTTTACGTGGTGGAAAAGTGGCTGGGCCATTTGTTGCATTTGGGCATTGAGGCTCCCGTGCTGGCAACGATTTTCGCCTTCTTCCTTCTGGTTGAGCCGCTGGTTTTGCTGGGCGGAGCCGCATGGTTTACGCAAAAATCAGGCGGAAGCCGGCGGACATTAATGCCGCTGATGGTGCGCTACAGTTATGCGCTGGTCCCGCTTGGGTTCGGAATGTGGCTGGCGCATTATGGCTTCCACTTTTTTACCGGAATGTTCACGATTGTTCCTGTAAGCCAAAGCGCGATGGCAAGCCTGGGCTGGAATTTTCTGGGCCATCCGCGCTGGCTGTGGACGGGAATTCCCATGCGGTTTGTACAGCCGATTGAACTCGGCTTTATCATCCTGGGATTTTTTGGATCGTTGCTGGTAACCCATCGGCTGGCTGAAGAAGATTGCCCCGGTCATCCCATGCGGGCATTTATTCCGTGGGCGATTGTCTGTTTGTTGATCTGCGCCGCGGCGCTCTGGCTGATGTTTCAGCCCATGGAAATGCGGGCCACATTCATGATGAGCAGTTAGAATGATTGGAATTGCGAATGCCTTTATTACGAATACACACTGCGATTTTTTTATTCATCACTTCGCTGGCCGCGCTTTGCATTCCCGCCAGCGCGCATATCGGGCCTCCATTTCCGATTATTGAGAACAAGCAGGTGGGGCCATGCACGATCGCGCTGTGGACCCATCCGGATATAGGAACGGGCACCTTTTATGTGATGATTGACCCGCTTCCCGGCAAAACAATTCCGAACGACCTGAAGATCAAGGTAGGCGTGCAGCCGGAGAGCGGCCGCCTTCCTGAGACCTTTTACAAAGGTGAGCGCGACGATACCCGCAATCAGGTGGTGTACAAAGTTTTGGCGGATTTTGACCGCGATGAATTTTATAAAGTGCACCTCGTGATCAACAGCGCTGAGGGTAGCGGGGAGGCCTTCTCCCGAGTGGAAGCGACGCCTACAGTCATGGGCCGCTTTGGGCTTGTCTTCTTTTCGTTGCCGTTTCTGGCGGTCGCGCTTTTGTGGTATCGCGGCGTCTCTAAAAAACGCAAACAACTGATGAAGCGGAGGCAAGCGGCGCAAGCGCAAACCGGCACGCAAGCTTGAGCGGGCCGGATTTCGAGCAGATTGCATATAATTAGCCGTCCGTTTCATGCTTCGTATTTCCACCATGTACAGAATGCATTCAAAACAGTTCAAGCGGGCCGCAGTGTCTGGCCTCGCAACCGCCGTGCTCATTGTCTCCGCAGGCTGCCATTCCGGCCCCAAGCTGCCAGCGAAGGGATCAGAAGAATATTCGCGAGCGGTTTCCGATTTTTATGTGGGCCTGGCAGCGCTGGAAGTTGGACACGACATCTACGCCGAACAGAAACTTTCTGACTTAACGAAGCTGGTGCCGGGCGAGCCTGCCGGGTGGGCGAATTGGGGCATTCTCGCCTTGCGGCAACGGAACTATGATGCCGCCGCGCAAAGGCTCAATAAGGCGCGTGAGCTGGCGTCGGGAAACGACCAGATTTACGACCTGCTGGGCGTGCTTGAAAGCCAGCGTGGAAATTCCGCAGCGGCGATCGCCGATTTGCGAAAAGCGGTGGAATTGAATCCCCAGAATCTACGGGCG
>JAICKN010000295.1 GCA_025927855.1 Terriglobales bacterium
ATTCAGACGAGTTATCCCAGTGCCGGTTAGCATAGAATTCGACCTTTTTCAAAATTCGATCAAGCCAGCGTTCTTTAGCGAGAAAAACCCTGCCCTGAGTACCGTCGAAGAGAGGAATCTGCTCTTTCGGGTACCCCTTCAAGCTGGATTGGGCAGGAACCTATATAACATGCGGGTTGCCCCACCCTTTCGCGATAGCAACTGAAAACAATGAAATGTAGGCAGCGCTGCTGTTGGTAGCGTAGGGGTTGGGCCGCATCGGAAGGGATTCTAACCTTCAAAGCATCCCACCCTCTCGCAAACTGCGCGAGAAGAGTGGGGCAACCCCAAAACTGCATGAGATCCATTTCGGTATCTCCGCCGTTAACCAATCGGAACCGCCGGGCAGCGCCGATCCAATTCCCTCATCGTTGGTGCGATATGTTGGGATCAGATTGGCTCATGAACCGCGCCATAATGAAAAAAAAGGCCATCTCCTGTATTCTTCTTTCACAATGCCTGCCAATTTTCTTGAAAGGTTAGAAAAATCGCCGGTCCTGTGCGATGGCGCGATGGGGACCCTGCTTTATTCCAAGGGTATTTTCATCAACCGCAGCTACGACGAACTGAATCTTTCCCAGCCCGAACTAATTCGCGGAATTCACCACGAATACCTGCAGGCTGGCGCGGAAATTATTGAAACTAATACTTTTGGCGCAAATGTATTCCGCCTCTCCCGCCACAGCATGGGTGACCGTGTGCGGAATATCAATATGGCAGGCGTCCGTCTGGCGCGCGAAGCCGCCAAGAGCTTCGACGTTTGGGTGGCCGGTTCCGTGGGTCCTTTGGGCAGCCGCATCGAGCCGCTGGGCAAGATATCCTTCGCCGAAGCCCGCGCCGCTTTCCGCGAACAAATCGAAGCGCTGGTCGAGGCTGGCGTAGACATTATTATGCTCGAGACTTTTGGCTACATGGAGGAAATCCATCAGGCCATTCTGGCCGCGCGCGACGTGGGCCCAAAAATTCCGCTGGTCGCGCAGGTCACGGTGGATGAAGAAGGCAATACGCTCGATGGTTCTTCCCCGGAAATTTTTGTCCCGCATTTAGAGCAATGGGGGGCCGATGTGATCGGCTGCAATTGCAGCGTGGGTCCGGTCGCCATGCTCGACGCCATCGAGAAGATCAAGAATCTCACTTCCCTGCCGCTCGCCGCGCAGCCCAACGCGGGAATTCCCCGTTCTGTGGATGGCCGCAACATTTACTTGTGCTCGCCCGAATACATGGCCAGCTATGCGAAGAAGTTTATCAACGCCGGCGTGCGCGTTGTCGGCGGATGCTGCGGCACTACTCCTGACCACATCCGCGTCATGAAGAACGCCCTGCGTGCGGGAGAAGCGCGCACCCGCCCGGCGGGCGGAAGCGCCCGCGCGGAAGCGCCCAAGCTTGACCTGACGACTCCTCTGGAAAAGCGTTCCAGCCTGGGCGCAAGAATCGCTGCCGGAGAATTCGTCACCATGGCGGAAATCGTCCCCCCTAAAGGCACGGACATTCAGAAGGAAATCGAAGGGGGCCGTTTTCTTAAATCCATCGGCATTCACGCCATCAACATTCCCGACAGCCCGCGCGCCTCGGCGCGCATGAGCAACCAAGCTTTGTCGCTGCTCATGCAGCAGCAGGTGGGGATTGAAGCCGTGCTTCACTACACCTGCCGCGACCGGAATGTGTTGTGCATTCAGTCCGACCTGCTGGGCGCAGCAGCGACCGGCATTAAAAACCTGATTTGCATTACCGGGGACCCGCCAAAGATGGGCGGCTATCCCGACGCCACGGCTGTCTTCGATGTGGATGCAATCGGATTGGTCAACATCGTCCGCAACCTGAATCGCGGTCTGGATATCGGCGGCAACCCGATTGGCCATGGCACGTCTTTCGTGATCGGCGTGGGCGCAAATCCGGGCGTCCCGAATGTGGACGAAGAAATCCGGCGCTTTGAATATAAAGTGGGGGCCGGGGCTGAGTACGCCGTCACGCAACCCGTCTTCGACCTTTCCCTGCTGGAAAACTTCCTGCGTGAAATCGAGCACTGCCGCATCCCCGTGCTGGCCGGTATCTGGCCGCTCTCCAGCGCGCGCGAGGCTGAATTCATGAAGAACGAGCTGCGCGTCTCCGTCCCTGACTTCATTCTGGAGCGTATGCAGAGGGCGGCCACCCCGGAAGCCGCCCGCCAGGAAGGCGTTGCCATCGCCCGTGAAATGCTGGTGGCGGTCCGCCCCATGGTCCAGGGAGCGCAAATCAGCGCGCCCCGCGCCCGTTATAACCTCGTCGCTGACGTTCTGGAAGCACTCGGCTCCGGGACCGCCGCCTGCGTGTAAACGCTTTCGGAAACGCACCCTTCCTACAGCTTTTACTGGATATCGGCGCAATCAAATCGCAGTAGAATGAGTGAGGAGTTTTCCCCTTGGCTAAATTTGAAGATTGCATTCAGCGTTTGGAAAAGATTGTGCAAGAACTCGAAAAGGGCGAAGTTCCGCTGGAGAAATCCTTAACCCTCTTTGAAGAGGGCATGCGGCTTTCTACTTCCTGCCGCAAGGAACTGGAAGAAGCGGAAGGAAAAGTAGAAATTCTGCTGAAGCAAAACGGCAAGGTCCAGCCAGAACCTTTTGATTCTGTAAGCCGCTGATTCCGGCGGCAACGGTCTTTCCAACTTTTGCAAGTAACCGCGACGGCGTTCCCGCTGTCCCTGATCCACCTTTAAGGTGGAGAAAAATTGAAGGCTATTATGCAGTCCCCCAGCGTCGTTCTTCTGCAAAGCAATCTTTACATCGCAAACTCGCTCGCGCAGGCATTGTCTTCGTCCTTCGCGCAAATTCACCGGACGGAATCTATCAATGAATTGCGCAGCTATGCCGCGGAATACCGCCCGCAAGTCCTGCTGGTGGATATGGAGCGCGCTTCGCTTGCTGACATTCGCGATCTCTCGCGAAATTTTCCTGCCTGCCGGATCATCTGCAATCACCGCGCCGCCGACGAAAAGATGTGGGCCGATGTGCTTGGCGCGGGCGCCGATGATTGCTGGCCCTCTTCCGAAACCCGCGACCTGGTAAACGCCGCCGAAGGCAATCCGCCCCTGATCCACAGCGCAGCCGCGTGAGTCTGTTCGCCGTCCTCATCTCGGCGGAGTTTACGGTTCCATGCTAAAAAATTAGGCCACCCTCTCTCTCGCAGGCAAAGCAAAAGTGCGGCAAACACAAACGCCCCGTTCCCGGGGCGTTCAGGGGTTGCTCATGAGCAGAGCCCCGCAACGA
>JAICKN010000274.1 GCA_025927855.1 Terriglobales bacterium
GCCATGTCCCTCGTATGGCTGCGTAACGATGCTGACATTGGTAAGGCCGGATTGCTTCACCGCGTCCATTACTGTGGCGAAAACGCCAAACGGCAAGTCCTCATCGGCGCGTAAAAAAATGGATTGGTGTTGCGGATCGCGGATTTTCTGCCGCAGCGTGGCGCCAATCTCATTAATATTGATGGGTTCATTTCCCAGGTAAACCCGCTGTTGCTTGTCAATGCTGATCACCAGCCGCTCCTGCGTGATCTCTTTGACCGTCCGCGTTTTCGGCACATTCACTTCAATACCGGATTGCAGAACCGGAGCTGTCACCATGAAAATGATGAGCAGCACGAGCACCACGTCCACCAGCGGCGTAATGTTGATATCGGCAAGCGCGAGCTGCGTGCGGCCATTGGCGGCAGTGAAAGCCATTAGCGCCTTACCTCGGTCGTCACTATCTCCCGCCGGGCCGCTTGCGGATGCAGAGACTCGACTGCATTCAGCATCTCCAGCGCGAAATCGTCCCCGCGCGATGCAAAATCACGGATGGAGCCCCCAATAAGGTTATAAGCAATGACGGCGGGAATCGCGGCCACCAGACCGGCCGCCGTGGTAATGAGCGCCTCTGAAATGCCCGGTGCAACAGCCCGCAGCGTTGCTGCGCCCGCTGTACCGAGACCATGGAAGGCATCAATGATTCCCCAGACCGTTCCAAATAGCCCAATAAACGGCGTGACCGCGCCGGTGATGGCTAGCCATGGGAGGTTCCGTTCCAGGCGCGTGATCTCCTCCGAAACGGAAATTTGCATGGCGCGCTGAATGGCGACTAAATTCCGCAGCAGTCCGCCATTGCCCACTTGCCGGCGATATTCATCAAAGCCGCTCTCAAAGACCCCGACCAAAGGGCTGGGGCGGAACTGTTCTGCGACCGCGCTCACATCCTGCAATTGCCGCGCTTTGCGGAAGGCCCGGACAAAACGCCCGCTCTGGATGCGGGCCCGGCGCAGCACTCCCCATTTGGAGAGAATGATGGCCCAGGAGAGCAGGCTGAACACCAGCAGGATGAGAAGAACAACCTTGGCGACTGGACCGGTTTCACCTACTAAATCGGTAATTTCGCCGCCGACAAGAAAGGACAGCAATAAGGACAAATACATTGGATTGTCTAGAGAATGCCTTTCAAAATTATAACCAAAGAAACTGGCTATCCAACCACGCGCACCTAGGACATCAACAAGTCAGAAGTACAATCCGCAAAGAACGTTGCACAAAAACCAGCAATTCAGCTTAGTTTTTGTTTATGAAACGGCTCCCTCAATGAGGGCATCTTAAGGTTCCGCAAGAGAATTCGAGAGCGGTTCTGGAGGCAATATGGCGCATTTCGGTACCTTAAGGGACTTTCAATTTTCCGACGAAGACGCAGACGAAATCCGTGGCGCAAAAGTCTACGGTCGCAATGATGAAAAACTGGGCAAGATAGATGACATAGTTTTCGACCATTCTGACGGCTCCATTCACTACGCAGTGGTGGATACCGGCGGCTGGCTTTCCAGTAAAAAATTCCTGGTTCCCGCAGACCGGCTGGAAGCATCCGCCACGCATGCAGACGACTATCGTGTTGACCTTAGCAAGCAGCAGATTGAGACGTTTCCGGCTTACGACGAAAAAGCCATGGAGTCGGAGGAAGACTGGAAAAAGTACGAAAACAAATACCGCGCCGCCTGGAATGACGGCCCGGTGCAGCACCGGGAAGATTCAGGACGCAATATCACTCCCGAAACCTCAGAGATGCCTTCGTCAGGATCTTCCTACACCGGCACCCGGCAGCCGATTCTGGAGCCCGAAGCGGCTGAAACCGAACGGATTTTTCCGCCAACGACGAACGAAGTTGAAATTTCCACAAACGCTGTAGGCATTGGCCCACGATGGTCCACATTCGAAGAACGGTTGCGGCAGCGGCGCAAGGAAATCACTAAAGGCTGCACCACCTGCGCCCGGAGCATAGCTTCAGAAACTGCCTCGGACCGAGAACGGGACGAGCGGCGGCAGGCCAGCTAGGTTGATCATGTAAGATCCTATGCTGAATGTCCACCTCGCCTTTCACCCGCAGAAAATTTTTGCAAACCACCACAGCCAGCGCCCTCGCAGCGCTGGCTCCAATCCCCGCGGCTCTGGCTTGGGACAGTAAAACGCCGCTCCACTCCGCCCCCGCAATTCCCTCTTGGGCGCAGAAACCAATGCGATGGGTGGAACTCACGCTGGTGGAAAACGATCCTGCTCAATTTGATCTTATTTTCTGGCTGGACTACTTCCAAAAGACGCGCTGCGAAGGCGTTTGCCTCAGCGGCGGTGGATGCGTCGCCTACTATCCAACCCAAATTCCTTTTCATCATCGCAGCGCGTGGCTGGCAGACCGCGACATACTGGGCGACCTCGTCACAAGCTGCCGCAAGCTGGATATGACGGTGCTGGTCCGTACCGATCCGCACGCCACCTACGATGATCTTCGCGCCGCGCACCCTGATTGGATCGCATTGGACGCGCACGGCAATCCACGCCGCCACTGGGCCTCGCCGGAGATGTGGGTGACCTGCGCCTACGGTCCCTACAATTTCGATTTCATGACCAGCGTGCACAAAGAAATCATGTCGCGCTATCACGTGGATGGATTGTTCCTCAACCGCTGGGACGGCTCCGGCCAGTGTTATTGCGTGCATTGCCGCACGAATTTCAAAGCTGCTTCTGGCTTTGATTTGCCACGAACTGACGACCCGCAGGACCCCGCGCGGCGCGCTTACATTCTTTGGCGGCAACAGCGGCTCATGCAGCTCTTAGAACTTTGGGACCGCGAGATTCGCGCCATCAACCCGGCTGCGTACGCCATTCCTAACAATGGAAGTGGCGCGCTCATTTCACTCGACGCATTGCAGATCAATGAAAAAGTTCCCATCCTGGTCGCCGACCGCCAGGACCGCCACGGAGTTGCTGCGCCGTGGTCGTTTGGAAAGACCGCCAAGGAATACCGCGCCACAGCGGGGACGAAGCCCGTCGCAGGATTATTCGGAGTCGGTCTAGAAGAGGCTTACCGCTGGAAAGACAGTGTGCAAAGCCCCGCGGAAATCCGCATCTGGGTGCTCGATGCCATCGCCAACGGCATGCGTCCATGGTTGAGTAAATTCAGCGCGACATTGCATGATCCGCGCTGGCTCAAAGGAATAGAAGATATTTATCAATGGACGGACAAGAACAACCGCTATTTGCAGCATCAGGCGCCGGTCGCCCGCGTGGCGCTCGTTTACTCGCAGCAAACCGCATGGTTTTATGGCGGAACGAATGCGCGCGCGAAGGCGGAAGATTACGCGCTCGGTTGGTATCAGGCATTGGTGGAATCACGCATTCCGTTCGAGATGGTGCATGACCGCCTGCTCGATGACGCGCACCTAAGCCAGTTCAAAACGCTTATTCTTCCCAACATTGCCGCCTTGAGTAACGCGCAATGCGACCAGCTTCGGACATTTGTAAACAGGGGCGGCAGCCTTATCGCAACTTACGAAACCAGCCTCTACGACGAATGGGGCGTCCGCCGCGCCAATTTCGGCCTTGCAGATCTCTTCGCTGCGAACTGGACCGGCCACCGCCAGGGGCCAATGATGAATTCCTACATTCGCCTGGAACATGAAGCTTTCCCCAATCATCCTTTGTTTCGAGGTCTTGAAGACGCTCCGCGCATTGTAAATGGCGTCTCCCGCCTTGAAGTGGAACCGTCAGAGAAGTTCGCCGAGGTGCCGCTTACTTTAATTCCAAGCTATCCCGACCTGCCCATGGAAAAAGTCTATCCGCGCGACCCAAAGACAGATATCTCCGAGCTATACCTTCGCGATCTCGGCGCGCATGGCGGCGGCCGCGTCGCTTATTTTCCCTGGGAC
>JAICKN010000112.1 GCA_025927855.1 Terriglobales bacterium
CAACCCAACAAACGATTTTTGCATGGTCAAAATTTGGCCACGGACAATAAGTTGTGAACCACGCGGGACCTTATTTTCATTATCCTGCACAACTTGATTGATTTTTTTGGCCACGCTGCCCAGGTCTGTTTTTTGCACGGAACCAAAAATGTCAATGACCGGTTGAATGTCATAGTGCGAAACCACTTCGCTCCCGGATCCCAACTGAAAAGAAGCGAAGCTGGCGAGAATTTGCCGCTGCGCCGGAGTCGGTCCTGATAAAGGAATGTTTTCCAGGTCTTGCAGCGAATCGAGCCGGTATTCCGGGGTTTGCGTGGCAATGGAATAACTGACGCCATTCTTTGGATTGAGCCAGAATTCCGGCGTGGTCTGAAAGCTGCCGGATAGGGAAATCAGCACATCGCTGGCGATGTCGCGCTGACTGAAGCCCACAAGCTGGGCCCGGGTGCGGTCAACATTGATGTGCAATTCAGGCTGATCGAATGGTTGCTGAATGTGCATGTCCGTTGTGCCGGGAACAAATTTGAGCTGCTGGAGCAAAGAGTCGGCAAATTTGCGGTTTGCTTCCACGTTATAGCCGCGCACCTGAACATCGATGGGAGAAGGGAGGCCGAAATTCAGGATTTGACTGACGATATCAGCCGGCAGGAACGAGAATTCAGTTCCGGGAAATTCGCCGGGAAGCTCCATCCGCAGTTTGTGAATGTATTCCTCTGTAGGGCGATGATCGGGCTTGAGGTTCACCAGAATGTCTGCATCGCCGGGGCCGATGGGTGCAGAACTGCTGTAGGAAAGATTGATGCCACTGTAGGGAATACCGATGTTATCAATGACGCTTTCAATTTCGTTCGAAGGAAGCTTTTCGCGAATGGAGCGTTCGATCAAGTCGCAGAGCCGGGCAGTTTCTTCAATGCGCGTTCCGGTGCGGGCGCGTACGTGAAGCTTGAACTGGCCGCTATCCACCGAAGGGAAAAAGTCTTCCCCAATCCACGGCAGCAGAATAAAAGAAGAAGCGCAAACCGCGATAAAGCCAACGAGGAACAGCTTGCGGTGATGGAGGATTTTTTCGAGCGATGCGTGATAGCTGTCACGAAAACGCTCAAAGGCAAGTTCAAACTGTGCCTGCCAGCGCACCAGCGGGTTCGGGCTTTGCGCCTCAAAGTGTCCCGACTCAGCTTCGTGCCCGCGGATTAAATACTTTGCCATCGTGGGCACGAGCGTTCTGGAAAGCAGATACGAAGCCAGCATGGCAAAAGTGACCGCTTCCGCCAGGGGCACGAAAAGATATTTGGCAACACCGCTCAGAAAGAACATCGGCACAAACACGATGCAGATCGAGAGCGTCGAAACCAGGGCGGGAACGGCAATCTGCTGCGCACCATCCAGAATGGCATGCTCTACTTCCTTGCCCTGAGCGAGGTTGCGGTTGATGTTTTCAATTTCCACCGTGGCGTCATCCACCAATATGCCGACCGCGAGGGCGAGGCCTCCTAGCGTCATAATGTTGATCGTCTGGCCAAGCGCGCTGAGCACGATGATGGAAGTAAGGATGGAAAGCGGAATGGAGATAGCGATAATCAGGGTGCTGCGCCAGCTCCCCAAAAAGATCAGGATCATCAATGCCGTAAGGGCGGCGGCAATGGTGGCTTCCCGCAATACTCCTTCAATCGAGGCCCGTACAAAAAGCGACTGATCGGCCAGAGGGTGGACCTTCAACGCGTCAGGCAGGCTGTATTCCAACTGATGCAACATCGTTTTCACGCCCGCAATCACATCGAGCGTTGACGCGTTGCCTGCCTTAAGGATCGTCAGCAGCGACGCGCGCTGTCCATTGACGCGCACGATGTTCGTCTGCGGAGGGAATCCGTCGCGGACATGCGCCACATCGTGAATATAGAGCGTGGTATTGCCGACCCGTTTGATGGGGAGGTCGTTCAGTTCCTGAATGGTTTGCGGGCTGCCGTTAATGTCAACGTCGTAGTCGAGCGCGCCGATCTTGGAGGTGCCGGAAGGAAGGATAAGATTTTGCGCGCTGATCGCATTCACCACATCGAGCGGAGAAAGTCCTCTAGCCTGCAATTCGGCGGTGTTCAAATCCACTTGAATTTGCCGCTGCTTGCCTCCATAGGGATAGGGAATGGCGACGCCGGGGACGGTGACCAGCCGTGTGCGCAAGAAATTGAGCGCGTAATCATTTAAGTCCTGCTCGGAAAGCCCCTGCCCTGAGAGGGCGATCTGCAGAATGGGAACGGTTGACGCGTTATAGGTAATGACCAGAGGAGGCGTTGTGCCGGGCGGAAGCTGCCGCACCTGAGTTTGTGAGACGGCGGTGACCTGAGCGATTGCCTTCTGAATATTCGCAGTGGGCTGAAAAAAAATTTTGACGACCGCGGTTCCATTCAAAGACTGAGACTCAATGTGCTCAATATCGTCAACCGTGGTCGTGAGGCTGCGTTCCGTCAGCGTGACAATGTGATCGGACATTTGCTGCGCATTGAATCCGGTATAGCGCCAGATGACGCTGACAACCGGAATATCAATGTTGGGGAAAATGTCGGTTGGAGTATTCAGGATCACAAGCGGCCCCAGGATCACGAGAAGAAGAGCCACTACGACGAACGTATAAGGGCGGCGAAGCGCGAGGCGAACAATCCACATGAGAAATAATCGCGAATGAACTACAAGTAATTATTCTAAGGATTACATAGTTTCGATGCCGAGAGATGAAGATTGGCGCGGAAAAGAAGCGTTTACATTTCTTTACACGTAAATGCCAGAAAGGGGAAGGCTGGTCTTCAATTTCTAATTTGCAAGACTTCTATAAGCGCAGTTATTTCGGCGAGGCTGAGGCAAGCTGGCGCACGGTGCTGATAAACGTGGTCGTAGCGCGCGTCAGTGTGCGGTCCCGGCGGTAGGCGATTCCCAGCTCGCGCCACAATTCTTGCCCTTTGATGGGAATCAGTTTCACGCGTCCGGCAAGGACCTGATCTCGGGCGAAGCTGGCGCTAATTAATGACACGCCCAAACCAGCCGCGACAAAACTCTTGATCATCCCAACACTGGGCAATTCCATGCGGACCTGCAATCCTGAGGCATAAGGGCGGAAAAGCTTATCCATGAGACGGCGGCTGTAACCGGTTTTCGGGAGGAGCAATGGCTGCTTGGCAATATCCGCCACGCTCACCATTTCATGCTTGGCCAGCGGATTTTGCGGGCTGACCATCAGCATAAGCTGATCACGAAAAATAGAATGCGCTTTAAGGCTGCTCTGTTTAATGGGGAGTGTGACAATTCCCACATCCAGCGTGCCGTTTTCCAGCTTCTCAAGAATCTTGTAACTGAAATTTCGATAAATACTGATCTGCACGCTGGGATAAAGGCTGCAATATTTGGCGAAGACATCCGGCAAGACGTATAAACAGGTAGCTTCATTCGCGCCGATTGAAAGCGTTCCGCGCGGACTGCTTCCCTGGTCCGCCACCGCCAGCAGCGATTCATCTTTCATCTGCAGCAGCCGTTCGGCATAGGCAAACAGCACCCGGCCAGCCGGAGTAAGGGTCACGTCTTTCCCCGAACGGTCGAGAAGGCGGTCTCCATATTCCTGCTCAAGCTGGCGGATTTGCGCGCTCACAGCGGATTGCGAGCGGAACACTTTTTGTCCTGCGCGGGAAAAGCTGCCAAGTTTGGCCACTTCCAGAAAAGTGACAAGCTGATCGAAGTCCATAGGCTTTTGAGGTCCTGAAGGGTGAGAAGAGATTATAAAGGACAGCTTGCCTGAGGAATTTGTGGGAAGCGTCCGCTCTACAAAAAATAACAGGGACATTCTCACGAATGTCCCTTATCGCGAATAACTGCTTTACAAACCGGGAAGGCTGTCTAGGAAGCCACGATTTTGGGGCTCTTGATTCCCCGCGTCGCGTTGCGCGTATCCACTACGAGCTTTGCTTCCTGCACGATCTTCTTGTAATCGTAGTCGGAATGGTCGGTGACGATGATCACACAATCATATTGGCCGAGATTTTCCATCGGCACCGATTTCATGCCGAGATCATATTTCCGTCCTTTGCCTACTTGCGGGCAATATGGATCGTTATAGTTGACATCGGCGCCGCCCTTTTTAAGAAGTTCAATAATCGTAATGGCGGGAGATTCACGAAGGTCATCAATATCTTTCTTGTAAGCGACCCCTAGCACCAATACCCGCGATCCGTTCAACGCCTTTTTCTGCCCATTCAAAGCCTTGGTCACGGACTCAATCACGTTGTACGGCATGTTCGTGTTGATTTCACCGGCCAGTTCGATAAATCGGGTGTGGAAGTCCCACTCCTTAGCCTTCCACGAAAGATAAAACGGGTCCACCGGAATGCAGTGGCCGCCGAGACCTGGGCCGGGATAGAAAGGCTGGAAACCGAAGGGCTTGGTGGCGGCGGCTTGAATCACTTCCCAAATATCAATACCCATGCGCAAGGAAAGCATCTTGAGCTCATTGACCAGGGCAATGTTGACGCAGCGGTAGATGTTTTCCAGGAGCTTGGTCATCTCCGCGGCGGCGGGGGAAGAAACAGGAACAACCCGGTTGAAGATGGAGCCGTAAAGAGCGGCAGCCAATTCGGAAGCTTCGGGATCCAGTCCGCCGACGACTTTGGGAATATCGCGCCGGGCGACAGTTTCATTGCCTGGATCTTCGCGCTCCGGGGAAAACGCCACAAAGAATTTTTGTTCGCTGGAATTCTCCGAACGCGAAGCTTTGAGCGCGGCTTTATTTCCTTTTTCGAGGATCGGGACCAGCACCTCTTCGGTTGTGCCCGGGTAGGTCGTACTTTCAAGCACCACCAACTGCCCGGCCCGGAGATGAGGCGCGATGGATTCGGCCGTGTTGACGATGTAACTCATGTCCGGCTCATGGTATTCATTCAGCGGGGTCGGGACGCAGATGATAACGGCGTCCATCTGGTTCAAGAGTGAAAAATCCGAGGTGGCGTCAAAGCCCTTCGATCGCGCGCTTTGGATTTCGCCGGCAAGAATGCGGTGAATGTATGTTCCGCCCTCCCGCAAAGTCTTCACCTTGCGGTCGTCAATATCAAATCCCATCACGCGGAATTTTTGCTCGGTATAAAGGAGCGAAAGCGGCAGGCCTACATAGCCGAGGCCAATAACGGCAATGCGCGCTTGCCGGCTTTGGATCTTCTGTTTGAGCTCGGAGGAAAGAGATGCGGACACAGATGTAGTAGTCATAATTTCAGGAAATAAAGCTGAATTTTACCATGGAGTAACTGAGTTCTTACGAGAAACTCACGCGAATCCAGCATATATTCTTAATCAGTTACGAGGCAGGTTACTTTGGAAACACCTTGATGTCACGAAGGTCACGCGCATGCGCAAACTTTTCGTAATCGTACTCACATGCGGGCTGCTGCTGGGTGCATTTTCTGGCTGGCTTCTCGTGATCAACAAGCCTCAAAAGGCGGATGTGATTCTGGTTTTGGCGGGGGAAACTGATTCGCGTCCAGCGCGCGCACTGGAACTTTTTCATCAGCAATATGCGCCGCGAATCATTCTCAATGTCCCGGCCCGAGCGAAACTCTATCAATGGATGCAAACCGATCTTGCCCGGCAATACGTGGCGGGACTGCCGGAGCACAATGCCATCACAATTTGCCCGATTGATGGATTTTCGACCAAGGATGAAGCCCGGGAATCAGCAGCCTGCCTGGCTCAAGCACCAAGCTCTCGCGTCCTGCTGGTCACCTCCGACTTTCACACCCGCCGCACCTTGGGCATTTTTAAGAAGGAAGTTCCCAACCATGAATACAGCGTGGCGGCAGCGTTTAATCCATCGCAATTTGGCGTGAAGTGGTGGGAGCATCGCGAATGGGCCAAGACGAATGTGGGGGAATGGAGCAGGCTTATCTGGTGGGAGGCGGTAGACCGCTGGCGATAAGCATTAGATCTTCGGTGTTCTGGTACGCAGAGGAAGAAGTGGAGGAAGCGATGGAGGGTTTAAGCAAGCAGAGCTGCTGGGCCTATTTATTGACGGCGGGTTTTGTTTTGATGATGACGGTGGGAGCTTCGGCCCAAAGCATGGACGCGCAAATCACGACCGGCCCAAGTCAGGCGACAGTATCCTCCTCTGCACCGGTGACGTTGACGTTGCAGGACTGCCTGGCCCGGGCCAAAAAAATTAACCCGCAATATCACACAGCCTTAACCGAGTTGGGTATTGCGCGCGAGGACCGCGTGCAGAGCCGCGCGGCCTTGCTGCCCAACGCAAACTACGATGCTAGCTTCCTGTACACGCAGGGCAATGGCACGCCGACTGGCCGATTCATAGGGGCAAATGGCGTGCATGAGTACATGAGCCAGGGAGATGTACGGCAGGTAATTTCGTTGAGTAATGTCGCCGATTTTCGCCGCACGAAAGCGGCGGAAGCGCTGGCCCGCGCCAATGCTGAAATTGCCGCCCGTGGATTGATGGTAACTGTTGTGCAGGCCTATTACGGATTGGTTTCTGCCGAGAAGAAGTACGCAACTACTCAACGCGCGCTGGATGAAGCGCAGCATTTTACCGACATCACGGAAAAGCTCGAGCGCGGCGGCGAAGTAGCGCATTCGGATGTGATCAAAGCTCAAATCCAGCTGGCGCAACAGCAGCGGGACTTGCAGGAATCACAGTTAAACATGGACCGGAGCCGGTTGGAACTGGCGGTGCTTGTTTTCCCGGACTTCAATGAAAACTTCACCGTGATCGACGATCTCCAGCCACCGGAGATTTTGCCGGACTTTTCCCAAATCCAGGCCAGCGCGGCCAAGAATAATCCCGAGCTGCATGCCGCCCTTGCCGCCCTCCAACAGGCAAAACAGCAGGTCAATATGGCACGGAATGGCTTTTTGCCGTCGCTGGAACTAAATTATATCTACGGAATTGATGCCAATCAGTTTGCATCAAGGACAGACGGCATTCACAATCTGGGATATGCGGCCACGGCAACACTCCAATTGCCAATCTGGAATTGGGGAGCAAACCGCAGCCGGCTAAAGCAGGCTGGTCTGCGGCGGGAGCAGGCCCAGGTAGAACTCAGTTCAACGCAACGGCAATTACTCAGTGACCTGCATATCTTTTATGAAGAAGCTGGAACGTCGCGCGAGGAATTGGAATCACTGATGAAGTCCGCGGATTTGGCTGCTCAAAGTGCTGCCCTGACCATGGACCGTTATCAAGCCGGGGAAGCTACAGTGCTGGAAGTGGTAGATGCGCAGAACACATTAACACTCGCGCGCAATGCGCTCGCCGATGGACAATTGCGCTTCCGCGTGGCCATCGCCAACCTGCAAACGTTGACGGGGACTTTCTAACTTCCATGCAGAGAGCTTCGCAGCCGCTTAGCCGCCTTCGCTGGTTGTTCCCGAACACCTTTTTCCGCCCCGCAGGGATCGCCATGGTGCTTGCTCTAGCGATCACTTTCTGGGGATGCTCCAAAGATGCCGCTGAACCTGAGCCCGTAGTTGCGGTGCAAATCATAGATGTAAAGAAGACCGATTTCACAAAAACCGTAACGGCCCAGGCAGTTCTTTTTCCCATTGACCAGTCGGCAATCACTCCAAAAATCAGTGCCCCGGTCAAACAATTTTTCGTGAAGCGCGGAAGCAAGGTGCGGCGCGGTCAGCTTCTGGCTGTGCTGGAAAATCAGGACCTTGTGGCCGCCGCTCAGGATGCCAAAGGATCTTACGAACAAGCCCAGGCAGCCTACGCTACGGCGACCGCCGCCGGGCTTCCTCAAGAAGCGCAGAAAGCTGAACTCGATGAGCAGGCGGCGAAACAAGCGCTCGACGCGCAGCAGAAGATATACACCAGCCGCGAAAACTTGTTTAAGCAGGGCGCGATTGCGCGCAAAGACCTGGTGCAGGCAAAAGTTGACCTCACCAATGCGCAAAACCAGTACAAAATTGCCGCCAGCCATTTGCAGGCCCTGGAACAGGGAGGTAAAGAGCGGGGACTTCAAGCTGCCGCCGGCGAACTGGAATCCGCCAAAGGCAAGTATCTAGCGGCCCAGGCGCAGCTCGGCTATTCCGAAATACACAGCCCAATTGCCGGAGTGGTGACAGACCGTCCTCTTTATCCCGGCGAGATGGCCTCGGCCGGCACACCGCTGCTGACCGTAATGGACACTTCCAAAGTCGTCGCGCGGGCGCATATTCCCCAAGCAGACGCCGCATTGCTGAAGATAGGAAACAGCGCAACCATCGGGGCGCCCGGCCTGGCCCATGCTGTGCCGGGAAAAATCACAGTCATAAGTCCGGCACTTGATCCGAATAGCACGACGGTTGAAGTATGGGTGCAGGCAGAGAATCCAGCAAACGAGTTAAAGCCCGGAACCAGCGTGACGCTTTCCATGGTCGCGGGAAATGTGCCACAGGCAATTGTCATCCCGGCTGATGCGCTGCTGACTGCGCAAGATGGAAGCACTTCAGTGATGTTGGCAGGCGCGGATGGACACGCACACCAGAGGAGCGTGCGGGTAGGGCTGCGGCAAGATAATGAAGTGCAGATCGTTTCCGGATTGCACGCTGGCGACCGGATTGTTGGCGCGGGAGCTTATGGTTTGCCCGACAACGCCAAAATTACCCCGGAAAACACCAGCAATAACTCCGGGAACAGCGAGGGCTCCAAGTGAGCTCGCCTGATTCTTCCTATTGGTTTGTCCGCCATTCCAAGCCGATTATCTTTCTCATCATTACTCTCGCGGCATTGGGAGCGTACCTCGCGTTCACCATTCCTGTTGCGGTTTTCCCAGCGACTAATTTTCCCCGCGTCTTGATTTCCGTGGACAACGGCGTAATGCCCATTGACCAGATGATGGTCACGATCACGCGTCCGATTGAAGAAGGCGTGAACAGCGTACCCGGATTGCAAGATGTACGTTCCATCACCAGCCGGGGATCAGCGGAAATTGATCTGTTCTTCGACTGGAACGTAGACATGTTCCAGACGCTGCAATATGTAAACGCAGCTCTCTCGCGCATTCAGTCTGAGCTCCCGGCGACCGCCAAAATCGAAACACACCGCTTGACCTTCGCAAGTTTCCCGATTCTAGGCTATAGCCTGACTTCAGATACGGTTCCGCAAACCCAGCTATGGGACCTTGCCACCTACCAGATCAAGCCCCGGCTCAACCGCCAGGATGGAGTCGCGACGGTTTTCATTCAAGGAGGGCAGGAGCCGGAATTTCACATTATTCCCGATCCCGCCAAGCTGCTTTCCGCAAGCGTGACCGTCACCGATATTCTTGACGCTCTACACCGCACTAACCTGATTGATTCGCCGGGATTATTTGAGCGCAACCATCAACTGGTATTGGGGCTGGTCAGCGGCCAAGTTAAAAATGCCGCGGGAATTGCCAGCATAGTTATTAAATCCACAGCTGCTGGAGTTCCCGTTACGGTTGGCGATGTTGCGATGGTGCAATCTGGCGTGAAGCCGGTGTACACAATTATTACTGCGAATGGAAAGCCTGCGGTCCTCCTCAACATTACGCGGCAGCCGGAGAGCAATACGTTGCAGGTTGCCAGGGAAATTCATACTGAAATTGAGCAGATCCGCAAATCGCTTCCGCCCGGAATCGAAGTCCGGCCATTCTACGATCAATCATTGATTGTGAGCGACTCCATCAAGAGTGTTCGTGATGCTATCTTGCTCGGCCTGATCCTGGCGTCTCTTATCCTGGTAGTTTTTCTGCGCGACTGGGGGACCTCTCTGGTCGCCGGTTTAGTAATTCCAGCTACGATTCTTGTGACCATGGTCGTGTTGAAGCTGCTGAATCAGAGCTTCAATTTAATGACGCTGGGCGGCTTGGCGGCGGCTGTCGGCCTGATCATTGACGACGCCATTGTCGTGGTTGAAAACATTGTGCTGCATCGCGATGCCGGGCAAGGCCGATTGCAGGCCATTCACAGCGCCCTCAAGGAAATCACGATCCCTCTGGTGGGTTCGACAATTACTCCCATTGTGGTGTTCCTGCCGCTGATTTCGATCACAGGTGTGACAGGAGTTTTTTTTCGAGCGTTGGCCATCACTATGGCCATCTCGCTACTTACCTCGCTCGCGTTGGCCCTGACCTGGACGCCAAATCTGAGCCAATATTTCATTCGCAAGCATGTGAGCGTCGCGGAAATTAAAAATCCGGAAGAAAACTCATTTGGAAATTTGCTGGCAGCGGAAGAGGCCTCAACCGGAAAAATCTTCCACAGGATCATTGACTTTGACGAACACTGCCTTCGCTGGGCCGTCCGCAAACCACTGTGGCTCGCCGGTATGGGTGCGCTATTGATTGCCGCATCCTACGTTTGTTACCGCTATTCCGGCTCGGATTTGCTGCCCGAAATGGATGAAGGCGGATTCACTCTGGATTACCTGACGCCTGCGGGCACTTCGCTGA
>JAICKN010000291.1 GCA_025927855.1 Terriglobales bacterium
CTGGCTTGCAATGGTAAAGTTGCGCTTCTGGTGGCCACGTTAATTCCTTAAGCTATCTTTCTGTGGACGTTTCCGTCCAAAACTTATGCCCGGTACGGCGGATAAAAACGTCTTCCAATGTTGGCTTGCTCACCGAGATGGCCTGAATTTCGCCGGGAAATGATTCCGCCAATTCGGTGATAAACCTGTGCCCTTGTTCCCGTTCGATGCGAATCTTGCGGCTGCGCTCTTCCTCGCCAATGATGTCTGCCCGCACATTAAACTTGGCCCCAATTCGTTGCGCCAGGCCATCCACATCGCGCGCCGGTTCAATCCAGATCACATCGCCGCCAATTTCACTCTTCAGGTCGAATGGCGTACCCAGAGCCATGACTTCACCTTGATTCAGGATAACCAGGCGGTCGCAGCGCTCCGCCTCTTCCATCAGGTGAGTGGTGACAATGACGGTAACGCGTTCTTCATCGCGCAGAATGTGCAGATATTGCCAAAGATCGCGACGGGCACCCGGGTCAAGTCCGGTTGTAGGTTCATCGAGCAGAAGCACTGAGGGATGGTGCAACAATCCCTTGGCCAGCTCCAGGCGCCGCTGCATGCCGCCGGAAAATGTTTCCGCTTTGTCGTTGGCGCGGTCCGCAAGTCCCACGCGCGCAAGCATCTCCTGAATGCGCAGCTTAAGCGCCGAGCCGCGAAGGCCGTAGAGATGGCCCTGGTGCCGAAGATTTTCAAATGCGGTCAATTTCAGATCAATGCTGGGAGACTGAAATACAATCCCGATCTTCTGGCGCAGCCGGTTTGGTTCGGTCGCCACGTCGTGACCCAAAATGCGCGCATGTCCGCCGATGGGAACCATGAGCGTGGAAAGGATACGGAACATCGTGGTCTTGCCGCTCCCGTTGGGGCCCAGCAGACCGAATAATTCCGCATGGCCGACGTCGAAGGAAACCCCATCCAAAGCCGTCCGGTCTCCATAGCGGTGTACTAAATTTTCAACGGAAATAACGGCCGGGCCGGAGGAAGTTATCTCGGCAGCGATGGGAAGCTCTTGTACTCTGGAAGCCACAGTTTATTCTACGCCGTAATCTTGTCCAACATCATCAATGCGAATAAAAGAGGCAGATAAATTACCGTCGCCTGCAACAATTGGCGGGCGTACTTTTTGGAAAGCCCCGCTGTCATAGGCATCTGCAGCAGGGCCAGCCGCGCGCTGAAATAAAACAATACGAAGCCCAAAAGCAGCGCCCCCGCGAAATATATCCAGCCGGAAAAGTCCAGAAATGTGGGCATCAAGGTGACCGGAACCAGCGCCATAGAGTAGATCAAAATGTTGCGCGCCGTAGACCTGCCATCGGTTTCAATTACAGGCAACATGCGAATGCCGCCGCTCTCGTAGTCTTCCCGGTAAAGCCATGCGATGGCAAAGAAATGCGGAAATTGCCAGAAGAAAACGATGGCAAAAAGAACGAACGCGCCTAGGTCAACCCGGCCGCTGGCTGCCGTCCACCCGAGCAGCCCGGGCATGGCGCCCGGAAATGCTCCCACCAGTGTGCATATCGGATGCACGCGTTTCAGTGGAGTATATGCGCCCAGATACATGGCCGAGGTGGCCAAGGAAAGCCACGCCGTAAGCGCATTGAGCGCTAATCCAAGGTAGATCGCCCCTCCCACGGTAAGCGCGAATCCAACGATCAGGCCGTGGACCAGGCTCATTCTTCCCGCGGGAAGAGGGCGGCGCGCAGTCCGCCTCATTTTCGCGTCTACATGCCGCTCCATTGCTTCATTGAGCGCGGCCGCGCCCCCCGAAACCATGCCAATGCCGAGCAATGCGTGAAACAGGCTCCAGGAAACGCTGGGCACGCCAGATTTCAGAGCGCCAAAGTAGTATCCGCACCACGCGGTCACAACCAGCAGAATGGTTACGCGGATTTTTGTGAGTTCGGCATAGTCATGAAAAAGCGCGCGAACGCCGGTGCGGGGAACTACCAAAGGTTGGAATGCCGTGCTCATGCCGCTACCGTCCTCCGTTCACGATCGGTCGTATGCTCAATGCTTGAGCTTGGCAGGTGACGCCAGACTTGGATCGTCAAGATGACGGTGACCGCGAGCAGCAGAGCGCCGACCGCCACATGAGCCACTGTCGAAATCACCATGGGCAGCTCGGGTTGGACTGCATCTTTGCCCCAAGCCACGCGCGTGACGAATGCCAGAAATCCTAAAAAGATTTGCGTGATCAGCAGCGTCAATAAAAGCACTGCCGGACGGCGTATCTCGCGTATCGCGGAATGCTGGGTAAGGACCCGGACCACCGTCCATCCCAGGATGAATGCGACCAGAGGAGCATCCAGCACGTGCGGCCACCAGCTCATGCCGTGGTGGCGAAACATTGCGCCCAATACGAGTTGCAGATACATGACAACGATTGAGAGAACCGAAAGAGTCAGCAGCGATGGCCGCCGCTCTGCGGCCGGTAGGTTCTCTGGAACGCAATCCACCCATCGCTGCCCGGTAAATAGCGCAATCGCGCACGCGATGCAGAAGAAGGTCTGTCCGACCGCTGCGTGAGCAGAAGAAATGGCCGGAGGCAAAAAGTAAAGCACGGTCAGTCCGCCCAGAACCCCTTGCAGGATCACAGTCCCCAGCGCGGCGATTCCCAGCCACTTCATCCAGCGGCGCTTGTCCACGCGCCACACCCAAATAGCAAAGATGATCGTAAGCAGACCCACAAATTCCGCAATCATGCGGTGCGTGTGCTCAAATTTCACGCCGCCCACCATGCGTGGAATCTTATAAATCGAGCCGAAGGACGTCGGCCAATCCGGCACCGAAAGCCCCGCATCATTGCTGGTGACCGTGGCCCCGGCCACAATCAATACGAAGGTGATGGAAGCCATAAACACAGCGAAACGGTGTAAGGCTGCGTTATACGGAGTGGAAACCGATTTCAGGGTGCTGCTCCTCAAACTTGAAGACTGGCGTGCTTAGTAGGAATTCCGTACCAAGTAACCAAGTATTTTAGCGGATGCGGTCAGGGTTGAAAACTGAGATCCAGCTTTTTTATCTCTTTTGCCTGCAAAACCACGTCCCGGTCCTGCTCCCCTAATTTTTCATGAACAAATGCCAGCGTATATTTTCCGGGCGGCAAACCCTTAATTTGGAAATTGCCAGCCGCATCCGTCACCGCGAAGAACGGACTCATTACAACATTCACATACATATTCATCCACGGATGCTGATTGCAGTGCACCGGCATCATGATTTCAGGATTGTCGAATGCGGCCTGAAACGGCTGTGCGCCGGGCATCTCCGAGCGGTTCCACTCTGTATTCGCTTTGGGCATGACGTGAACATTGTGCGTTGTGGAGTCCTCATTTTTGAATTCAACCGGCTGCCCCGTCATTACGCCCA